>NZ_SBIS02000011.1 GCF_004765815.2 Halorussus salinus | reverse complement strand
AGTACTGGAGTGCGCGAGCCTCTGGAAACCCCGCTTCGCCGCCTCCCACTCATACCCACACACATCACCCCCGACCAGCACCACGCTGGCTCCGGGGGTTTCCTCATTTCGAACCAACCGAAAATCCCCGATACGTCCCTACCACACAACCAGTGAACCCCGCAACCCTCGTCTAGGACCGCTATATTTAAGCGCGACGAGCGATTAGTAGAAGACAGCGCCAAGGTGGCAGAGTCCGGCCGAACGCAGCGGCCTGCAGAGCCGCCTACCGCCGGTTCAAATCCGGCCCTTGGCTTGTTGCTTATATTTCGCCGAAATAATTTACTCTCTAGTCATGATTCACCCTTGTGGGCATCTTCTTGGAGGAGTACACTACAAGAGGAGAACCCACCGACTGTTCGGTCGTCGTATCCCCCGAAGACGGCAATAGCGAACGTTAGCACACGATCCGGGTCGTTACCTACTTCGGCCGACGCGCTTCCAACGCTGGAATCGCCCTGATTCGCTCGTCGGCCAGTTCGTCCCAGAACACGCCCGCCGGTGTCTCGTGTTCGGTCGCGGTCCGAATCGTCTCTGTCGGTGTCACCACGAGGTCCATCGGCACGTCATGAGCCTCGACCGCCACGTCCTCGTCCACGACCTGTGAATCGTGGACCGTGGTCGCAATCGGCGTCTCGGCGTCCACGAGGTCCAACTCTCGAAGGACCGCGTATTCGAGGTCGCTGTACCCTTCGCCTTTCCCGACACGCGCGCCCGTCGCGGTGACGGCTACGCTCCCCGACACCACGAGGTCGATAGTGGCCACTTCCTCCGGCGCGACCTGCCGTGCGTACGACTCGACGTGCGAGATGGTCGGCGCGCTGTCGTACTCGTCTGGTGGAATCGTCGTCGGGTCGAGTTCGTAAAACGGTTTCTCGTCGCGGAGTCGCGGCACCGCCGTGTAGACGGTCTTGCCCTCCCGGAGCGCACGTCGCCGCACCGGTAGCTGTGGTGCGTCGGGGTTAGCCTTGATGGCCTCGGCGGCCTGCCACTCGTCGGTTTCGCCGAGGAGGTCGGCGGCGGCTTCGGCCCCGGCGAAGTTCGGGATACGGTCGTGTGGCGGGAACGGAAATCGGGCGATGCCCTCGGCTTCGAGGAGATCCCAGATTCGCTCGCGCAGGTCCTGTTTGGCCATACCAGAAGACCGACCGCGGCGACCGAAAAACCACCTACTGAACTGCGGAACTCGACGCTCGGTTCAACATGTACACGGCGAACGCGCCCAGAACCAAGTCGAGACCGACCAGCACGCCCACATTGGGAATAATCGTCTCCCAGACCCACCCGTCGATGACGAGCGCGCGGGCCGCGTCCACGCCGTAGGTCACGGGGTTGACCTCGCTGATGACCTGAATCCAGTCCGGGAGGAGTTCGACCGGGAGGAACGCCGACGAGACGAACAGAAGCGGGAACTGGAGGATGTTCGCGCCGATGATGGTCGATTCTTGGTCGCGGGTGACCAGTGCGACGACGTTCGAGAACGCGGTGAACCACCCGGCGAACACGATGCCGATGGCCACGATGGCGAGCGCGCCCCCGATGCCGGTGACGACGTTCGCGCCGAGGAGGACGCCCAACCCGAGGATGATGAGAATCTGGACCGTGATGCGGAGCATCTCCGCCAAGGTCTTGCCGAGGAACACCGCCGCGCGGTTCATCGGACTCACCAGCACTTTCTCGAACATGCCTTCCTCGATGTCGTTGACGAGACCGATGCCCGAGGTCGCGGCCGCGACCAGCGACACCTGAATCACGATAGCTGGCAGGAGGAAGCTTTCGTACGTGATACTCGCACCGCCGCGGCTGATGGCTCCCGTGGCGACCTGTCCGAAGACCTGCGTGAACAGGACGAGGAAGACGATGGGCTGAATCAATGAGGCGGTCAGCACGAACGGATTGCGCACCGCTTTGAGGTTCCAGCGCTTGAAGTTGACCCACACGTCGGTCCAGAACCCGCGCTCGCCGCCGCCCGTCTCGCCGGGGGCGATGGTCGGCCCGGCCGTCGCCTCGTCGGTCTCGGTACTCATCGAATCACCTCCGCGTCCACCGCGGCGTCGTCCGGCGCGTCCTCCAACTCCTCGCCCGTGATGGCGAGGAACACGTCGTCCAACGTCGGCGCGCGCACGTTGAATCCGGTGACGGTCAGCCCTTCGTCCCGGAGCGCCACGAGGAGGTCCGTCCCGTTGGTCCGGGCGTTGCGCGCCGTGACGGTCAGGCCCTCGTCGGTGACCTCGACGCTGGCCGAGTCGAAGACGCCCGACGAGCGCGCGACTTCGGCGGCGCGCTCGCGGGCCGCCTCGCCGCCGTCGATTTCGATGTCCAGCAGTTCGCCGCCGACCCTGCGCTTCAACTCCGCGGGCGACCCCGTGGCGACGATTTCGCCGTCGAGGATGACCGCGATGCGGTCGCAGAGCTGGTCGGCCTCCTCCAAATACTGGGTCGTGAGAAAGATGGTCGTGCCCTGCTCGTTGATGCGTCGGAAGTACTCCCACAGGCGATTTCTGGCCTTCGGGTCGAGTCCCGTCGTCGGTTCGTCCAAGAACACCAGCGGCGGCCGGTGGACCAGCGCGGTCGCGGCGTCGAGGCGCTTTTTCATCCCGCCGGAGAAGTCGTCGGCGCGCTTGTCGGCCACGTCCGCGAGGTCGGCGAGTTCGAGCAGTTCCTCGATGCGCTCGGCGCGCTCGCTTCGCGGGACGCCGTAGGCCTCGCAGGCGAACCGGACGTTCTCGCGCGCGGTGAGTTCCGGGTCGATGCTGGTCTCTTGGGCCATGTATCCGATGGACTCCCGGACCGACTGGGCCTGTTCGCGCACGTCGAACCCGTTGACCCGAACCTCGCCGCCGGTCGGTTTCAACAGCGTCGCCAGCATCTTGATGGTCGTCGTCTTCCCCGCGCCGTTCGGTCCGAGGAACCCGAAGAACTCGCCTTCGGGAACCGTGAGGTCCACCGACTTCACGGCCTCGGTGCCGTCGCTGTACGTCAGCGAAACGTCGCTCGCGGCTATCGCGTCTCTCGCGTCCCTCGACTCGGTGACTGTGTCCGTGTCCATAGTTCTCCTCGTGCCCGGAGTCGGCCGACCGACTCTCGGCCGACTTCCCGCACTATTCGTCGTGTGCTACGAACGCGAGGAGGATATACGTGGGTGCCCGGACCCCGGTCCCGCGCGGAATCAGGGCCGTTCCACCGCGACCGACGCGCCGCGCTCGGCGCTCTCGTACAGCGCGTCGATGGTGGCCATGTTCCGGACCGCTTCGTCGGCGTCGGTCCGGGGCGACTCGCCCGACCCGACGCACGCCGCGAACTGTTCGACCTCTAGTCGGTACTGGTCGGTCGGCTCGAACGTCTCGACGACGTGGCGACCGTCTACTTCGTACTCGATTTCGACGCCCTCGTCGTCCCGCGGGACGAACGCCTCGCGGGCTTCGAGCCATCCGTCCTCGGCCTCGACGCGGTACCACTGGGCGTCGTCGGTCTCGAAGCCGCAGGACACCTCCGCAGTGAGGCCGTTCTGGTACTCCAACACCCCGGCCAACTTCGTGTCCACGCCGTAGTCGCCCGCGTCGTGGGTCGTCGCGTACGCGCGGTCGGGTTCCCCGAGGAGAAGCCGGGCCGCGCTGACCGCGTAACACCCCACGTCCATCAGGCTCCCACCCGCGAGGTCCGGGTCGAGCCGGACGTTCTGGGGGTCGTCCATCGGGAACTGGAACGTCGATTTCACCGACCGAACCGCGCCCAACTCGTCGCGGACGAGTTCGACCACGCGCTCGGTCCGCGGGTGGTAGCGGTACATGAACGCCTCCATCAGGGTGACGCCGCGCTCGTCGCAGTACTCGCCCACCTCGCGGGCCTCGGCCGCATCGACTGCGAGCGGCTTCTCGCAGAGGACGTGCAGACCAGCGTCGGCGGCCTTCTTCGTCCACTCGGCGTGGAGCGCGTTCGGGAGCGGGTTGTACACCGCGTCCAACTCGTCGTCTGCGAGCAGTTCCTCGTAGGAACCGTAGGCCCGCGGAATCCCGAACTCGTCCGCGAACGCGTCGGCCGCCTCCTCGTCGCGGGACGCGACCGCGAGGAGGTCGTGGTCGGTCTCTCGAATCGCCGGGACGACCGCCGCCCTCCCGATGTTGGCGGTGCTGAGGACGCCGAAGTTCATGCCCGAGGCGTCGGCCGCCCGGCGGAAAAAACTACACCCCGACCGTCCGGGAGACCCACCCAGTCGCGCCGCTCGGGAACGGTTGGGCGAACTCCTCGGGTTGCAGGGTCCCCTCACCGTCGGTCGCGCGCACGACGACCTCGTGGTCGCCCGGTTCGGCGACCCACTCGTAGCGCCACTGTCGCCACACGTCCTCGCCGGGAAGCGGCTCCGAGAGGTCGGCCTCGGTCCACGTCTCGCCGCCGTCGGTCGAGACCTCCACTTTCCGGATACCTCGCGTGCCCGCGTAGGCGTGGCCCGCGACCTGCATCCTCGTCGCTCCGCCGGACGACCCGTCGGTCGTCTCGCCCAGTCGATTCACGGCGTGGAGTTTGGCGACGGTGTTGACGGGGCCGGTGCCGTGCCACCCGCGCTTCTCCCAGTAGCCCTGTTGCTCCTCGCCGAGAATCTCGATTTCCGAGACCCACTTGACGTTGATTTCACCCCAGTGGCCCGGCACGAGGAGCCTCGCGGGGTAGCCGTGCCCGCGCGGAAGTCGCCGCCCGTTCATGCCGACGGCGAGGAAGGCGTCTTCGAGCGCGCCGAGGGGGAACTCCTGATAGTAGCCGTCCACCGCCCGGACCAGCACACAGCAGGTCCCCGAGCCGTCGGGACTCGCCTCGTCCAGCAGGTCGCTCACGGACACGCCGGTCCAGACCGCGGTGTCCATCTTCTCGCCGTTGAGCGACTCGCCGACGCACCGCAGGGTGACGAATCGGTTCTCGACGTTCAGTTGGGTTAGCTCCTCGAAATCGAACGTCACCTCCCGCTCGACTTCGCCCGTCACCGAGAGGTCCCACTTGCCGTCGCTCGGGTTCGGGTTCACGTTGTTCACGTCCACCTCGTAGAACTCGTCGGTGGGGGTGACGAGACCCGACAACCCCGAGACGCCGAGCGACTGCTCGTCGGCCCGCCCGAGGAGATCGTCGGCTTCACGTTGGGTCTCCTCGTCGGTCACGTCGGCGATTGGTCCGGGTTCGACGCCGGTGATGTCAGCGCCGCGGTACGCCGAGAAGCCCGCGAACCCGGCGACCGCGCCGAGTGCGGCGATGGCCTTTCGCCGCGAGGTCGAGACGCGGGACGGTCCGGCGTCGCGGCCGACCGCCCACCCGCGCTCGCCGACCGCGAGGACCGCGGCCATCGGTCCCGCGACGGCGAGCGACGCCGTCGGTGTGCCGGTCGCCGCAAGTGCGAGGAGCCACCCCGCTCCGCCGCCAGCGGCGACCGAGGTGTAGGGAACTTCCGAGCGACCGCCGAGTCGGACCGCGCCGAGCGCGACCGCCGCGAGCAGTCCCGCGGTGAGCGCGAGCGCGAGGCCGAACGCGAGGCGGTGGCCCCAGTCGCCGAGGCCCCGAATCGCGGCCGTGGTCACGACGCCCGGCGTGAGGTCCACGACGAGCGCGGAGACCGGGGCGGCGACGAACTCGGGGGTCCGCCCCGCGAGGGCGAACGACCCGGCGACTCCACAGACGCCGGCGCTCGCGGCCGTCGCGGTCTCTTCGCGCGAAACGTTCACGTCCGCAGTTATCGGCGGACGGACAAAATCGTTGGGTCGCCGTCCGACTCTCCCGGCGGTCGAGACGGTCCGCTGGCTCGTTCTACGTCTAAAATATCGGAGCTAAACGAACTCGAAAGTAACGAAAGCCAATGATTAAAACGCAAGCGCCAAAATATCGGGATATGCAACGACGAGCCGCGACGGTGTACGGCGTCCTCTTTCTCGTCATCGCCGCTGGGGCATACTCGCTCATCGGCGTCGCCCAAGAGCCGGGCATCGACCTGCAAGGGGAGACCTACACCGAGAACGACACGCTGACCGTCGGCGGACTGGAGTACACGGTCGCGTCGATCAGCGACGGAGAGGGAGCGCTGGAACGGGTCAACGAGTCGGGGCGGTACACCGCGACGTGGGCGAACAACTCGACCACACAGCTAGACGACACCACGTACAGGGTCCTCATCCCCAACGAGACCGACCCCGGTCAGTTCACGCTCCGCGAGGAGTTCAACCTGAGCGAGAACGTCTCGACGGTCACGCAGGGTGGCACCGAGTACGTCGTAGTCAACCGGAGCGACGGGAACCGCTCGCTCGTCCCGGTCGAGGAGTACAAGCGCCAGCAGTTCGGCGAACCCGAGACGCGTCAGTTCAACGAGGGTCAGACCCTCCAACTCGCCGGTAACCAGACCACCGTCTCGAACGTCACCGCCGAGCGGGCGCTCCTGACGTGGACCGCCCCGCAGACGGTATCGACCTCGTTCGCGCAGGGCGACAACGTCACGCTCGGTCCCGAAGACGGCGGCCAGCAGTTCGTCGCGCACTTCCCCGAGAACGATACCCTCCAACTCTCGCCGACCCCCGGCGAGTACCAGTCGCAGGTCGGCGAAATCGACACGTTCAACGAGCGCATGGCGGGTCTCTGGGGCATCGTCATCCTCAGCATCATCACGGTCGTCATGCTGGTCGGTCTCGCGTTCCTGCCGAACAAGTAGCGTCAGAAGCGCCCCGATATTCGGGTCGATTTTTCGCCGTCGCGCAGTCGAAACGGAGCCGTTACTTCCGTGCGAGCCACGCCAGCAACGCGCCGACGGCGATGGCGGCGACTGCGCCGAACCCCTGTCCGACCATCAGGAGCGCGCCGCCGGACTTGTAGGCCCACGGCGTGCCGACGATGGTCATGATACCGACGAGGACGAGGAGGACGCCGAAACCGATTCCGAGCGGTTCGAGTCTGTCCGCGTTCGCTGTAGCCATACGTGGTCTGTCCGGACGCGTCGGGTTAACTGTTGTTGAAACGATCCGCTATCTTCTTGAATCACACTTTCCGTATGCTTTATTCCATAGACTATTCTGCTCTAGTACCAATGAAAGAGGAAATGGCAAAAATACTATCAGAAAAACAACAAAAATATGCGAAGAAAATCATTGGAATTCTTTTTGTACCTTTGCTTATCACTTTTCTAATTCAACCGGTGGTATATTCTGTAATTATTGATTGGACTGCTGAAGCAGGTATTACAAACCACCCTGAAGTCAAGACTGATGTGAATTATAGAGTGCCAGAGTACAAAGAAAACCAAACCGTCGATAAGTGGGGAAAAACTGTTTGGGAAAATGGATTTGGACTATTTACAGTTAGCGTTTCTAATACTGGAAGCGCATCTGCAAAACAGGTAAAATTACGCTTACATCTTCCGGGATGTTCCGAAGAAGTGTTCATTCCGAAGGTTGATTCTGTTCAAGTTGGTAACATAGCTTCGCCCGAAGTTACTGGCGGTGGAAAGAAGGCGTTTACTAATGCTACTTTTTGTAGCAAAAAGATCCAGATAGAAAATCTTTCTCCAACGGAAACCGTATCAGTGACCATTTTAGTTGATGAAAAAGTACTATCTGAGAATACGACTTATGTAGACCTAGCAGCTACACCGAAGTATCCGGTACGCTATTTTTGGACTGCTCATGGAGGGATAGTTAGAGAGAAGCGAGTAGAGAGAGCAACCGCTGTTACAGAAGCGTATCAACGTCTGAATCGTCGGACGAAGCAAAATATGAGCAGCTATGTTTATATTGGTGCAGTAGACAAAAAACCAGAAATACCATTCGGGTGTTTCTATATTCCGGAGTCAGAATTTGAACAAGATTTGAAAGGTATGACACTAAAGGGGCGTAGTAGCGACCGCTTGGAAACACCGGTTTGTCCAGCAACGTAATTGATGGTTTATTTTTGCTTTCGCGGACTGTCCAACTCGATGTCGGCCTCCTCCAGCAGGTCTTCGACCTCCTCGCGCTTCTCTTGGTGGTCCGCGAGGAACTCCTCCATCAACTGGGCGGCCTGCTCCTTGCAGTCGCCACAGAGGCGTTCGCCGCCGACACACTCGTCGTAGACTTCCTTGGCGAACTCGTCGTCGTCGCCCGCCAGCAGGTAGGCGTACAGTTCGTACACCGGACACTCGTCGGCCTCCCCGCCGAGTTCGCGCTGTTTCTCGGCGGTCTCTCGGCCGCCCGTGGTCGCGGCTTTCACCTTGTCGTAGCCCTCCTCGGGGTCGTCCAGCAGGCTGATGTGACTCGCCGGGACCGACGAGGACATCTTCCCGCCGGTCAGCCCGGTCATGAACCGGTGGTAGAGCGACGAGGGCGCGACGAAGCCGTAGCCGCCGTGGTCGAGTTCGACCTCGCGGGCCAACTGTTCGGCCGCCTCGCGCGAGAGGTCGAAGGCGTCGATGTGTTCGTCGAACACGCGCTTCTCGCCCTCCACGGCGTCGATGAGCGACTCGAACGCCTCCTCGGTCGCGTTCCGGTCGAGGAACCGGACCCGCGGTCGGAGCGGTTCCTTGCCAGCTTCCCGGAGCTTCGACATTGCGCTCTCGCGGGCGTCGTCGGGAGCCATCTCGTCGGCTATCCAGTCGGCGGCGTCTTCACAGCGGACCGTCTGGTTTTCGTCAAGCTCCTCCGAGAGCGCGGCGTACGCCGCCGCGAGGAGTTCGCGCTCCGCTTCGTCGGCCTCGAAACTCGCGTACGCCTTCGTGACGCCGAAGTAGCCCATCCGGGCCGCGAGGTCCCGCGCCAACCTGACGTGGGGGTCTTGGTCGGGACCGACCGGGATGACTGTCGGCTTGGGTTCGTCCAGTTGGGGGTAGAGGATGTCGGCCATCTGGGTCACGACGCTCTGCATGTGCGAGACGCTGGTCTCGCCCGAGAAGCCGTAGATGTTCTCCAACTCCGAGAAGTTGGCTTCCGACCCCAACTCGAAGGCCAAATCCTGCACCTCGCGGTCGCCCGACTGGCGGTAGAGGGTGCCCTCCTCGGGGTCGAACCCGAGCGCCAGCAGACTCAGCAGGTAGTCGCGGGCGTGTTCGTCTATCTCGTCCCACGTCAGCCCGCGGGCGCTGTGAGCTTCGAGGTCGGCGATGAGGGCGTATGCGTCCCCGCCCTGCTGTTGGTGCCAGATAATTTCGTCGAAGACGAGCTTGTGCCCGATGTGGGGGTCGCCCGTCGGCATGAACCCCGAGAGCGCCGCGAACGGTTCGTCGTTGACCATCGCGTCGGCGACCCGTCGGTAGTCCCGATGGCCGAAGATGACACCCCTACGCATCAGGTAGTGGGGGTCGGGCACCTCCGGAAGCACTTCCTCGAACTCCTCGATGCCGAACTCCTCGAACAGCTTCCGGTAGTCCGAGACGGTCGCGGACCCCCACGGGTCGAGGGTCGTCTCGTCGTCGCCGCTCGCGGCAGTGCCACCGTCAGGTCGCATTTCCGGCGCTGTACTCGCTCGTTCGTCCGCTCGGCCGCGGTCCGTATCTCGTGTCATAGTGGTCTCGCTCTCAGGGGGTCAATCGACCCACGGAAATCCAGTCGGTTATCTCCTCGTTCGGTCCCACGAGCGCAAAAATCATCCGCTTTCGGACCCCGTGAGCGAGGCGCACGTCCAGCGCGAGGTCCCGCGGCGAGAAGACGTGGTCCGTCGGGAGGACTCGGACCAGACACTCCGAGTGGCCCAACTCCTCGACCGACTCCACGTCGGCGTACGTCCGGAAGTCCGACCCGAACTTGAACCCGGTCTTGGGGACGACCCCGCGCTCGCGGAGCGCCCGGTAGACTCGGAGTCGGCGGTCGAACCGCTCGCCCTCGACCTCCCGGCCGCGCTCGCGGACGGTCTCCGCCCCGGTCTCCGGACGGTCGGTTCGGCCGCCCAGCGAGAGGAGTCCCTCGTCGGCGAGGTACGCCGCTTCGACCAGCGACAACTGGAGGGCACGCTCGCGGTTCTCGTCGCGGTCGTCCAGCGGTTGCCCGTAGAACCCGCGGTGGTGCAACTCCTCTGGCGGGTCCCAGACCAGCACGCGGTCGTCCAGCAGGTCGGCGGGCACGTCCGCAGGGAGGTCGGTCGCGGAACTCCCGCGGAGGTCCGCTCGGTCGGTTTCGAGGTAGGTTATCTCGCTCTCCTCGTCCACGACCGCCAGCACCACGTCGCCCAACCGGTCGGCGGGCACGTCCGCGCGCTCGCCGACGACGCGGACGCGGTAGAGGACCGACTCGTCCCACGGTCCCTTGCCGCGGGGGTAGACCACGAAGTCGGTGTTCGACCGAGGAGAACCGACCCACTCTTCGCGGGCGGGCGAGAGGTAGAACCCTCGGTCTCGCAGGTCGGCGTAGACGAGGAATCGCGTGGCTATCTCGTCGCCCGCGTCGGCGAGAAACTCCCGGAAGCCCATCCCGTCCACACCGTCCAAGTCGCCTTTGAACAGCAGGTAGGCCGCTTCGACGCGCGAGAGCGCGACGCTGTTGGCCTCCAAGGGGCGGCCGTACCCGCTGGAGTCGTAGTATCGCTGGCGGGCGTCGCCATCGACCACCACCTCGTCGTCTCGCAGGCGTCCGTCCATGCTCGTCGTTCCGGTTCCCGGCGTCAAACTGTTTCCGGTGTCTCGGTGCAGTCGGGGTCGAGACAGCGTGCGTCGGCCGGGTACGCTGGCTCGGCCCCGCTCGCCGACTCGTCTGCGTCCGTCGAGTCGTCGCTCCGGACGCGCGGGAGTCCGCACTCGCAGATGCCGACCACTTCTCGGTCGGGAAGCGCGAACGTGGTCTCGCAGTCGGGATGGTTCTCACAGCCCAGAAAGAGGGTCCGCTCGCGCAGGACTCGCAGGTCCCCGTCGCAGTCGGGACACGACCACTCGCGGTCGAACCGCTCGCGGACCGCGGCGTCCAGTCGCTCGCAGTCGCGGTCCACGCAGAGTTCGAAGCGCGCGCCGCGTTCGACCGCCATCCGCGGAAGCCCGCAGTCGCAGGTCGAATCGAGCGTCGCGGCGTCGCGTGGAAGCCCGTACTCGCCCGAACAGTCGAGGCACGAGACCGCCCCGCGAGCGCGGACGAGGAGACCCGCACAGTCCGGACAGTCGCCGACCTCGGTGCCCGCCGCGGTCGCGCCGTAGCTCGCGTGGTCGGCGTCGGCGCGGCTCTCGACTCGGAGGCGTTCGCCGTCCTTGACCGCGACGAGGCCGAACCCGCCCTCGCCGTCGGTCTCGCGGTGGACCGCGTTCGCGCGGGTCAGCCACGCGACCGGTTGGTACCCCTCCGCGTCGTGGACGAGGAGCGTCCCGTCGGGTTTGTGGACCACCACGACGCGGCCGCGCTCTCGGCGCGGGCCGTCGCCGCCGTGGTAGGTCGTCGTGCAGTCGCCCGCGTAGACGTGGATTCGAGTCACGGGCAGGGGTCGTCCCGTTTCCGTATTTAAACGTTAGTGAGAGTGCGGACGACAACGGAAATATTTCCTGCTAGAAAGAACTATATCCATTCGAGTTCGTATGTCGAGTATGACCCGGTCCGACTCCTCCGACGGACCGCCGCCGTTCGAGAGCGCGTTCAGTAGCGACGATGCCGAGCAACAGATTTACGCGACGATTCTTCAGACTCGTGAGCCGACTGCCGCGAGTTCGGTTGCCGAGACGGTCGGCTGTGACCCGAAAACGGCTCGGAAGTACCTCGGATGGTTCGCGGAACTCGGAATCGTCACGCGACACGAGGGCCACCCGGCCACCTACGAGCGCAACGACTCGTACTTCGAGTGGCGTCGAATCAACGACCTCGCGGCCAAACACTCGGTCGAGGAGCTTCAGCGGCGCGTCCGGGAACTCTCCGAGGAGATAGACGCGTACGAGTCCGAGTACGAAGCGTCCACTCCCGACGAGGTCGATGCGCTCCGAGCCGCCGACGAGACTGCGGACGCGAGTATCGACGACGTGTACGCCGACCTCGGGGAGTGGGCGACCGCACGCCGGGAGCGTCGGCAGTACGAGCGCGCACGCCAGCAGCGCGCCGGGTCTACCGAGCAGGTTTCGAGATAGCGATGACGCCGCCAACAGGGGACGGAGCGACTCCTGCCCCAATCGACCGTCCGGTTCTGGAACTGCTCCGGGACCGGTTGGAGACGACGCGGCAAGTCGAAACGACGGCTATCACGGGCGACGGCCACCTCGAACTCGACGTTCGACTCTCGGACGAGTACTATCCCCGGCGCGTACAGACGGCGAGTCTCGCGGTCCGCTGGTACGAAAACGACGCTTTCAAGATTCACTACCGGGAGGCCCGGACGAGCGACGACTGGGAGTGTCGGTGGGACCGGCATCGAAATCCGCACAACGAACGCGACCACTATCACCCACCGCCGGACGCATCGACACCCGGCGAAGACGCCTCGTGGCCGACTGACTACCGCGAGGTTCTCACGCTCGTCCTCGGCGAAATCGAAGACCGCGTGCAGACACTCTGGGACGAGTAGGGGACGGGACGCTGTTCCCCCGACTCAGTTCGTCGTTTCGTCTTCCGCGGTAGTCCCCTCACTCGCTGTCGTTTCGCCCTCCGTCTCTCCGCCGCCGAACCCGCCTTGGGGCACGACGAGGACCTGAATCGACTCGGAGACGCTCGGGTACTCGTAGCCGTCCTCGACCTCCTCGATGCGCCGGACCGGCGCGTCCTCGGCGGGACCGGTGTCCGGGCCGGACTGCCGAGGAGCCTGATTTTCTCCGGCACCGGGCTCCTCGTTCTGCTCGGTCCCGGCGTCCCAGAGGCCGACTCGCCGGGTCACGTCGCCCGCGACGGGGTCGCCGTCTCGGAACAGTTCGATGCCCGACGGGCCGGGCGCGAAGAAGAGGTCGTTCGACGGCACGAACATCGTGGCGAACGAGAGGCGGTCGCCCGGCGCGGCCTCGACCTCGAAGCCGTACGCCGCGCCGGGTCCGATGGGTCCGGCCTCCCCGCCAGCGACCGGTTCGGCGAACGCGCCGCTGGCGAGGACGCCCTCGACGCCCTCCAGTTCCCCGCCGAGTCCCGAGGGGTCGCCGTCCTCCGCGAGCGACTCCAGTCCCGCGCTGGCGGACTCGCCGGGCGCGAACAGTTCCACGTTGGGCGAGTGGACCGCGTACGCGCCCGGCGAGAGGATTACCGGTCCCGGTTCTCCCTCCTCGGGGTTCAGCGCGTTCGGTTCCGAGACGTTCACGATGCGGACCTGAAATCGCAGGGTCTCGCCGCGCTCGGTGGTGGTCTCGTCGCTCTCGCCGCTTTCGGTCGTCGTCTGGCCGCCCGCCGTCGTTTCACCGCCTTCCGTCGTTTCGCCGCCCTCCGTGGTCGTCTCCTGCGCGCCAGCGAGGCCCGCCGTGGCCAGCACCCCCGCGACGCCGGTGAGGACGGTTCTGCGAGTCGAAGTCGTCGTGCGCGTCGCGGCTGTCCTGCGAGTCGGCTCTGTGGAGTCGTCGGTCATGTCTCGGCCGAACGTCGGCGACCGACCGAATAAACCGCGACATCCGTTCACGCCGACAACTCTCCCGTTCGATTCGGCAACGCAGATTACCGCCGGAAACGGACGAATCGTACCGGGAAACGACCGATTGACCGCGCCGTGCGGGCGGCGTCCGGCGCGCTATCCGCCGGAGCAACTATTTCGCCGGGACTCCTCGGTCCAGTCGTGCAATCGACGGCTGTGCTGTTCGACATGGACGGCGTCATCGTGAATTCCGAACGCTACTGGGTCGAGACCGAGGAGACCGACATCCTCCCCGCGGCGGTGGACGGGTCGCCCGACACCAGCGAGACGACCGGGATGAACTTCCGGGAGATCTACGACTACCTCGACGCGCGCCACGAGATGACCGAGACGAAAGCCGAGTTCGTCGCCCGCTACGAGGAGGCCGCCCGCGACATCTACGGCGAGGAGGTCGAGTTGATGGACGGGTTCGAGGGTCTCCTCGGGGACCTCCGCGGCGAGGGCCGGACCGTCGCGCTGGTCTCGTCGTCGCCCCACGACTGGATAGACCGCGTCCTCGACCGATTCGACCTGCGCGACGGCTTCGACCGGACGATTAGCGCCGAAGAAATCGACGGCAAGAGCAAGCCCGAACCCGACGTGTACGAGTACGCCGCGAAAGAACTCGGCGTCGCGCCCGACGACTGCATCGCGGTCGAGGACTCGGAGAACGGCGTCCGGTCGGCGAAGCGCGCCGGGATGCAGGTCGTCGGGTACCGCAATCAGTCCGACGAGGAGTTGGACCTCTCGGAGGCCGACGCGGTGGCGGGGTCGGCCGACGAGTTGCGCGAGATACTGCTCTCGGAGTAAACCGATTCTTTAGGGAATGTTGTAACGCCGTTACCAACGAGGTTAAACCTTAAGTATGGTGGTGAGCTACTAGAGTATACCGATAACGCCGTGAGAGGTCGATGACCTCGCAGAGGTGTGAAAAGCACCTCGTCCTCATCGGCTTCAGTATCGTGAGTCGATGTCAAGAATCGACATCACGCCAAAAAATCCAGTTGAGCCGATGTGGGCAAGCGGGTGGGAGGCCAATCACGGGCCGGTTTTTGCGCCGAGCAACCGTTCCTCGACAGTTACAAGTGCGGACTCGGTCACATCGCTTACCTCCTCAAATTGGTCTAACCAATTCTGCCCCTGCAACCGGTCGGCCCGGACTGCGCCCGCGAAACAATCTGCTGTCTGTATACCAGTTACTTTCCGTGAATCCTCGTGACGGACTTTGAGTTCTGGCGTCGTCTCGGTCATCGTCTCGATGATTCTCCCAGACATTTTCTTTGAGAAAAGCCGGTCGAAAGTGAATATGTGGCCGCTTCTGTCTTGCAGAAGCTCTCCAATGATACTAGCGTAACAGTCGGCAATTACACACAGGTCCCAAGCGTACCTCAGGTCGTCTTCGTAGAGACGGTAATGGGCTTGCAACTGAAGTAAGGCACTTTGGTCAATCGTCACGTACCCAAACGACAAATCTTGTTCACACTCGATCAAGCACTCAACCATCCGCCGTCGTTGCGTGTCCGTCAGTTCACTCCACTTTGCTTCCTCGATATTAGTGACGTTCCGAACAGTCCGCTTTGGACATCGGATACAGCGCTCTGCCTCTCCGGCGACGACCGCTAGCACGAATAGGTCTTCGTCACCTTCCAATAGAGAGCGGAGATGCCCCGATTCGTCACCGTAGAGTTCCATCGATTGCCAGAATATTGTTTGTCTGAAGAATAAAAGCGCTTCAATAGAGTTCCGAACTCGGATTCTCACCACCTCCGCTCCGAGAGAGA
Organism: Halorussus salinus; assembly: GCF_004765815.2. Lineage (NCBI taxonomy): Archaea > Methanobacteriati > Methanobacteriota > Halobacteria > Halobacteriales > Haladaptataceae > Halorussus > Halorussus salinus. The sequence continues at coordinate 299,142 of NZ_SBIS02000011.1, read as the reverse complement.
AACGCCTTTGCCACCCGGCCCCTGTGACTCGTACGATGGAAGTCGCCGAGGCAGTCCCCGACCCCGAGTTCGCCGAGGTGTTCCCGTTCGAGGAGTTCAACGACATGCAACGCGAAGTCGTGGACGCCCTCCTCGAAACCGACGAGAACGTGGTGGCGAGCGCGCCGACCGCGAGCGGGAAGACCGCGCTGGCGGAGCTGGCCATCTGTCGGACCTTGGAAGCTGGCGGGACCGCGCTCTTCGTCGCGCCGATGCGCGCGCTGACCAACGAGAAGGAGAGCGAGTGGGAGCGATTCGAGGAGTTGGGGTACTCGGTCTACGTCGTCACGGGCGAGCGCGACCTCAACCCCCGGCGCGCCGAGCGCGCCGATATCCTCGTGATGACTCCCGAGAAGACCGACTCGGCGACCAGAAAGCACGACTCCCGGCGATACGCCTTCATCCGGGACGTGGACTGCGTGGTCATCGACGAAGTTCACCTGCTGGATTCGGAGAAGCGCGGGAGCGTCCTCGAAGTCACCGTCTCGCGATTGCGGCGACTCACCGACCCCCGAATCGTCGCGCTCTCGGCGACGATGCCCAACGTCGAAGACGTTGCCGACTGGCTCGACGCGCCGCCCGAGACCACCTTCGAGTTCGGCGACGAGTACCGGCCGGTAGACCTCAACTCGGGCGTCAAGACTTACACTCACGGCGACAACTCATTCGCGGACAAGTACCGGCGACTCTACCGCGCGCTGGACCTCGCGGAGCCGCACATCCGCGACGGCGGGCAGGCGTTGGTGTTCGTCTCCTCGCGCCAAGACACCGTACAGGCCGCCAAGAAGGCCCGCGACGAAATCGGCGAGCGCGACGTTCCGATGGGCGCACGAGGAGACTACGACTTCCACAACGAGGCCCAAGACCTCCAGAACGACACGCTCCGGCAGTCGGTGCTGGACGGCGTGGCCTTCCACCACGCGGGACTCTCGAAGGGCGACAAGGACAAGGTAGAGGAGTGGTTCAAGCAGGGCAAGATTCAGCTCCTCTTTTCGACCTCCACGCTCGCGTGGGGCGTCAACCTCCCCGCCAGATGCGTCGTCTTGCGGGACACGAAGCTCCACGACCCCCTCGAAGGCGAGGTGGACATGAGCCCTCTCGACATCCTCCAGATGCTCGGGCGCGCCGGGCGTCCGGAGTACGACGACGTGGGCTACGGCTGGGTCGTCTGCGACCACTCGGAGGCCGACAAGTACCGCAGGCTCCTCCGGGAAGGGAAGGAAATCGAGTCCCGACTGGCGGAGGACGTAGACGCCCACCTCAACGCCGAGATAGCGATGGGGACCATCCGGGACCTCGGCGACGTGATGGACTGGCTCGAAACGACGTTCTACTACGTCCGTGCGAAGTCCAACCCCGATGCCTACGGGCTGGACGACCTGCAAGCCGACCTCCGGACGCGGGTCCGCGAGGCGCTCGAACGACTCGACAGTCGGGGCTTCGTGGATATCGGCGACGACTTGGGCGTCTCGGCGACGCCCCTCGGACGCTTGGCCTCGAAGTTCTACCTCCGACTCGGCACCGCGGGCGAGTTCCACGACCTCGCCCAGCGCGAGGAGATCGACACCGGGGCCGTCCTCCGGACCGTCGCGGACGCCGCGGAGTTCGACAGCGTGAGCGCCCGCCAGTCCGAGCGCGAGGCGGTCGATTCGGTCCTTGTGGGACAGGACGCTGGCGAGTTGGAACCCGGCGCGCGCAAGGTGTTGGCCATCCTGCGCTCCACGACGACGGGGACGACGCCCGGCGAACTCCGGAGCGACGCGTGGGTCATCACCCAGAACGCCCTCCGCTTGCTCGCGGCCCTCCGCGCGTTCCTCGAACGCTTCGACCGCCCGCGCGCCGCCAACCTCGCGCGCCGCGTCGAGGCCCGCATCGAACACGGCGTCAGTTCCGACGCGGTGGGATTGACCGCCATCGACGGCGTGGGGTCGGGCCGCGCGAGCAAACTGGCGAAAGAGGGAATCGCCACGCCCGCGGACGTTCGCGAGGAGGGCGAGGAGGGTCTCGTGGACGCGGGTCTCTCCGCGGGCGTCGCCGAGGCGGTCCGCGAGAGCGCCGCCGACCTCCCTCGACTCTCGGTCGCGTGGGGGTCGTTCCCCGACTCGATTCCGACGGGCGAGAACGACATGCGCGAGGTGACGGTCCGGAACGCGGGCGAGGGAACCCAAGTCGGGATTCGCGTGACGGTCAACGGCGTCGAGATGACCGAGACGACGACCTACCTCGACGGGGAGACGACCATCCCCGTCGGGGTGTTCGGTCCGATGGACGGAACCGAGACGATGGAGTACGTCGTGGAAGTCTCGTTCCCCGAGTTACCACTGCTTCCCGTGACGGACTCGCGGACCGTGCAGGTCGAATAGCAGTCGTCGGCCACCACTCAATCGGCGGCCGAGGTTGCTTTCTCCGCGGCGCGTTGCAACATTCCGTCGTTGGTCGTGTAGTAGTAGTAGAGGCCGACACCGACGGTGCTGACGACGTTCGAGAGCGTCACCGCCCAGAACACCGCATAGACGCCGTAGCCCAGCCAGAAGACCCCGACCGCCGCGATGGGGAGGCGAATCGCCCAGTACTTCAGCAGTCCCGCGACCATGCTGACCTTGGTCCGGCGCGCGCCGTTGAACCCGGCGTTGAACAGGTACCACGCGCCGATAGCCCAGTAGCCGAGGACGAGAATTTCGAGGTAATCGACGGTCATCTCCAAGGCCTTCGGACTCACGTCGGCGACGAACAGGGTGACGAGGAACTCGGGTGCGACCCACTGGACGACGCCCGCGAGCGTGAGTCCGACCGCCGCGACGGCCGCGCCCACCCACGTCGTCTGCCGGGCGCGACTGGGGTTGTCCGCACCGAGGTTCTGGCCGACGATGCTCTGGGCCGCGCCCGCGAGTCCCTGCGCCGGGATGAACGCCACGCTGGCGACTCGCGCGCCGATGGTGTAGGCCGCAAGCGCCGCCGCGCCGCCGACAGCCGAGACCAGCGCGATGATGACGATTCTGACGAGTTGGCTCACCGCGTGCTGTGCGCCCGAGGGGACGCCGACTTCGAGGATTTCGCGGTACTCCGACACGTCGAAGCCGACGGCGCGGTCGGTGAAGGTGAGTCCGTCACGACCGCGGAGAATCATCCCGAGTCCGAGCAGGAGACCGGCGGCATAGCCGATTGCGGTCGCCAGTGCCGCGCCCCGGACGCCCATCTCGGCGAACGGTCCCCACCCGAGGATGAGGAAGGGGTCGAGACCGATGTTGACCAGAACCGCGGTGACGTTGATGTAAAGGGCGGCCCGCGAGTCGCCCCACCCGACGAACGCGCTCTCTATCGCGTCGCTGGTCATCGCGAACGGGAAGCCGAACATGTACGTCGCGAGGTAGGTGGTCGCCAGCGTCGTCACCCCCTCGCCGCTCAACACGAGTTCGATGATAGTCTCCGCACCGACGGCGACGACGAGAGCGCACGTGATACCGAAGAAGAGCGCGAGCGTTGCCCCGTGAAACGCCATCTTCCGACCGCCCGCGTCGTCGTCGCCGCCCGCGCGCTGGGAGACGACGACCTGCGTCCCGGTGTTGACGACCATCGTCACGCTGTAGATGAACGCGATGACGGGGAAGTTGACGCCGACCGCCGCGACTGCGTTCTCGCCGAGTCGCCCGACCCAGAACGTGTCGACGACCTGTTGGGCGACCTGCACGAGGTTCTGCATCACTAATGGTGCCGCCAGAAGTAGTAGAGAGCGAACGAGCGACCCACCAGTGATTTCTTCCCGCGATACGTTCACCATCGTTTTCCTTCAGTTAACAGTAATAAAATATCGCTTCCACTGATAAATTTTCCGATGTATATACGGGTTACGAGTCGGGCGACCATCGAAACTCCTCGCGGGTTTCTCGCAATTTCATCCCATGGGAATATATAGCTACCCCTCCTCGGTGCGAACGAAACATGCTCGGAGCCGAACGCCGCGCGGTTGCGACCCGCGCGCCCGACCTCGCAGGTCTCACGCCCGGCCGGACGGGTAACCTGAGCGTCCGCCGGGACGACCGATTCGCGGTCACGCCGACCGGCGTCGCCTACGACCGTATCGACGCCGCCGACGTGCCCGTGGTCTCGGTGGAGGGCGAGCAGGTCGCTGGCGACACCGCTCCCTCCAGTGAGACGCCGATGCACAGCGCGGTCTACCGCGAGTTCGACGCGGGCGCTATCGTCCACACCCACTCGCCGTGGGCCTCGACGCTGGCGATTCTCCACGAACCGATTCCGCCCGTCCACTACATGCTCGCGCTCGCCGGGACGACCGTCCCGGTCGCCGACTACGCGACCTACGGCACGGCCGAACTCGCCGCGAACGCCGTCGAGGCGATGGAGGAGGCCGACGCCGAAGCGTGCCTGTTGGCCAACCACGGTCTCCTCGTCACGGGCGAGGACGCCGATTCCGCACTCGAAACCGCGGTCAATGTCGAGTACACCGCTCGAATCTACTGTCAGGCGAAAGCGTTCGGCGACCCGGTGGAACTGAGCCGTGAGGAGATGGCCGCCGTCGCCGAGAAGTTCGAGGGGTACGGGCAGGACGAGGAGTGAGGCGGTCGGGGCGGCCTGAGGCCCGCGCTCGGTGGAACTTTCCACGAGCAAACGCCCGCCGAAACGACCACCGTTGGGTGGATAAAGGGGCCGCCCGGTCGCGGCCGAAGGCCGTGGTCGGCTGAGCGGCCCCTATCCGACGCAACTACGTCCGTCGGATATGTCGCTCAGCGACCGCGACCGGGCGGGGGCTTTCTAAGATGAACTCACGATGACTGTCGGAGCGGTTGCTGTTCGAGGAGTTGCGTCGAGCAAGAAGTCGATACTTGCTGAAAACCGCTCCCTCGAAACGCTTAGGACTCGGTATTCGTGTTGTCGGTGTCGGTCTCGCCGTAGTCGGTCGTCGTCTCGGTCCGAGTCGTCGCGTCGCGCTTGCGGCGCTCGCGGGTGGCTCGCCGACTCGCGCGGCCCATCTTGTACGCGGTGTACAGCAGGTAGACGCCCGCCACGCCGACGAGGGTGTAGATGAGGTTCTCGACGGTTTGGGCCGGACCGGGCCGGAAGATAGGCTCTAGCAGGAGGTCGACCACGTTGAGCGGTTCGCCGGTCAACCCCGTGACGCCGAGGATTCCCCACGTTATCGCACCGACGGCGACGAGGAGGATGGCGAGCCAGTCGAAGGCGTTGGTGTTCATAAATTGGGGTAGGAGTTTGAGACGTTTTGTTATTGCGGCCTTATCCGTCTCGGTAGGGCGTCGTACTTCGGTTCCGATTCGATTAGTTCGGCCGTGGCCGAACAGTCGTCGTGATACGAACGGGAGCGATGGTCCAGCGCGTACGCCCGACCTACACCCACTCGTGTCGGGACCATCCCTCGTAGTGCTTCAGTCGAGACTCGATGACGAACGGTTTCCACCCACACCGATGATAGAGGTAGTCTGCCAAGTCTCCGAATCGACTGCTGTCTAACAGCATCCCTCGCTGACGACCGTAGCGGACGAACGGTTGTTGCTTCAACTCCTCGAACGCCGTCTTCGCTTCGCCGTCGTCTTTCACCGCTGCCCGACTCACTACCTCCTCTTTCGGTAACGGCGTTCCGTACTTGTGGTCGGCGATCAGCACCTGTACGACTGCACATCTTGCCTCCTGCGACGCCATGTGTGTCTCTCACCTATTTTGACTCAAGGGATATATTAAAAGACTGGAATCGAAAGTACGCCAAAAAGATTTGGCACACACGCAAAATCTATATGACTCGATACCGTTCGAAGGAACGACCGATGTCGCCCACGAACGATTCGTCGCCTGACTCGGCAGATATGAAGCAGTTGCGTCGCCAAAACCCGAGTGCATGGCTGGAGCTGACCGACAACCAGACGCTTCCGTTGGTCATCGACGCGCTCCTCGATTCACCACCCGGACGCGAGTTCAACAAGAAAGAACTCGGCGACCACGCTGGCGTCAGCCGCGAGTCCGTCCGGACGTACGTCGATACCCTCCTGAAATTCAACGTCGTCGAGGAGGTCCCGGACACGAATCCCCGCCGCTACAGGCTCAACGACGAGGGGAAAGTCACGCGGGCACTGTTCGAACTCCAGAGCGCCCTGAACGCGGAAGGCGCGGCCGCGACGCAGGACCAGCGGAACGTCGCACCCGAAGGCGAGGAGTAGACTCCGGGTCGAAATCACTCAGCGCGCGACGCGGCGGCCGAGAACGAACACGAACAGCGCCACGAGGAGCGCGCCCGCGAGCGATTCGGCTCCGGCGAGCGCCTTCGCCGCGGGACCGACCGGGTGGTAGTCGCCGTACCCGAGCGTCGTGAACGTGACCGTGCTGAAGTAGAGACTTCGGAGGAATAGGCCGCCGAGCGCCGCGCCGGAGCCGACCCGGAACACCTCGTTTCCAGTGGAAATCCCGCCCGCGAACGGGTACGCGAGCGCGCAGGTGAGGATGGTGCCGACGGACCACGTGACGACGTGTTTCAGGCTCTCGCCGTGGCGCGTCAGGTAGCGATTCAGCGTGTAGACGAACCACTGGAAGTACTGGCCCTTCGACCAGTAGTTCGAGCGGTGGGCCTCCTCCTTCCGGACGTGGTACTCGCGGGCCTGTTCGGACATGGCGTTCTCCTCGTGGAGGTCTTGGAGGCGGCGGTAGACCCACGCCGCGGCTTCGAATCGAGAGGTGTCTTCGTAGTTCTCGCCGAGGTCGATGTCGGGGTCTTCGTAGGCAGTTGTGTCGCCGAAATCGGTATTACTGTTGATGCGGGTATCTGAAAAGAGAGTCTGGTAGAAGCGCGTATTTTTAAAATTAGAATCTCGGATATCTGCCTGAACAAGAGAAGCATCCTCAAAATTCACCTGCGAGAAGTTTGTATTCGAGGCTTTTGCGTTTTTGAGAGTTGCTCCCTCGAAATCCGCGCCCTTCAGATATAACTGAGACATTTGTGTATCTGAAAGATTCGCCCCCGCAAATGTTGATTTCGTCATTAGGGCGTTACTTAACATCAGTCCTTTAAGATTTGCCTCGTTGAGGTTGGCTTTTTCAATGGTCAATCCAATTGTATCTGTGTCTCTCAAATCTACATTCGCTAATCTCGAATTAGACATATCTGCTCCTATTAAATCTGCTCCTCGAAGACTACAGTGCCAAAAGTCCGCGTTGACGGCCGACGTATTGCTTAAATCTGCTTCTCTTAAATCTGCTCCCAAAAAGCTGGAATTACAAATATTTGCGTTGGAGAAGTTAACATTAGATAGAGTACTGCTTTTAAAGTCTGCATCCCACAAGATAGCGTCAGCAAACGAAATTGGCGGTATCGCGCTCTTTTTAAGAATCGCGCCATCCAACCGCTCACCCTTGTTTAGCTGTGCATTTTGTAATTCAGTACAAGACTTGGACTCTTTCTCAGTATGCCAAAAACATTTATTATTGTTCTTCCAAATAGATCGCCAACAACAAACTCCACCTAAATCCTCCGGCAAATCTTCAGCACTCACATATCCACACCTATCCTCCGGAACGCGCTCACTCATACCAACCACCACAAATACCCTCGTAAAAAATCCACCTTTCTGCGTAATGAGACTCGCCTCACCGTTTATTAGTCCGAGAACCCAAATTCAAAACAAGGAGATTAGTCCATGAGCAACGTTAAGGAAAATATCGAACTCCTGCGAAGAACCGGCCGCTTCGCCTCGGAAGAGGAGTTCCTCGAAGAGGCGTTCCGGGCACTGCTGGACAAACGTCCGGAACTCCGGACCGAACTCGCCGTCGAGCAGTACAAGACGGGCGACGTGAGCCTCAATCGTGCCGCCGAAATTGCGGGTCACAGTCCCGAGGAGCTCAAAGAGTTGCTTCGTGAGCGCGGAATCGACCGCAACATCGGCTTCCTTGACGACGCCTGACGAGATTCCTCCGTCCGCCTTCTGCAAGCAAGAGAAGTCAAAACCGACCGAACGCCCACCCTCGCCCGCGAATACCCTACCCTTTTCACTACCCCAACCCAACACAGAGCCAATGAGTCGCCGCCGGAAACCCGACTGGCTGAAGATGCAACCGCCGTCCGGCCGAGAGTTCACGGGCATCAAGCAGACCCTGCGGGACCACGACCTCAACACCGTCTGCGAGGAGGCCAACTGTCCGAACCTCGGCGAGTGCTGGAGTGGGAAAAACTCCGACTCGGGCGGCACCGCGACGTTCATGCTGATGGGCGACCAGTGTACCCGCAACTGCGGGTTCTGCGACGTTGACACCGGCGGCGGCCAGCCGTTAGACCCCGACGAACCCGCGAACGTGGCGAGCGCCGTCGCGGAAATCGGCCTCGACTACGTGGTCCTGACCTCGGTGGACCGCGACGACTTGGAGGGGCAGGGCGCGGCCCACTTCGCGCAGACGATTCGGGAGATAAAGAAGCGGGACTCCTCGATTCTCGTGGAGGTTCTCATCCCCGACTTCCGGGGCGAGGAGAGCCTCATCCAGAAGATAATCGACGCCGAGCCGGACGTTATCGCGCACAACGTCGAGACCGTCGAGCGGCTTCAGCAACCGGTCCGCGACCCGCGGGCGGGGTACGAACAGAGCCTCTCGGTCCTCGAACAGGTCGAACGCGAGTCCGACATCTACACCAAGACCTCCATCATGCTCGGCGTCGGCGAGTACGACCACGAGGTCTACCAGACACTCTCGGATTTGCGGGAGGCCGACGTGGACGTGGTGACACTCGGCCAGTACCTCCAGCCCTCTCGTACTCACCTCGACGTGGAGACGTACGTCCACCCCGCGAAGTTCGAGACGTGGCGTCGCGTCGCCGAAGACGAGTTGGACTTCCTCTACTGCGCCAGCGGCCCGATGGTCCGGTCGTCGTACAAGGCGGGCGAACTGTTCGTGGACGCCGTGCTGCGCGACGGCAAGACCGTCGAGCAGGCCAGACGCGAGGCGCGAGGCGGCGTGGCCGCCTCGGACTGACGAGCGAGGAGGTACGACCCGCGAGGCCCGGCGGGCCTCGGTCTGACCGAAAACTCCGAGAGTCCGGTCGGTTGGCTTCGCGAACTCGCCGGTCGGTGCGATTCTACCGAATGTTCCCGCAATAATTGCCGTTCGTTCACCAGAGCCCCATATGAGCAACCCTACGACAGACGATCGTCTATTTTTCTGGAGAAAAGTTCAGAAAAAGCCGATTTCTACGGGAGAAAATGTCGATTCGCGCGAGGAAGCCGGGGAAGAATCGTACCTCCGGAAAGTTAGTTACGAAAACCCTATTACGCCAGCGGGAGACCGTTTCGATATGTCAGGATGGGTTCGACCGTGAGCATCGTACACCAAGACCCGCAGGACCGAGTACAGGTCCTCGACGAGGACGGTAACGTGGTAGAAGGCGCGGACGTGCCCGACATCTCCGACGACGAGATGGTGGCCATGTACCGCGAGATGAAACTCACCCGCCACTTCGACGAGCGAGCGGTCTCGCTCAACCGGCAGGGTCGGATGGGGACCTATCCGCCCCTCTCCGGGCAGGAGGGTGCCCAGATCGGGAGCGCCCACGCGCTGGCCGACGACGACTGGCTGTTCCCGAGCTATCGGGAACACGGTGCCGGGATGGTCCGTGGCCTCTCGCTGAAACAGACCCTGCTGTACTGGATGGGCCACGAGCAGGGCAACGCCATCCCCGACGACACCAACATCTTCACCGTCGCGGTCCCTATCGCCACGCAGATTCCCCACGCGACCGGCGCGTCGTGGGCCTCGAAGCTCAAGGGCGAGGAGAAAGCCTTCGTCTGTTACTTCGGCGACGGAGCGACCTCGGAGGGTGACTTCCACGAGGGACTCAACTTCGCGGGCGTGTTCGACACCCCGACGGTGTTCTTCTGCAACAACAACCAGTGGGCCATCTCGGTGCCCCGCGAGCGTCAGACCGCCTCCGCGACCATCGCCCAGAAGGCCCAAGCCTACGGCTTCGAGGGCGTGCAGGTGGACGGGATGGACCCCCTCGCCGTCTACAAGGTAACGAAAGACGCCATCGAGAAGGCCAAGGACCCCGGCGAGGACGACCTCCGGCCGACGCTCATCGAGGCGGTCCAGTACCGCTACGGTGCCCACACGACGGCCGACGACCCCTCGGTCTACCGCGAGGACGAGGAGGTCGAGCGTTGGAAGCAGAAGGACCCGATTCCGCGACTGGAGGCGTTCCTCCGGGACCGCGGCGTCTTAGACGACGAGAAGGTCGAAACCATCGAACAGGAGGTCAAAGACGAGGTCGCGGATGCCATCGACGCCGCCGAGGAAGTCGAGCGTCCCGACCCCGAGGAGATATTCGCACACGTCTACGCCGACATGCCCAAGCACCTCCGCGAGCAGTTCGAGCAGTTCCAAGGCATCCGCGAGCAGTACGGCGACGACGCGCTACTGGAGGACTAATCAATGAGTCAACAAGCACAACAGCAAGAGACCGAGAACCTCACGCTGGTTCAGGCGGTTCGAGACGGACTGTACACCGAGATGCAGCAGGACGACGACGTACTCGTCATGGGCGAGGACGTTGGGAAGAACGGCGGCGTCTTCCGCGCGACCGAGGGCCTCTACGACGAGTTCGGCGAGGACCGCGTCATCGACACGCCGCTGGCCGAGTCCGGCATCATCGGCACCGCCATCGGCATGGCGGCCTACGGCCTGAAGCCGATTCCGGAAATCCAGTTCATGGGGTTCATCTACCCCGGTTTCGACCAAATCGTGAGCCACGCCGCGCGACTCCGGACCCGTAGCCGCGGCCGGTTCACCTGTCCGATGGTCATCCGCGCGCCGTACGGCGGCGGCATCCGCGCGCCCGAACACCACTCCGAGTCCACGGAGGCGTTCTTCGCCCACCAGCCCGGACTCAAGGTAGTCATCCCCAGCACGCCCTACGACACCAAGGGCCTGCTGACCTCGGCCATCCGCGACCCCGACCCCGTGATGTTCCTCGAACCGAAGCTCATCTACCGGGCGTTCCGCGGCGACGTGCCGACCGAGTCCTACGAGGTGCCCATCGGCGAGGCCGCCGTCCGAAAGGAAGGCTCGGACATCTCGGTGTTCACGTGGGGTGCGATGACCCGACCGACCGTCGAGGCCGCCGAGCAGTTGGAGGGCGAAATCGACGTGGAGGTCGTGGACCTCCGGACCGTCTCCCCGCTCGACGAGGAGACCATCGTCGAGTCGTTCAAGAAGACCGGCCGCGCGGCGGTCGTCCACGAGGCCCCGAAGACCGGCGGCCTCGGCGCGGAGATCTCCTCGATAATTCAGGAGGAGGCCCTGCTGTATCAGGAGGCACCGGTCGAGCGCATCACCGGCTTCGACACGCCGTTCCCGCTGTACGCGCTCGAAGACTACTACCTGCCGGAACCGGCCCGCATCAAGGAAGGCATCCGGGACGCTGTAGGCTTCTAACATGGTACGAGAATTCAAACTGCCCGACGTGGGCGAGGGCGTCGCCGAGGGCGAAATCGTCAGTTGGCTGGTCGAGGAGGGCGACCCGGTCACGGAGGACCAAGCGGTCGCCGAGGTCGAGACCGACAAGGCAATCGTGGAGGTCCCGTCGCCGGTCAACGGCACGGTCCGCGAGATAATCCCCGAAGAGGGCGAAGTCGTGGAAGTCGGGTCGGTCATCATCACCTTCGACGTGGAGGGCGAGGAGGCCGAACCCGCCGACGAGACCGCGACCGAGAGCGCCCAGTCCGACGAGCCGACCGAATCCCAGACCGAGACCGCCGAGGAACCCGAAGTCTCCGCCGACGACTCCGGCGAGGTTTCGACCGGCGAGGGCCGCGTGTTCGCTGCGCCGAGCGCGCGCCGCCTCGCTCGCGAACTCGGCGTGGACATCGCGTCCGTCGATGGGTCCGGCCCGAGCGGTCGCGTGACCGAACGGGACGTGCGCCAAGCCGCCGAGTCGTCGGGCACCGACGACGGGACGGACGAACCGTCGGCCCAATCCGGCGGAGACCCATCCGCCCAATCCGGCGGAGACCCATCCGCCCAATCCGGCGGCGCGACGAGCGGCCCCGGCCCCGCGGACGACGACATGTCCGGCAAGTCCGGCGGTGCGACGAGCGGCCCGGCACCGGGGTCGGTCGAGTCGGCCGACCGCGAGCGGACGCTGGCCGCGCCCGCGACCCGGCGCGTCGCCGAGGAACAGGGCGTGGACCTGAACGCGGTCCCCGCCAGCGAACAGCGCGACGGCGAGGCGTTCGTCACCAGCGAGGCCGTGATGCAGTACGCCGAGGCCCAGCGACAGGCCCAGCAGTCCCAAGCCGAGACCGCGGCCGCGACGCCCGAGGGCGAGCGCGTCGAGCGCATCCAGTACAAGGGCGTCCGCAAGACCATCGGCGACGCGATGTCCCGGTCGAAGTACACCTCGCCCCACGTCACGCACCACGACACCGCGGTCGTGGAGCAACTCGTGGACACCCGTGAACGGCTCAAGCCGAAGGCCGAGGAGCAGGGCATTCGGCTGACCTACATGCCGTTCGTCATGAAGGCGGTCGTCGCCGCGCTCAAACAGCACCCCAAGCTGAACGCCGAGTTGGACGAGGAGGCCGGTGAAATCCTCCGGAAGAACTACTACAACGTCGGCGTGGCGACCGCGACCGACGCCGGACTGATGGTCCCGGTCGTGGACGACATCGACCAGAAAGGTCTCCTGCAAATCTCCAGTGAGGTCAACGAGGTCGTCCAGAAGGCCCGCGACCGCTCCATCTCGCGCGACGAGTTGCAGGGTTCGACGTTCAGCGTCACGAACTTCGGTGCCATCGGCGGCGAGTACGCGACGCCAATCCTCAACTACCCCGAGGCGGCCATCCTCGGCATCGGCGAACTGAAACAGCGCCCCGTCGTCGAAGACGGCGAGGTCGTCGCGAAACACACCCTGCCCATCTCGCTGTCCATCGACCACCGCATCGTGGACGGCGCAGACGCCGCGGCGTTCGCCAACACGTTCATCGAGTACGTCGAGAACCCCGAACTCCTCCTGTTGGAGTAAGGCTCTCGACGCTCTTTCGGCGTTTTCCCCTTTCTACTTCGGTTTCGGACTCGTGCGGTCGCTCGCACTGAAAACTGATATATAGCGTCTCCCGTACTGGCAAATATGACCGAAGTGAGCCTGCGCGACGTGGAGGCGGCACGCGAGCGATTCGACGAGTCGGTCGTCCAGCGGACCGAAATCGAGCGCAGTCGGTCGCTGAGCGAGTTGACCGGCGCGGCGGTCCACCTCAAGATGGAACACCTCCAGCGCACGGGGTCGTTCAAGACCCGAGGAGCGTACAACAAACTCCAGCAGGTCGCCGACCGCGGCGGCGTCTCGCGCGTCGTGGCCGCGAGCGCGGGCAACCACGCCCAAGGCGTCGCACTGGCCGCGACCAAGACCGGCATCGACTCGACCATCGTCATGCCCGAGAACGCGCCGCAGGCGAAAGTCGAGGCCACCAGAGGGTACGGCGCGGACGTGGAGTTGCGTGGCGAGGACTTCCGGGCCGCGATGGCGTACGCCCAGTCGCTGACCGAGGCCGACGACACCGAGTTCGTCCACGCCTACGACGACCCGGCCATCGTCGCGGGGCAGGGCACCATCGGCCTCGAAATCCACGAGCAGTTGCCCGAGGTGGACACCGTGGTCGTGCCCATCGGCGGCGGCGGATTGATTGGCGGTGCTAGCGCCGCACTGGCCGAACTCGACCCCGACGTTCGCGTCGTCGGCGTGCAGGCCGAGGAGGCCGCGACGGTCCCCGAGAGCCTCGACAAGGGGATTCCGGCGTCCATCGACTCGCCGAAGACCATCGCCGACGGCATCGCCACCGGGAGCATCTCGGAGTTGACGCTCGGTCTCATCGAGGAGTACGTGGACGAGGTGGTCACGGTGACCGACGACGAAATCGCCCGCGCGGAACTGTTGTTGCTGGAGCGCGCCAAGCAGTTGGTCGAGGCGGCCGGGGCCTCGTCGGTGGCGGCGCTCCTTGCCGAGGATTTGGACGTGTCCGGCGAGACGGTCGTCCCCGTCCTCTCGGGGGGCAACATCGACATCTCGATGCTCCAGACAGTCCTCACGCAGGCGCTGACCGAGCGCAGTCAACTCCTCCGGCTCCGGGTTCGCATCGAGGACGAACCCGGCGAGATGACGACCCTCTCGGGCATCATCGCCGACACGGGCGCGAACATCCGGACGGTCCGCCACGACCGCGCGGTGGACGACCTGCGCGTCGGCGAGGCGTACCTCGTCTTTCAGGTCGTCACGAGCGGGACCGGCCACGCCGAGAACATCATGGCGAAGGTTCGGGACGCGGGGTACGAGGTCGAACGAGTGGCGTAGCCTGGGGTCGTCCACAACTTCATAAGTGAAGACGCCCCAGTTTCGTGTAGAGATGGCCTCGGAACGGAAGAACGCCCGCGGCGGAGATTCGAGTGACCTCGCCGAGACTATCGGCCTGTACGCGCTCGGCGAAATCAGCCTCGGAAAAGCCGCCGAGCGGACCGGTGTCACTCGCTGGGAGATGAGGGACATCCTCCGAGAGGCGGGTGTAGAACTACGACTCGGCCCGCAGAGCGAAGAGGAGTTGGAGAGTGAAGTCGATGTCGCGCTGGACCTCGAATGAGTCGGAGCGAACAGCCATCAGTACTAATTCTCGATGCGACCGTACTGAGCAACTTTTCGAGTTCCGACTCGATTCCGTGGTTGATATTGGCTTTCGCCGCGCCCGAAACGGTCCCTGCCGTCCGACGCGAACTCCGACGAGGCGTCGAAAACGGACACGAATTTCTCCGGTCGGTAGTTCGAGCCATCGACGACGACCGAATTCCGACGTTCGACCCGGCGGACGAACTCGTGACCGAGGTGGAATACTCGTACGCTTACGAACGCCTCGACCCCGGCGAGGCAGAAGCCTTCGTCGTAGCCGAACAGACCGACGAAACACTCGTCACAGACGACTTGGCGGCACGCCGACTCGCGGACGACTACGACGTGGCGAAGACTGGCTCTATCGGCCTGTTGGTAAACGGTATCGTCAACGACGAGATTTCGGTCGAGACTGCTGATACGTGGCTCGACAGGTGGCGTCGAGAGCGTGACTACTACGCTCCAGTCGAATCTGTCGCCGAGGCTCTTCCGGACGACTCCGAGTGAAACGCTAGCATTCCAGTCTCGCCGCAAAATCCACCTCATTTTTCACCTACAAGCGCGACTCCTCGAACATATGGTCGTCGGAGACATCTCGACGGGAACGGACGTACTGGTTATCGGCGCGGGACCGGGCGGCTACGTCGCCGCGATTCGCGCGGGGCAGTTGGACTTGGACGTGACGCTCGTGGAGAAAGACGCCTACGGCGGAACGTGTCTGAACTACGGGTGTATCCCCTCGAAGGCGATGATTACCGCCTCGGACCTCGCTCACGAGGCGGGCCACGCCGAGGAGATGGGCATCTACGCCGACCCCGAGGTCGAGATGGACGAGATGGTCGGCTGGAAGGACGGCGTCGTGGACCAGTTGACCGGCGGCGTGGAAAAGCTCGCCAAGGCCAACGGCGTCGAACTGATGGAGGGCCGCGCGGAGTTCGCCGACGAGAACAAGGCCCGAGTCGTCCACGGCGGCGAGGGACAGGGGTCCGAGACCGTCGAGTTCGAACACGCCATCGTTTCGACTGGAAGTCGCCCCATCGAGGTGCCGGGCTTCGACTTCGGCGACGACCCGGTACTCGACTCCCGGCAGGCGCTCGCGCTGGACGAAGTTCCGGAGAGCCTCGTCATCGTCGGCGCGGGCTACATCGGCATGGAACTGGCGGGCGTGTTCGCCAAGTTGGGGACCGACGTGACCGTCGTCGAGATGCTCGACTCGGTGCTGCCGGGCTACGAGGAGGACCTCGCCCGCCCCGTCAAGCAGAAAGCCGAGGAGTTGGACATCGACTTCCACTTCGGCGAGGCCGCCAGCGAGTGGGAGGAGTCCGGCGACGGCATCACCGTGATGACCGAGGACGAGGAGGGAACCGTCTCGGAGTTCGGTGCCGAGAAGGTGCTGGTCGCGGTCGGTCGCGAACCCGTCACCGACACGCTCGAACTCGACAACGCGGGCGTCGAGACCGACGAGAACGGCTTCGTGCCGACCGACGACCGCACGCGGACGAACGTGGACCACATCCACGCTATCGGCGACGTGGCGGGCGAACCGATGCTCGCGCACGTCGCCAGCAAGGAAGGGCAGGTCGCCGCGGAGGTCATCGCCGGTGAACCCGCCGCGCTCGACTATCAGGCGGTCCCCGCGGCCGTGTTCACCGACCCCGAAATCGGCACGGTCGGCATGACCGAGGAGGAAGCCGACGAGGAGGGCTTCGAGCCGGTCGTCGGCAAGTTCCCGTTCAACGCCTCGGGACGCGCGCTCACGACGGGCCACGCCGACGGCTTCGTCCGCATCGTCGCCGACGAGCCGAGCGGGTTCCTGCTCGGTGCCCAAATCGTCGGGCCGGAGGCCTCCGAACTCGTCGCGGAGATGGGGCTGGCCATCGAGATGGGCGCGACGCTCGAAGACGTGGCCGCGACGATTCACACCCACCCGACCTTGAGCGAGGCCGTGATGGAGGCCGCCGAGAACGCGCTGGGGCACGCGATTCACACCCTGAATCGGTGAGCCGACTCGCGTAGCGAGTCGATTCGAATGCGACTACGTGCCAGTATCGGGGCAAACATTATAAACTTAGGCCTAAAACCTTATGGTCGTATGGGAACCTCCATCCGTAGAGTCGCCGATTTCGTTCGACCGCCGGAGGACGAATCTCCCGACGACGAACTGCTCCCTTCGTCGGAATCCGAAGAGACCTCTCGGCTCGGCGACCGCCTTCAGGCCACACTCGAAGACGTTTCTGTCGATTCAGTTAAGGCAGTTCGGGAAGTACGACGACGGGAATGAAGGTCTTCGTCGATACGAACATCTTCATCGCCGCGTCCGTGGACGAACCGGGTCGTGGTGATCTCGCTACCGAGTTTTTGAATCAAGACTACGACTACTGCACGACGGTATTCAACGTGATGGAGTTCCGGACTGTACTGGCGAAGAAAAAACAGGTCGAACAGGGGCGAGTAGAAGCCCGTCTTGAAGACATTTCCAAATCGGTCGATATTTTTGTCCCCGATATTGGAGAGATCATTGACGCGTACGAACTCCAAGCAGATTTGCTCCTCTATCCGATGGACTGTCTAACGCTCGCTATGGCAGACGGCGAGGATGCACCCCTTGTGACGTTTGACGCCGAACTACTGGAGAACGGTGCGAAGTCTCCAGACGAATTCTTGTAACTCCTCCGGACGATACTGTCGAATTCTGCTTCGCGTTCAGTAGTCACTTCGATGCCGATTCCTAGCGAATTATTATGTCCTTTGATAACGTACATCACGATATGGCCCACAGCAGACCCGGCGGCCACTCCCCGTTCGAGCGACTGCGCTCGCGCTACGAGGAGCGCGACCTCGTCTGTCCGAAGTGCGGCTACGACGACGCCGACGGGAAGTGGCTCGCGGCGACCGGTGGCGACCGCATCCAGTACCGCCACCTCTGTCCCAGTTGCGGCTACGTCCGGCGTCGGACGTTCCTCCTCGGCGAGGAGTGAGCGGAGCGTCGCGCGACTCGGCTTCGATTTCGGGGCGCGACTGGATAGATTTATCCGACGGGAACGGACTCTCGGAGATATGGGACCCGCTGGCTCCGAAGCGCCGCCCGAGAACGAACACGGGTGGGAGGTCGTCGAGAACGTCTCGGTGGACGAACCGGAACACACCGCGAAGAACACCATCTACCGATGGGTGGACACGGAGGCCGAGGTGGTGCTGTACTACTTCACGGGCGCACAGAAGGGCGGACTGACCGCCGTCCCGCTCGGTGAGACGGCTCTAGGGTCGGACGAGGAGTAGCGGACGTGAATCGGTGTTCTCGTCGGTTCCCTCGTTGCCACTAATTCTATCGGCGGAGATGGCGAGTTCTGCGGAGAAGAGTTGGCTGTTGGTGACTGTCGCCGCGAAGCGATTTCTGCGGAGAGAAGCTAGCCGTTGGTGACCGTGGCCGGGAAGCGGGCAATTTCTGCGGAGAGAAGCGAGTTACTGCCGACAAAACGGAGTCTCCCGCACAGCACCGCGCCGCGACAGCCACACGCCTCCCCACCCGATTGCGGTCCTCACGTCGTTGCGGTCCTCATCCCTCGCGCGGTTGGCGCGACGCGTTCGCGCCGCGCCCGCACGCGCCGACCACCGTGGAACGTGGCCGCTGGCAGTCAAAAATCAAAATTATTTGTTCTCACACCCTAAACAATTCCTTAAGAAACCAAAACCAATATCTCGTCGCTCCCGCTCCTTCTGTCGAGAAAATCTGTCATACCCGACGCCCTTTTGACCGCCGCCGCGAAACGCTGGCCCATGCAAGCAGTCACGCTCGGTCCCGAGGGGACCTACTCGCACCGCGCCGCTAGCGCCGTCGCCGACGAGGTCGAGTTCCGCGAGTCCGTCACCGCCATCGTGGAGGCCGTCGCCGACGAGGAGTACGACCGCGGCGTGGTCCCAATCGAGAACAGCATCGAGGGGAGCGTCACCGAGACGCTGGACGCGCTGAGCGAGCGCGAAATCGCCGCCGTGCAGGAAATCGTCACGCCGATTCGCCACGCCCTGCTCGCCCAGCGCGACGAGTTCTCCGTCGTCGCCAGCCACTCCCAAGCGTTGGCCCAGTGTCGAAGCTACCTCGAAGCCGAGTACCCCGACGCGGACCTCGAAGCGGTCGCCAGCACCGCCCGCGGCGTCGAACACGCCCGCGAGAACCCCGACGTGGCCGCCATCGGCCACCCGGACAACGCCAGCGGCGACCCGGACCTCTCGGTCGTCGCCGAGGGGATTCAGGACCGGAACTCGAACGCGACGCGCTTCTTCGTCATCGCGCCCGCGAGCGAGCAGTCCGAGGCGGGCGGCAAGTCCTCGCTGGTGGTCTACCCGAACGCCAACTACCCCGGTCTCCTGCTCGAACTGCTGGAACCGTTCGCCGAGCGTGATGTCAACCTGACGCGCGTTGAGTCCCGCCCGAGCGGCGAGCGGTTGGGCGACTACGTGTTCCACGTCGATTTCGAGGCGGGCCTCTACGAGGAGCGCGCCCGAGCGGCCATCGCCGACGTGGAGGACATCGCCGAGAACGGGTGGGTCCGGCGACTCGGGTCCTACGACACCGAACACGTGCTGTACTGACCGCCCGACTGGCGCTCGACGGCTCCGGGTCTCCCGTCGGGCTGAATTTTTAAGGCGGAACGCGGCGAACTCCCGACGGGCGAGACGCCCAGTGGGGACCTATGGCAGGACGAAAGAATCCGTTCGAAGACTTGGAACAGATGATAGAGCGCATGAGCCGCCAGTTCGAGGAGTCGATGGGCGGCGAGATAGCTGGTCAACTCGGCGGCGGCGCGTCCGTCGACGTGGCCGACCGGGGCGACGAGTTCGTCGTCACCGCCGACCTCCCCGGTTTCCGGAAGGAGGACATCGACGTGACGCTCCGGGGCGACCACCTCCAGATTCGCGCCGAGACCGAACAGGAGACCGAAGAAGAAGGCGACGAGGAGGGCCGATACATCCGGAAGGAGCGCCGCCACCAGTCGGTCAACCGTACCGTGACCTTCCCCGAGGAGGTAGACGACGGGAACGTCGCCGCCGAGTACCGAAACGGCGTGCTGACGGTGACGGTCGGGAAACTGGCCGCTGGCGGCGAGGATTCGCACAGCATCGACATCGAGTGAGAGCGCGGTCGCTCCCGAACGCGACGCGAGCGCGCTCGCCAAGCACAAACGCCTTGCCGTCCCGCGCGTAATCGTGGCCCATGACGCTCGAAACGGGCGCGGACGCGCCGACTGTCGAAGCCACGAACCAGCGCGGCGAGACCATCGAACTCGACTTCTCGGAACCGACCGTGCTGTACTTCTACCCCCGCGACGACACGCCGGGGTGTACCACCGAGGCCGAGCAGTTCGACGCCGAGTTGGAGGGCTACCGCGACGCGGGCGTCTCGGTGGTCGGCGTCTCGACCGACGACGTGGCGAGTCACGAGGAGTTCGCCGAGAAGTACGAACTCCGATTCGACCTGCTGGCCGACCCGGAGGGCGAACTCGCCGACGCCTTCGACGTGGACACCTCCCGCGGCGCGGCCCCGCGCACGACCTT
The DNA here is from genome assembly GCF_004765815.2 of Halorussus salinus. Lineage (NCBI taxonomy): Archaea > Methanobacteriati > Methanobacteriota > Halobacteria > Halobacteriales > Haladaptataceae > Halorussus > Halorussus salinus. Next base: position 278,900 of record NZ_SBIS02000011.1, on the reverse strand, counting down.
CGTCCTCGCCGACGGCGAAGTGAAGGCGGTCTACGAGGGCGTGGACCCCGACGGCCACGCCCGCGAGGTGCTGAACGACATGCTCGACGCGGACCTCGTGACCTTGGAGTAGCGTCGCCGACTCGGGTGTTCGGGACGCTCTTCGCCGACACCGTTTTTCTCCCGGCCGCCGACCGGTCGGTATGGACGAGTCGTCGGACTCCTCGGAGTCGTCGGAACCCTCGAAGTCACCGGACTCCTCGGCGTCCCCCGGCCCGAGCGACCCCGAAGTTCGACCAGTGACGGGCCACCGGCCGACCCTCGCCGCCAAGTTGGTCGGCGGGTTCCAGTGGGCGATAACCGGCGCGTACCTCTTTCTCCTCGGCGTTCTGGCGACCGGCTGGTATCTCCGCGCGACCCGAACTCCGGTCTCGTTCGACCTCTCGCGGGCGTTCGCCGCCTTCGCCGTCATCGCGTTCCTCGCGGGGTACCTCTGGGTTCGGTCGCGCGACCCTGCGCCCGCCGCGCACGACCGGCGAATCGAGGTCGTCGTGACGTTGCTCGTTCTCGGGTTTCTCCTCCCGTTCGGCGTCCCGCCCGCGCTGGACTTCGCGGGAATCGAGTTGGGTCTGCCGCTCGCTGGCTTCGGCGTGGCCTACGCGCTGACGCTCGCGCTCTCGTACGGACTGGTGTACGGACTCGGTTTGCGGTTCTTCCTCGGACCGCACCGCTCCGAGCGGCCGGAGTTTTGGGAGTGAAGGCGAACGAGAGTTTCGGACAGGATTTTCTCGGACAGGTCGCGGACCTGTCGTTCGGAGACGCACCGCCAGTGAGCGGTTGCCCGCAGTCCTGTCATCGTTCGCAGCGCGGGCGCGAGAGTGTTACCCGCGGACCTCCTAGAACATAACGAAAAATAATTATAGACTAGTTCGGCGTAGCTCCTCGCATGGCCGCAGAGACCATCAAGCACGGTATCGACCTCGAACAGTACGCCGCGTTCATCGAACGCGGGACCGAGAACCCCGACGACGTGATGCTCGGCCTCGGCGCGACGGGCATCGACGAGGGCCGACCGATGCACACGCTGGCGAAGATAGACGGCTACCGCTACGGCGACGAGGAGATACGCCGTCCGACGCGCCAGTACACCTTCCAGTTCGGCGCGTTCAAGGAAGTCGAGCGGGACGCGGGGTTCGTGGACCCCGACGACCGTCCGGAACCCGTGGAGGTCGCGCTGGCGGCGCTCACGGGGTGCATCAACGCCACCCTCGACGTGGTCGCGCTGGAGAACGAGATCGAACTCGACGCGCTCGAAACCGACGTGAGCGTCACCCTCGACCCGCGGGCGTTCTTCGGCATCCGGGACGCCGACGAGGCTGGCGACGTGTACGACGACTTCGCCGTCGAAATCGAAGTCGCCGGGACCGACCTCTCCGACGAGGACCGTGAGACGCTCCGGGCGGGCGTGGCGCGCTCGCCGGTGTTCAATCTGATGACGCGCTCCCACGAACTATCGCCCGAAGTGCGACTAAAAGACGCGCCGTCGATGTGACCGGTTCGCAGTGGCATCGCCACAAACGCTTTTTTCTCCGGCCGTCGATAGCTCTCGTCATGAGTTCAGGGGAGTCCGAAGGGGGCGACGAGAGCGTGGTGCCGGAACCGATTACGGAAGCCGTGCCGGAGCCGGTAAAAGAAATCGTGCGGACGGTTACGCCGTCCTACCGAGGGCGACCGGACGCCGAGATGACGACCATCGGAATCGCCTACGCTCTGGGATTGGTCGTCGTCCTGATTCCGCTCCTGCCGTTCATCGTCATCGTCTGGGTCGTCTCGAAGATTACGGGGTACTTCGCTCGAAAAGCGCCGACCGACAGGGTTCGCTGACCGACGAGCGGTTGTGGGCGTCGTCGCAACTCCCGTTACTGCGTGCCGGTGCCGATGAGGTCGAAGGGGTAGCCGTTGTCGTTCTCGTCGGCGTGTTCGTAGACGACGTGGGCCGCGGCCACGTCTTGGATGGCGAGTCCGGTGCTGTCGAAGACCGTGATGCCGTCCTCGCCGGTCCGGCCCGCCAAGTCGCCGACCACGATGTCGCCGACCTCGCCGTAGATGTCGTCGTCGGTCAGGACGCCCTCGTGGTACGGGACGTTGATCTCGCCGGAGTGAGTCGTCTGGGCGTGGTCGTCGATGACCAGTTTGGCGTCCAGCAGAATCTCGTCGGCGAGTTCGTGCTTGCCCTCGGCGTCGGCACCCATCGCGTTGACGTGGGTGTGTTCGCCGATGTCCTCGCGCGTGACGATGGGGTCCTCGACCGGCGTGACCGTCGAGAGTACGTCACACTGGGCGGCCTCCTCGATGGACCCCGCGCGAACCTCGAAGTCGTCCTCGAAGTACGCGATGAAGTCGGCGACGCGCTCGTCGTCCAAGTCGCTGACGACGACCTCCTCGATGGGGCGGACCTCCGAGATGGCTTCGAGTTGGGTGTAGGACTGAACGCCAGCGCCGACGACGCCCATCGTCGTCGCGTCCTCGACCGCGAGGTAGTCGGTGGCGACCGCGGCGGCCGCGCCGGTCCGCTTCATCGTCAGTTCGGTCCCGTCCATGATGGCCAGCGGGAAGGCGGTCTCGGGGTTCGAGTAGACCATCGTGCCCATCACGGTCGGCAGGTCGAAGTTCTCGGGGTTGTCGGGGTGGACGTTGACCCACTTGATTCCGGCGGCGTCCCAGTCGTCGGCTTCGAGGTAGGCGGGCATCGACCGGAAGTCCCCGTTGTACTGGGGCAGGTCGATGTAGGACTTGGCGGGCATCTGGGCGTCTCCTCGGGCGTACGCCGCGAACGCGTCCTCGACCGCTCGAATTACGTCCGGCATCTGGGTGTTCTCGTCTACGGCTTCCTGATTCAGCAACAGCGTGTCCATGACTTGCCGATGGACCCCGCGGCTACTATAAATTACCTAAACCCGACGAATCGTGCAACCTTCGCCGCAGGTAGCGTTCTGCGAGTGTCAAATTATCAACAATTAATTATATTAGTTAGATAAAAAGAAACATTTTAAACTCAACTACACTAAATTGATTTTGGAGGTGAATGGAATGATTGTTGAAGCACTCTGTACGGCTGGCTACTGTCCGTGCGACGCCTTCCCGCCGTACTACTGTCCCTGAACAGGTCTACAACTACCCGCTTCATTTTTTGACTGTATGTCGAAACTTCTCCAGTAATCACAATTCACCTTGCGGAACCCTCGTTCTTTAGCGCGGGGCGAATGTCACCCGCGAAACTATCAACTGATGCCCCCATGCGCAGGACGCCCCGTCGTTTACAGCGAGGAGGCCCCACGTTAATCCATCGTCGCCACAGACGGTGCAGTTCGAGTCTCCACTCGAACGACTGCTAGCGCCGGTCGCGTCTCGGTCAAAAAAGTCGTCGTTGGTTCGGACGAACGGTAGCCACTGCGAAAGCGAGAGTCGGTCGGGCCGAGCTTACATCGCGCCGCCCATGCCGCCCATGCCGCCCATGCCGCCAGCGCCGCCGGGTCCGCCCTCGTCGTCGCCCTTGTCGGTCGAGAGGTCACCGGCGGAGATGATGTCGTCGATTTTGAGCACGAGGTTCGCGGCCTCGGTGGCACTGGAGACGGCCTGCTCCTTGGCGTGGGCAGGCTCGACGACGCCCGCGTCGAAGGTGTCCTCGACCTCGCCGCTGTGGACGTTCAGGCCAGCGCGCTCGTCGCCGGACTCGTGGGCCGAGCGCAGGTCCACGAGCGTGTCGATGGAGTCGAGACCCGCGTTCTCCGCGAGGACGCGCGGGACGAGTTCGAGCGAGTCAGCGAACGCTTCGACCGCGAGCTGTTCGCGGCCGGAGACGGAGTCGGCGTAGTCGCGGAGGCGACCAGCGATTTCGACCTCGATGGCACCGCCGCCGGAGACGACGCGGCCGTCCGAGACGGTCTGCGCGACCACGTCGAGAGCGTCGGTGACGCCGCGTTCGAGTTCGTCGACCACGTGGTCGGTCGAACCGCGCAGCAGGAGGGTGACGCCGTGACTGTCCTCGCCTTCGACGTAGAACAGTTCGTCGCCCTCGTCGCGGGTCACGTCGCCCTTGCCGAGGTCGTCGCTACTGGCGCTGTCGAGGTCCGAGACGACGCTCGCGCCGAGGACTTCCTTGAGGAAGCCAACGTCGCTCTTCTTGACGCGGCGGACCGCGAGGATGCCCTCTTTGGCGAGGTAGTGCTGGGCCATGTCGTCGATGCCTTTCTGACAGAAGACCACGTCGGCACCGGTCTCGACGATTTTGTCGACCTTCGCCTTGAGCTGTTCTTCCTCTTGGTCGAGGAAGCTCTGGAGCTGGTCGGGGTCCTCGATGTTGACGCTGGTGTCAACGTCGGTCTCCTCGATTTCGACGGCCTCGTTGAGCAGGAGGATGTCGGCGTCCTCGGCGCTCTTGGGCATGTTGTCGTGGACCGGGTCCTTGCTGATGACCGCGCCCTTGAGGAGTTCCGACTCGCCCGACGAGCGACCGGTCTGGGTCTCGGTCTTGACGTATTCGAGGTCGACCGTGCCGTCGACGGTGACTTGCTGGACCGCCTCGACGATGATCTCCGAGAGGACCTCCTTGTTGAGTTCCGCGCCCTTGCCGGTCATGGAGGTCTCGGCGACCTTGCGCAGGAGGTCTTCGTCGTCGGGTTCCACGTCCTCGGCGACGTTGTTGATCTCCTCGCGGGCCTTCTCGCTGGCGAGGTGGAAGCCCTTGATGATGGCCGTCGGGTGGATGTCCTGTTCGAGAAGCTCCTCGGCGTTCTTCAGAAGTTCGCCGGTCACCGCGACGGCGGTCGTAGTGCCGTCGCCCGCTTCGTCCTCTTGGGTTTCGGCGACCTCGATGATCATCTCGGCCGTCGGGTTGTCGATGTCCATCTCCTTGAGGATGGTCACGCCGTCGTTCGTGATGGTCACGTCGCCCATCGAGTCGACGAGCATCTTGTCCATCCCCTTGGGTCCGAGCGTCGAGCGAACCGCGTCAGCGACCGCGCGGGCGGCGCTGATGTTGTGCTCTTGGGCGTCTTTGTCCTTGACGCGCTGGGACTCCTCGGACATTACGATCATCGGCTGGCCTTGCATTCGCTGTCCTCGCTGACTCATAGTACACTCGATGATATAATTGCGATTCTATATAAACCTTTTCTTCCTTGCCATACGGTAACGTAGTGAAACGACGTACTCGACCCGACCAGATCACCGATTAGAACTCCGATGCCGTGGAATAATCTGAGAATTGTTCTCACGGAACGACCGCCGAGCGTAGCGACCGGGACACGGGGATTTATATACTACATCGAATTCGTAGCGGTTCCGAGAAGTCGGACTCCCGCTCGCGGACGTTCGCGTGAGAATATCAAATCACGGATAAATCGAACATACGGCAAGTAATTTTATACTTTATCGGTTCGTCGTTCATTTTACCGGCGCGTGCCGACGGTCGCTCCTCGGCTATGTAGAGTATCTATGCGGGTGTTTCTCATTCCGCCGTAAATGACGGATATTAGCGCCTCAATCGTATATATCGAGAAATTATAAGGGTACTTACTGTAGCTCGGGTTCTCATTACCTGATGACGTCTGATAAAGGACGGCAGTCGGACGACGTATCGCGCCGCATGTTCCTGCTCGCGTCTGGTGCCGGTGTCACGACCGCACTCGCCGGTTGTTCCGGTAGCTCGAACGACAACGCCACCACCGAGTCGAGCGGCGACTCCGGCAACTCCGAGGCCACCGAGGAGTCCATGGACGAGGAGGCGACGACCCAAGAACAGTCCTCGGGGATGGACACCTCGATGCTCACCGCCGAGGGCTCCTCGACGGTCTACCCCATCTCGAACAAGGGGAGTTCGTACTGGAACTCCAACGCGCCCGCCAGCGACGGCGAGTACTGGGGGTCGAACGGCGATGCCTCCGTCCCCGGCTGGGACCAGATCGAGACCGACGAGCGCCTCGCCGACTACTTCGCGAGCCTCTACGGCTTCGAGCCGACGGGCCAGCAGGCGACGCCGCCGTACGCGACCAGCGTCGCCCTGAGCCACTCCGGCACCGGCTGTAAGTCCGTCCGCGACGGCCTCGTGGACATCGGGAACTCCTCGGGTCCCATCACGGCCGAACTCGGCATCAGCGAGGAGAAGCGCGACGAGAACTACGTCGACCACGTCGTCGGCCGCGACGGCCAGCCCGTCGTCGTGAGCAAGGACATCTGGGACGCTGGCGTCCAGCAACTCACCGGCGAGCAGATCAAGAAGATCTACCAGAACGAGATCACCAACTGGAGCGAAGTCGGCGGTCCGGACAAGGAAATCTACTGCGTCGGCCGTGCCGAGGGTTCGGGGACGGACACTTCCTTCCGCCTCAACATGCTCGGCGACGCCGAGGCCTCGATGGAGGGCGTCGACACCCGTAAGGGTCAGAACCAGCAGGTCAAGACGGTCGTCCAGCAGAACGAGGGTGCCATCGCGTACATGGCGCTGGCGTTCACGGGCGAGCAGGTCCGACCCATCGCCATCGACTTCGACGGCACGACCTACAAGCCCGACAAGAGCGCGGAGAACACCATCTTCGACAGCTCGTACCCTCTCAACCGGGACCTGCACATGTACACGACGAAGACCGACGACACCCCGGACGGGACCGACCTGCGCGAGGCCGCGTTCCTCAACATGTTCCTGACCGAGTTCGGTCAGAAGGTGTTCGTCGAGGCGAACAACTACATCCCGCTCCCGGACAAGGACATCGAGAAGGAGAAGGCCAAGCTGCCCGACCAAGCGTAAGGTAGCGACCCCCGGTGTGGCCTTCGTCGTTCCGTTTTCGAATACGCAACTACTAGTACAACAAATGGCATCTGTGACTGACGCTGACTCGACCGACCGACGCGGAACCGTCCAGCGCAAGCTGGCCGACGCCCGCGAGCAGGTCGAAGACGCAGAGAACACTGCGCTCGTGGCTGGTGCAGTGGGCTTGCTGGCGCTTCTGGGGACGTTCGTCGGCTTCCTCGTGATGTCGCCGCTGACCATCGTCGCGCTCGTCGGCTTTCTGGCGACTGTGGCGTACGGCTGGTTCCGACACCAAGCGGTGACTGTACACGCACTGGCACTGGTGATGACGGTCTCGACTCTCCTGATTTTGGGACTCATCACGGTGTTCATCTTCCTCGAAGCGTGGCCCGCGTTCGAGTACGCGAGCGTAACCCTGTACGGCATCGAAATCCCCGGTCTCAGGCTGTTCACCGAGACGCAGTGGGACCCAGTAACCGCCGAGCGGTTCTCGCTCGTGCCGATGATTCACGGCACTGTCCTCGTGACCATCATCGCTACGATCGTCGCCGGGCCGCTCGGCGTCGCGGCCGCGCTGTTCATCAGCGAAATCGCGCCGCCCGTGGTTCGGGAGTTCGTCAAGCCCGCGGTCGAAATTCTGGCTGGTATCCCCTCCATCGTCTACGGCTTCATCGGCTTCACCATCCTCAGTCCGTGGGCGAGCGAGCAGTTCGACCTCGTGGGACAGGGCACGTACCTCTTCGTCGGCATCGTCGTCGGCCTGATGTCGCTCCCGACGGTGGTGTCGGTCGCGGAGGACGCCCTGAACAGCGTCCCCGAGTCGATGAAGAACGGGTCGCTCGCGCTCGGCACGACCGACTGGCAGACGATGTCCACCATCACCCTGCCAGCGGCGTTCTCGGGCGTCTCGGCGGCGGTCCTGCTGGGCGTCGGTCGCGCCATCGGCGAGACGATGGCCGCGACGGTGATGCTCCGCAACAGCCCTGCGCTCCCCGACCCGCTGTTCAACGTCTTCTACGGGTTCGAGACGCTCACGTCGCTCATCGCGGCGCGCTACGGGAGTTCCCACGGACTCCAGTTCAACGCGCTGTTCGCGGCCGGGGTCGTCCTGTTCGTGACGGTCCTGTTCCTCAGCGTGGGGTCTCAGCTCATCGAGCGACGCATGGAGGAGAAACTCGGGGGTGACCCGTGATGAGCGGTCTCACCGGCGACGACGGGGAGAGCGTCGCCGACGACCGCGACACGCTCGTCCGCGAGGGCACCTCGGTCCCGGAGCTGATAGCGGCCGCGACGGTTGGCCTCTCGGCCCTGCTGTTCGCGCTGGCGCTCGCCGCCCACTTCGAACTGTTCGCCATGACCGATTCGGTCGCTGGCGTCCCGATGGTGACCGCGCTCGGCGCGCTCCTCGGGCTTCTGGGCGCGATTATCGTCGGCTTCGGCGTCGCCTCGCGCCTCGACTACCTCCCGACCGAACCGCAGGCCGACGCCGGTCTCGTCGCGGCGACGGCGTTCTCGGCCATCTGGTTCGTCGTCGGCGGACTCGTCGGCTCCCAGACGTTCGGTCTCGGCCTCGTCGGCTGGCTCCTCGCCGGACTCGTCGCGGCCGGACTCGCGTTCGCCGCGACGGTCGTGCCCCGCGAGGACATCGGCTCGACGGTGCCAGCGGGGGCGCTCGCGCTGTTCGCCGGTCTCGTCTTCGTCACGGGAACCATCGGCCCGGACTGGTCGTGGGCACCCGGCGGACTCCGCGCGACTTTCTTCCCCCGGTTCGTCGTCCCGACCGTCGTCATGTTCTGTGCGCTGCTCCTCGGTTGGTCGGCCGCGAAAGCCTACGGCGGGTTCGGGGCGCGCGGCCGCCACGTCGGCGCGCACGTCCTCATCTACCTCAACGCGCTCGCTATCATCGCGGTCCTGTTCGGTCTCGTCGCGTTCGTCGTCGCCAAGGGCTTCCCCGGTCTCTTCCAAGGATTCACTCTCGGGGCCGGTACCGGACCGGAGACGACCATCGCGCTCTTCGGCTTCAGTTACACCATCGTCTGGCCGGTCTCGTGGCCGTTCCTGATGAACGGCGTCTCCCTGCTGGCCGAGGTCGACGGCGTCCTCCCGGCCATCGCGGGGACGGTCTGGCTCGTCGTCGGCGCGGTGCTGTTCGCGGTTCCGCTCGGCGTCGGCGCGGCCATCTTCCTGAGCGAGTACGCCGACGAAGGTCGGTTCACCGAACTCGTCGAGATAGCGACCAACGGGCTGTGGAGTACGCCGAGCATCGTCTACGGGCTGTTCGGCTACGCGTTCCTCATCCCGCGGTTCGGCGACCAGAAGTCGCTGCTCTCGGGCATGCTCACGCTCGGGTTCATGCTCCTCCCGCTGGTGGTCATCACCGGCCGCGAGGCCATGCTCTCGGTCCCCGACGAGTACCGCGACGCGAGCGCGGCGCTCGGCGTCTCGAAGTGGGAGACCGTCCGGAGCGTCGTCCTCCCGGCCGCGATGCCCGGCGTCGTCACCGGCATCATCTTGGGCGTCGGTCGCATCGCTGGCGAGACCGCGCCCATCTTACTCACGATGGCTGGCGGGACGTTCCTGCCGGGGAGCCAGACCGTGGACGTACTCGGCGGCTTCGAGTTCACCTCGGCACCGCCGTTCGTGACGAACCCCGAACTCCTGCAAGCGACCAGCGCGCTCCCTTATCAGGTGTACGCGCTCGTCACGGCCGGAGTCGGCGGCCCGCTCGGCAATCCCGAGAACTTCGCGTGGGGACTCACGCTGGTCCTCCTCGCTATCGTCTTGACGTTCTACGCCATCGGCATCGCGACGAGACACTACTTCCGGAAGAAACTCCACCAATGACAGAGAGTACCCTCGATTCCACGTCACCGACAGACAGTCGCACCGACCCGACCCCCGAAACCGCCGAGGAGTCCGCCGGAACCGAGTCGCCCGGCGTCTCGTCGGCGACCACGACGGGCGAGTCCGAAGAACCCGTCCAAGACGAGTGGACCGACTACGAGTTCGACGGCGCGCCGAAGCTCTCCGTCGACGACTTGGACGTGTACTACGGCGACGACCACGCGCTCAAGGGCGTCTCGATGGACGTGCCCGAGAAGAGCGTCACCGCACTCGTCGGTCCCTCCGGTTGCGGGAAGTCCACGTTCCTCCGGTGTCTCAACCGGATGAACGACCGCATCAACGCCGCGACCGTGGACGGCTCGGTCGAACTCGACGGCGACGAAATCTATCAGGACGGCGTGAACCTCGTGGAACTGCGCAAGCGCGTCGGGATGGTCTTTCAGGCTCCGAACCCCTTCCCGAAGTCCATCCGGGACAACATCTCCTACGGCCCGCGCAAGCACGGCGACATCAACGACGGCCTGCTGGACAAACTGCTGGGACGCGCCGACGAGGAGAAAGAAGACCAACTCGTGGAGCGCGCCCTGAAGCAGGCCGCGCTCTGGGAGGAGGTCAGCGACCGGCTGGACGACAACGCGCTCGGCCTGTCGGGCGGCCAACAACAGCGACTGTGCATCGGTCGGTGTCTCGCGGTGGACCCCGAGGTTATCCTGATGGACGAACCGGCCTCGGCGCTCGACCCCATCGCCACCGCCAAAATCGAGGACCTCATCGACGACCTCTCCGAACAGTACACGGTCGTCATCGTCACCCACAACATGCAACAGGCCGCCCGAATCTCCGACCAGACCGCGGTCTTCCTCACCGGCGGGGAGTTGGTCGAGTACGGCGACACCGACCAGATATTCGAGAATCCCAACAGCCAGCGCGTCGAGGACTACATCACCGGGAAGTTCGGATAACGATGAGCAGTTCGACAAGCGACACCGAGATATCCCGCAAGGTCCAGTCGGTCGGCGGGTCGTCGTTCACCGTCTCGCTCCCGAAGGGTTGGGCGACCGACCACGGCCTCGAAGCCGGAAACGAGGTGTACCTCTACCCCCACGAGGACGGCACGCTCATCCTCCGGACCTGCGAGCGCGGCGCGAGCGACGCCGTCCCGGAAGTCTCGGTCGGCGACCTGTCGAGCGAGAAGTTCCCGTGGGTGGTCTACGCCCTCTACGTCGCTGGCGAGGACCGCTTCACGCTCCGGACCGACGACCGGTTCTCCTCCGCCGAGCGCCGGACGATAACCACCGCGGGCAACGACCTCGTGGGGCTGGAAGTCGCCGACGAATCGACCGACGCCGTCACCTTCCGGAGCATGCGTCGCTCCCAGCGACTCTCCATCGGCCAGACCGTGCTGAACCTCCGGTACGTCGCGCTCTCGATGCACCGGAGCGCCACCAGCGCGCTCCTCGACGCCGACTCGGACCGCGCCGAGGAGGTCCTGCGCCAACCCGAGGACGTGGACCGCCAGTTCGCGCTGGTGAGTCGGTGCGTCGAGCGCCGGGTCAGTCTCCCGCGCGGGCCGAATCGTCCGGATTTGGACCGCCGGACCGCGCTCGACTACTACGCCATCGCGCGCGAACTCGACGGTATCTCCTCGTGCGCCGAGCGCATCGCCACCGTCGCCAGCGAACTCGACGCGCCGCCCGCCGACTCGCTGGAGTCGGAACTGGCCGACTACGCCCGACGTTCGCGGCGCGTGGTCGAGCGCGCGGTCGAGGCGACCATCAACGGCCGGTCGCCCGAAACGGCCTACGAAGCCCTCGACCAGTGCGAGGAGCTACGGAGCGACCTCGACCTGCTGGACCCGCCCGCGGTCGAGGCCGACGAGATGGATTCCTACTACGTCGCGCTCCTGTTGGACGCCCTCGACCGGACGGCCGACCACGGAGGCAGTATCGCCGAACGCGCGCTCAAGATGGGCCTTCGGGCGGAGTAGCGTCCCGTTCTTCTATCGCCGTTGTGCGGTGAGAGATGTCTCTACGTTTTCTATCGGAAACGGGTGAACGAATTACACCACCCGCATCGGTTGGTACCGTGTAGTCGTTGTATAGCAACACTGGTAACGTTTCTGTTGCGAGCGCACGAGGCGCTCGCCGTGTAGTTCGCAGGAGAATACGCCGGGACTGGGATTTGAACCCGGAGCCAGACATTCCGGGATGCTCACTACGTTGCGCTTCCGGGCCGTGACTGGCAGGAGTTCAAATCCAGTTTGTTAGGTTTTCTCGCTCGTCGTAGCGACGCACAGACGAGACTGTGCGTCGGTAACTCGCTCGAAAACGCCGGGACTGGGATTTGAACCCAGAACCCCGTAAGGGGACACGCTTTCCAGGCGTGCGCTTTGCCATTCGGCCATCCCGGCCCGTACGATGATAGTTCCGTCCTGCGTTTAAAGCCTTCCCTTTGCGTCGATTGGTGGACGCCGAGGAGTTCGCTCGACCCGAGGAGCCTCGCCGTCGCCGAAGGCTCCTCTACCGGTCCGAAACATGTAGAAATATTGCTCTAAAACCGCTACTGATTGCTCACTCGAACAGTCGCCCCTCGGCCAGATACGATAGCGCCGTCGCGCCCAATCCGACGGCCAGCGCGATGCCCGCCTTGACCGCCAGCGAGTAGCGATACCCCGTGAGGAGTTCGTACCCCTGCACGGCGACCAGAAACGCCAGCAGGCCGACGACGCCCCAGAGGAGACTGGCCTTCACGCGCGGGCGAACCGGACCTATCTCCAGCGCCACGCTACTCGCTGGACGCGATGGCCTCGATTTCGACGCCGACGCCCTTCGGGAGGTTGCCCGCCTCGACGGCGCTCCGCGCTGGCGGGTTGTCTTGGAAGTACTCCTTGTAGGCGTCGTTCATCTCGTCGAAGTCCTCGATGTCGTCGAGGAAGACGGTGACTTTCAGCACGTCCTGCATCGTCAGGCCCTCCTCTTCGAGGATGGCCTTGACGTTTTCGAGGCTCTGGCGCGTCTGGACCGCTATCTCCTCGTCGTCCAGCAGGTCGCCGTCGGGCGTCATCGGAATCTGGCCCGCGGTGAACAGCATGTCGCCGTTGGTCGTCGCCTGACTGTACGCGCCGACCGCCTCGGGCGCGTCCTGCGTGCTGATGATGCGCTTCATACTCATCCCATTCTCGCTACAGCACTTAAACGTAGGCGTGACCGACCCGAGAACTCCGCGGAGGTCCGGAGGCGGAACTCAGGCGATGACTTCCACGTCGAAGCCCTCCTCGCGGAGCGCGGCGAGCAGTTCCTCCACGTGGTCGGTCCCGCGGGTTTCGAGGTCCAACTCGACCTCCGCGGCGTTCATCGCGATGTCCCGCGAGGTCCGGTCGTGCTGGATGCCGTAGATGTTCGCGCGCTGTCCCGAAATCACGTCCAGCAGGTCGTCTAACGCGCCGGGGCGGTCCTTGAGGACGGTTCGAATCTTGACGTACCGGCCGGTCTCGACCAGTCCGCGCATGATGACCGTCGTGAGCGTGTTCATGTCGATGTTGCCGCCGCAGAGCGCCGGGACGATGAGTTCGTCCTCCTCGTAGTCGAACGCGCCCGAGAGGAGCGCCGCCAGCGCAACCGCGCCAGCGCCCTCCACGAGCGTCTTGGCGCGTTCGAGCAACATCGTCACCGCGACCGCGATTTCCGAGTCCGAGACGGTGACCACCTCGTCCACCCGCTCCTCGATGACCTCGAAGGGCTTCTCGCCGACGTTCCGCGTGGCGATGCCGTCCGCGATGGTGTCCACCGAGTCGAGGGTGTGAATCTCGCCCTTCTGGAGCGACTGGGCCGCGCTCGACGCGCCCTCGGCCTGCACGCCGATTACCCGCGCGTCCGGGTTCTGCTCTTTGACCGCGGTCGAGATTCCGGCGATGAGACCGCCGCCGCCGATGGGCACGACCACGGTGTCGAGGTCCGGCAGGTCCTCCATGATTTCGAGACCGATGGTCCCCTGTCCCGCCATCACCTTCTCGTCGTCGAAGGCGTGGACGTAGGTCCGGCCTTCGTCCTCCTCGATTTCGTGGGCCTTCGCTTGGGCCTCGTTGTAGTCGTCGCCCCACAAGACGACCGTCGCGCCGTAGTCGCGGGTCGCCTGTATCTTCGAGATGGGCGCGTTCTCGGGCATCACTATCTTCGAGTCCACGCCGCTCTTGGTCGCCGCCAGCGCGACGCCTTGAGCGTGGTTGCCCGCGCTCGCGGTGACGACGCCCGCGGATTTCTCGTCGTCCGAGAGCGTCTCGATGCGATTGGTCGCACCGCGAATCTTGAACGACCCGGTGCGCTGGAACGTCTCCAGTTTCAGGTGTACCTCCGCACCGGTCATGTCCGAGAAGGTGTGACTGTAGTCCAGCGGCGTCCGCCGGGCGGTCTCCTCGACACGGACTCGCGCGTCGAGAACGTCCGAGAGGTCTATCATAGCCGATGGTACTCGCGGCGTCTCTTTACGCTTTTTCACCCGTGTCCGCTCGTCGGTTCGGTGTCGGCCCAGCGACTCGGCGTATCTCATCGCTGTCGAGCGTCGCGACTACCGAAGTGGAACAGGGGGAAAGGGGGAAAGTGGGCGCGAAGCGTGTGACGCGCACTCGATGAGTGGGACGGCAGGAACTTAAAGCCCCGGTGGACGGACTGAAAGTGAAAGTGCAAGACGGCGTCGGGGTAACCGCCGTGTCTGACGGACGGCACACGTCTGTGTCAGACGTAAAGCTGACGGCCGTTAGCCTCGCCCCGACCGGCGAACCGCGACCTCGTTCTCCCGACAGAATCGACGCACGCGCTCGGCGAACGACCCGCTTCCGGGCCACTCCGCGTCGGCACCGAGCGCCGCCGGGTCGCCGACGTAGAGTTCGACGCGTTCGTCACGCTCGTCGCGCTCGCGGTCCGCGCTCCCTCCGCTCCCGTCGGCGAGTGGCACCGATACCCGAACGTACAACCCGCGCTCGACGCCCTCGTAGGCGTCTAGCTCCTCGATTTCGGGCGTTTCGAGGAGCCTCCCGGTCGCGGCCCCACCGGGTGCGAGCGTCGGATACTCGCCTTCGACGCGGCGGAGTCCGTCGAGAGTGGCCGCGCCGCGGAACTCGAACGTCGAGCAGACCCGTGCGACCTGCTCGGGGTCGGTCAGCGTCCCGTAGACGAAGACTTGCATGCGACTTGGTGAGGCCGCGAGCGGCTTGCTCGTTCCGGTACACTCATTTCGCTCCCGGCGCAGGCCCGAACCACGCATGGTCGAGTCCGTCCGTTCGCGTCTCCTCGCCGTGTGGCGGCGGGTCCTCTCGCTGTCGTGGCCCATCATGGCCGAGCAGACGCTTCGGACCCTGATGCGGACGACCGACGTGGTGGTGACGGGGCTGTTCTCGCCCGCCGCGGTCGCGGCCATCGGTCTTGCCGACCTGTTCGCCAGACTTCCCCTCCGCATCGGACTCGGCC
The DNA here is from genome assembly GCF_004765815.2 of Halorussus salinus. Taxonomy (NCBI): domain Archaea; kingdom Methanobacteriati; phylum Methanobacteriota; class Halobacteria; order Halobacteriales; family Haladaptataceae; genus Halorussus; species Halorussus salinus. The sequence continues at coordinate 263,807 of NZ_SBIS02000011.1, read as the reverse complement.
TCGGGAGCGGTGCCATCGCGCTGTCGAGTCAGGACACCGGCGCGTCGCGAGCGCCCGGCGACGAGACGACCACCGACGACGCCGGGGAAGATAACACCGACGACGCCGGGGGAGATGCCGCCGCCGCGAACCGCGACGAGGCCATCACGCAGGCCCTCGTCGTCGGGATTCTCGCCGGAATCCCCTTCATCCTGTTCGGCCTCCTCGCTGGCGAGCGCGCCATCGCGGCGCTCGGGGCACCGCCGAACGTCGCCGAGATGGGCGGCACCTACCTCGCGGTCATCTTCGCCACCGCGCCCGCCCGCCACGTCGCGCTCATCGCCGCGCGCTCGTTGCAGGGGACCGGCGACACCCGCACGCCGATGTACGTCAACGTCGTCTCGAATCTCCTCAACATCGTCGGTACCGTCGCGCTCGGCCTCGGCTTGGGTCCGGTCCCGCGCCTCGAAATCGTCGGCGTCGGCATCGCCACGGCCTTCGGCAATCTGTTCACCGCGGTTGCGCTACTGGCGGCCATCTACGGCCCGTGGGCCGCCGCCTCGTTCGCTCGGCCGACCGATGCCACCATCGCCAAGCAACTGCTCTCGGTCAGCGCGCCGAAAATCGCGGAGGGGTTGGCGGCGACCGTCGCGGAGTTCCCCTTCAACGCCATCCTGCTGTCGTTCGGCACCGAGGTCAACGCCGCCTACCAGATCGGTCGCCGGATGCACCAGCAGGTCACGAGTCCGCTCTCGCGGGGCTACAACGTCGCGTCGAGCGTCGTCGTCGGGCAGGCCCTCGGCGAGGGCGACCCCGCCCGCGCCAGATTCGAGGGGTGGGCGAGCGCCGCGCTCGGTCTCGTGACGGTCGGCGCAATCGGTCTCCTGCTGTTCGTCGGCGCGGAGTCGTTCGTCCGCCTGTTCACCGACGACCCCGCGACCATCGACTACGCCGCGGACTTCGCCCGCGTCTACGGACTGGTCTCGCCGTTCCTCGTCCTCTACGTCGTCCTCTCGGGGGCCTTGCAGGGCGGGAGCGACACCCGGACCCCGTTCGTCGCCCGGACCACGGGCATGTTCGGCTTCATGGTCGGCTTCTCGTGGCTCGTCGGCGTCCGCCTCGGCTGGGGCGTCGAAGGCGTCTACGCGGGCATCTTCCTGTACTTCGTGTGGGCACTCCTCGTGGTCGCGGCCGGGTTCCGGTGGGGCGGGTGGGCCGCGAAAGCGGCCGCGATGATGGAGGAGCGGGGGAGCGTCGGCGAAGCGTGACCTCTCGTTCCAGTTCCGATACTCCTGTTGCACCAATCGAACCATTTCGTATCGTGCATATTTTAATCGTAGTCAAATAACGCGATAATATGGATAATAACGAGAAAGCCGAAATCTATCGCTCCGGATACGAGGAGCTTCAGAATACGGTAGAGAACCAACTCACGGAACACCACGAACTCAACCAACGAGCGATTGATCTCGCAAAGATCGATATTCTCGCTATCAGTATCGTAGTTTCGGGAACGAGTATCTCTGACAAAATCAACGGTATTCCGATAATCCTCGCTGGGACGGTAGCACTCCTCCTCTCGTTCGGGTACTGTCTACAAGTGTATCGTCCACGGTGGTTCACGAATGGAATCGGAACGGGAGCGACGGAACAAATCGAACAAGTCGTGGAGCAGAACGGGGGACGAACCGAACACTATCGAAATCTCATGCTGGCTTTTCGAAAGATGCTCGATTACTCGGAGTCATCGTACGAACAAGAGGTGAAATACTTCCGGAACGCGTTGTGGTCTTCGTCAGCGGCGATTCTCCTCTTTTCAGCTCTGGTACCGCGATCGTTGTTAGAGAACTTCCCCAATTGTGGTGATTATCTCCTTATTTCGTTAGTCGTTGTTCCTGTACTCTACGGAAGATTCTTGTATGGTGGACGACTAGATTAATACCATGAGCGACGACGACGAAGAAGACTCCGAAGAAGGATACGAGATTCACTTTGTAGAGAACAGTAAACCCAGAGAAGACGATTCCGACTAACTTCTCGGAGTATATTTCACGCGGTCAAATCAGACGGACTTTCTCAATCCTTTGTTGTAATCGTTACTCGCTCAGTCGCTGGTAAAAGGTGGAGCAAAAGTCGTCGGTCGTCCCGGTGGTCCTCCCTCGACCTGCTCGCTCACTGCGCTCGCTCGCAGTGCGATTGCTCGAATTCTACCGCTCGTCGATGGGAACCCAATCTTCCTGTTTCGACCCGGTGTACTTCGCACGGGGGCGAATCAGGCGGTCGTCCGCAACCTTTTGCTGCGCTCGTCACTCGCTTCGCTCGCTCCGTCGCTGGCAAAAGGTTGATCAAAAGCCGTCGGTCGTCCCGGTGGTCCTCCCTCGACCTGCTCGCTCACTGCGCTCGCTCGCAGTGCGATTGCTCGAATTCTACCGCTCGTCAATGGGAACCCAATCTTCCTGTTTCGACCCGGTGTACTTCGCACGGGGGCGAATCAGGCGGTTGTCCTCGTACTGCTCCAAGACGTGACCGATCCAGCCGCCGACCCGCGACATGGCGAAGATGGGAGTGTAGAGGTCGATGGGGATGCCCATCTGGTAGTACGTCGAGGCCGAGTAGAAGTCCACGTTCGGCGCGAGACCCTTCTCGTTGCCCATGTACTCCTCGATAGCGACCGACATCTCGTACCACTTGGTGTCGCCCGCGGCCTCGCCCAACTCCTCGCTCTTCTCGCCGAGAATTTTCGCGCGGGGGTCCTTGACGTTGTAGACGCGGTGGCCGAAGCCCATGATGCGCTCGCCGCGGTCCAAGGCGTCGTCCACCCACGTCTTGGCGTCCTTGCCGCTCTCGTCCAGTTCCTTCAGCATCTTCATCACGTTGGCGTTCGCGCCGCCGTGGAGCGGTCCGGCGAGGGTGCCGACCGCGCTCGTGACCGCGCTGTGGAGGTCCGAGAGCGTCGAGGAGGTCACCATCGACGAGAAGGTCGAGGCGTTCAGGCCGTGGTCGGCGTGGAGAACCAGCGCCATGTCGAACGTCTCGGCCAGCACCTCGTCGGGTTCCTCGGCGTTGAGCATGTAGAGGAAGTTCTCGGCGTGCCCGAGGTCCTCGCGGGGTTCCACGGGGTCGTTGCCGTTTCGGATGCGCTTGAACGCCGCGACGACGGTCGGAAGCTTGGCGGTGATGCGCTGGCCCTTCCGGAGGTTGGCCTCGCGGTCGGTCGGGTCGGCGTCCGAGTCGTCGGCGTCGTAGGCCGAGAGCATCGACACCGCGGTCCGGACCGCGGCCATCGGCTCCTCGTCGGCTTCGGCGAGCTTTCGCACCGTGTCGAGTACGTCCGCGTCGAGTTCGCGCTCGGCGGCCATCGCCGCGGAGAACTCGTCGAGTTCGTCCCGTGTGGGGAGTTCGCCGTGCCAGAGCAGGTAGAGGACCTCCTCGTAACTCGCTTTCTGCGCGAGGTCCTCGATCTCGTAGCCGCGGTAGATGAGACGACCTTCGTCGCCATCGATGAAGCTGAGTTCCGATTCTGCGACGACGACGCCCTCCAGCCCTTTCTTGACCTCTTCTGACATGCGTTGAACTTCTCGGCATGACCGGAAAAGGATTATCTTTCGTTTCCGTTCCGGACGCTCCCCATCCAACCCTTCGAGGCCGTCTCGACGCCCAGCGTCCCCGGTGACTCGGGTTCCCGACGAACGTTTTTATCGAGCGCCCCACAACAGAGCGACATGGACTCCTCGGGCGGCGACGTAGAGTACGAACCCGTCGGCGTCAAGCAGGTGCTGGCGGAGATGAAAGACACCGCGGAACTCCTCATCGACCTCTCGTTCTCGGCCGTCCTCAACGGGAGCGACGACATCGCCGCCGAGGTGCTTGACCTCGAAGCCCGGATGGACCTCCTCCAGATGCGCGCTCGCATGAGCCTTCTGATGGCCGCCAGAACGACCGACGACGCCGAGCAGTTGGCTCCCGTCCTCGGGGTTGTCGGTGCGGCCGAGAAGATAAGCGACGCCGCGGGCGACGTGGCCAAGGTCGTCTTGGAGGACATCGGCCTGCCCGACGCGATGCGGGCCGCGCTCCCCGAGGCGGTCGAGACGCTGGTTCGCGCGGAGGTCGCCGCCGACGCCGACCTCGCGGGTCGGACGCTCGGCGACCTGAACGTCGAAACCGAGACCGGCGTGCGAGTCATCGCCATCCGCCGCCGCGACGACTGGATTACGAACCCGGACCGCGATACCCCGCTCGAAGGGGGCGACACCGTTCTCCTCCGCGGGCCGGACGAAGGCGTCGCCGACGTGTACCGGCGCGCGACCGGCGTCGAGTACGAACCGCCCGAGCCGCCCGAACCCGGCATCGAGGACTTGGAGCGCGCGGTGGACTCCATCGTCCTGATGAAGAACATCAGCGAACTCGCGGTGGACCTCGCTTACGGGAGCGTCCTCTTCGACAGCGAGGAGGTCGCCGAGGAGGTGGTCGAACTCGAAGCCGAGGTGGACGCCCTCCAGTCGCGCTTCGAGGCGTGGACGCTCCGGGCGGCCGCGCGCGTGGACGACCCGGTCTCGCTCCGGGGACTCGTCCATCTGGCCAACGCGACGGAGGTCATCAGCGACGCCGCGGTCGAGATTAGCGAGGGCGTCCTCCGCGGACTCGGGACCCACCCCGTCGTCGAGCAGGCGGTCAAGGAGAGCGACGAGGTCATCGTCCGCATGACGGTCGCGCCCGACAGCGAGTTCGACGGCGTGACCTTGGGCGCTCGGGAGGTCAAGACCGAGACCGGGATGCGAGTCATCGCTGTCCGGCGCTCTCGGGACGACGAGCGCGACTGGGTGATTCAGCCCGGTCCCGAGACCGAACTCCTCGCTGGCGACGTGTTCATCGCCAAGGGGACCCGCTCGGGTGCCGAGCGGTTGGCGGCCCTGACCGGGTCGGAGTACTCCTCGGAGTGAGCGTTTTCGCGGCCTTCGACACCCCCGCCAGTAACCAACTATATTACTACTATCGTCGTTCGAGTCGAAGTCGCCGGACATAATTGTGCGGCGTCTCCAGATACCGACCGACAGGAATGCAGGACTTCGTAGTCGACGGCGAGTCGCGGGCGTGGTCCATCGGTTTCGACGCTACGAAGCGCGACGGCGTACTCGTCACCGTCGGCGTTCTGGTGAATCGGACTCAGGAAGCGAGGCTTCTGGAGCGTCTCTACGTAGCCCTCTCGGACGACGGATACCGTCCGTTCCGTACGAAGAGTCGAGACCTATCGCTTCCGCCTCGGAAACTCCGCGGCGTCTTGCTCCGATGTGCTGGCAAAGTCGGCATCTGCGTCCATCGCGACTACGTCACGCTTTCGTACGCGGAAGCGACTCACTCCGCCATCCTCCTCGACGAACTCGGCGTCCCCACGACCGACGCGGTAGTTATCATGGACGGTGACGAGAGTCGAGCGGACTTACTCTATCACGCCGCGTCGGGAATCGAGGTCGTGCCTCCTCCCGTGGTGAACTGTGCGCGAGCGGAACTCTACTATCCCCATCTCCTGTTGGCCGACTTCGTCGCTGGCGCGGTAGCAGGCCAGATTCGTTCGGACTCGACGGTCGTATCCGGCGTCTCGCCCGGCGGATCGGTGGTGTCCGTGAAGGATACGACCGGTAGCTCTCACGCGGGACGATGGGACCGTGGCTACGCTGCCGCCGCGCGTAGCGAAGGCGAAACTCCTCGGCCTGCCTTCGAACAGCGATACGCGGATTCGCTTCGTGAGCGGGTTTCGTGTTGGTTTCGCGGTCAGTTCGGGAACCGAGACTCGTTGCCTCCGACGAGCGACGGCATCGCCCCCGTCGTCGGGCGACTCGAAGCGGTAGACTGCGAGGCCGTAGCTACGTGGCTTAGCGAGCAGTAGTGAGAAGGTACGGATTCCCGTCTCCACCCCCGTTTCCACGCGGGACCTGTCCGAAGACGCCGTTTGCGTCTTCGTTCGGACCGCGTCTCACCGGGACGGCAGGAGCGGTGCGACGGGCTTCGAACGCCGGTACCCTCGGCGCTCCGGTCGAAGTATCGTCCTCTCGCCCCTTAGAAGTTTTCCACGTCACTCCAAATCGGTCGCTTTCGCCAGCCGATACGCCGAGACCAGCGTCAGGACGGTCGTCGCCAGCGCGCCGAGCGCCGTCGAGAGGACGAACCCCAACCCGAGGTAGTACGGCGTCGGCTGTCGCGTCCCCGGTAGCAGGACGAACACCGCCAGCACCGCCCCAGTGAACAGCAGGCTGAAGGCGAACCCGCGGATGGCGTTGCGCCGGACGTTCAGCGCGGCCACGAAGTTCGCTCGCGGCCGCTCGGGGACGCTCTCGGACACGTCCGGGAGTTGGCACGCACCGATAAAAGGCGCGTCGGTTCGAGACGTTCCGACCTGCAACTACCCCCCGCGCGGCCGCGAACGGGAAAACGTGAGACTACTGCGGACGCTCGCTCTCGGCGTGACCCTGCCCGTTCGCCGCGGGCGGGACTCGCCGCTCCAGCGACAGCACGCCGACGCCCAGAAGCAGGCTCATCCCGACCAGCGCGGGCCACAGCAGTCCCTCGACGCCGTAATCGAAGAACGCGCCGCCGACGACCGGGCCGATGCCGAACCCGAGTCGCTTGGCGATTTCCAACACCGAGAGCTGTGACCCGCGCTCGGCCGTGGTGCCCACGTCGCTCGCCAGCGCCGTGACGAGCGGCGCGTGCAGAATCTCGCCGACTGTCCGAAGGACGAGGAACGCCCCGACGAGACCGACCCCGAGGAGGACGGGCGCACCCTGTGCCAAGACGATGGCGACGAAGCTCGCGGCCCAGAACAGCGCCGAGAGCGCCAGTCCGCGCGTGCGTCGCCACGACCGGACCCACGAGACGACCGGCAACTGAAAGAGGACGATGACCACCGGGTTCAGGACGTAGAGGGTGCCCAACTGCTCGCTGGTCAGCCCGAAGGTCTGTTCGGCGAACACCGGCACCGTACTCTGCATCTGGGCGTAGGCGACCGCGAACCCGACGTTCAGCACCGCGAGCGCCAGAATCGTGGGTTGCGTGACCGCGCGACTCCACGTTCGGAGGGTCGCGGCGAGCGACGGGTTCTCCTCGGGGTCGGTCGCGGCGGCGTCGTCAGTCGCGGTGTCGCCGTCGGCCGCGGTGTCCCCATCCGACGCGACCCGCGGGAGCGCGACCGCCAGCAGAAGCGCGACGACGCCGCTGGTCGCGCCGTCGGCGACGAAGACGGCGGTGTGAGCCACCCCGTAGAGGAGTCCGCCGACCACGAACCCCGAACCGAACCCGGCGTTGCTGGCGACCTTCAGCAGAGCGTAGGCTTGGTCGCGGTCCGCGTCGGGAGTCAGGTCAGCTATCATCGCCTGACTCGCGGGGGCGAACAGCCCGGTCGCCAGTCCCGCCGCGGTGGCGGCGACGACGAACGCGGGCGCAGTCGTCACGAGCGCGTAGGCCGCCAGCGTCGGTGCCGAGAGCGCCATGCTCGCGACCATCACGGGCTTGCGGCCGTACCGGTCGGCGAGGTAGCCCCCGACGAGCGTCCCGCCCGCGGTCGCCACGCTGTTGGCGAACAGGCCGGTCCCGACGAGCGTGAACGGGATGCCGACCTCGCCGTAGAAGTAGAGCGTCGCGAAGGGGTAGACGATGCCCGACCCGAGGACGTTGACGAACCGGGCCGCGGCCACGACGAAGACCGCGCGGTCGAACCCGCGGAGGTCGGACAGCGACGAGCGAACCGACATCTATCGGTGGTATTCGCGGTCGCGTGAAAGGGATTCGGGAAGCGGAACGGCCGCCGACCCGACGTACGAGACGGCTAACTCGGTCTTACCCGGCGCATAGGAAAGCTCCTCGACGCGGTGATTTCGAGTATGGTCGTCTCACTCCCGGCGGGCCTCCTCGTCGTCGCCGTCGGTTGGCTCGGCACGCTGTTTCTGGTCTGGTCGCTACTCTGTGCTGGTAGTCGGGGAACGCGCGTCTCGCAGGAATCGCGGGGTCGTTATCGGTAGCCGAACACCTGTCTCGATTCCGGTTGGAAGAACGAAATTCGGAAATCTGTGGTAGATAGTAATCTGGACGACAGAAGAAAAGCGACGGTGGACAGAGAGACGAATCGGCGTTTTATTCCTCGCTGTCGTCGGAACGCCGCCGACCTTTCGAGACTCGCTCACCGCCGCTGAGGAGGCTCTCTTCCGCTCGCTCTCGGTCGGTTTGGTCTTCGGCCTCGCTTTCGGTCATACTGACACGTAGTAGACTCACACTGATAGTCTTTTGGCACTCACAGTCTTTTGGCACTCACCGCCACTCGCGGATATCTCGAATCGCCCGTCTCGTTTGGGCCGCTAATCCCGATATCCAGACGACTCCGAAGAGGATTCCGACTGCTGACACCGCTAGCCACCCCGGAACGGCTCCGACGGTCGCCTCGTATGCACCCACGGCAAAGAACAGAATACCGGCGACGAGGAAGACGATAGTCGCGGTTATCAGTGGAGTGTTTCGGATATTCGTACTCCGATTGAAGTTGATACGTACGATGTAGTTTTTCACGAGAAGCTCCCGAGCCTGTTGGGTCGATAGGTCTGCTCTGAGAAGATTCGTAAGATTGTCCGAGCTAGTACCCACGTCGAGTTCCGAGACCGTGTAGGTCATCGCGGCGAGTGCAGTCGAGATGAGTAACGACCCGACACCAAGTCCGGTGTACGGGTTGAGAAGACCGTGAAGCAGAACGCGACTCCCCTCAATACGGGTGTTCTCCGCGGTAGCAGTACCCCCGGTTTTCGCTACGATAGAGAGTGCCGAAACGATAACACCGACGAGCAAGACGTTGAGTCGAAGTATCTTGCTGGCCTTCGAATCTATATCGGCGAGGGTCTCTTTCTGCCCCGTGACCGTCTCCCGTGCTTCAGTGCGTAGTTCGGAAAGCAACTCCGCATCGCCACCGAAATCTATCGACTGCAACTCGTCTCGCAACTCGTCGGGGTCCCGACTCGACATCAGTCGTATTAGTCGTTATAGTCTCGATAGTAGTAATTTTATATCCATCTCGAACTTGGAATGGGATACTTCCGGACGCCTCCGAGTCCCGTCCTCACCGATACGCGGGCAACTCCTTCCCGAACAGCAGGAAGTAGCCCGTCCCGACCAGTCCGATGACGGTCGCCGCGCCGAACGCCACCTCCGGGCCGCCCGGCGAGAGGCCGTAGAGCCACCCGCCGATGGCCGCGCTCGGGATTACCACCGCGTTGCGCGCGAGGTAGTACGACCCGACGACTCGACCACCGGCGTTCTCCTCTGCGGGGCCGACGATGAGCGCCTTGTGTGCCGGGAGTCCGGCGAATCGCAGTCCGGAGACGGCGAACAGGAGCGTGACGAGCGCGGTCTCCGAGAGGGCGATTCCGGAGACGGTCAGGCCGCCCTCGGGCGCGTTGACCAGCAGGACCGGGAAGACGGCGTAGACGACGAACCCGAGCGCGACGACCGGCTTGAGACCGAACCGCTGGGCCGCCTTCGAGACCGGAATCATCACGACCAGCGCGACCGCCATCTCGACTGCGAGGAGAACCCCGAAGAACGCGTCCGGCCCGAGGAGCCCGACGACCGGCAGACGCGCGCTCACCTCCAACACGTTCGTCACCACGAGGACGACGAAGACGTAGACCATCCCGTTGGCGAAGCGGACGAGCGTGTCGCCGACCAGCAGGGGCCGCAGGGTCGCGGGCATCTCCCGGAGGTCGTCTACGACTTGCGCGACGCCCTCGAAGGACTTGCCGAAGCTATCCTCGCTGGCGTCGTAGAGGAGGTGCTGGACCGCCGTGGCCACGAGACCGAACCCGGCCGCGACCGCCAGCACGTAGCGGAAGCCGACCGCGAACTCGTAAACCGCGAGGAGACCCGCCGCGATTAGGGGACCCAGCAGGAACGCGGTCCGACGGAACGTCTCGGTGCTGGCGAAGCCGGTGGCTAGCTCCTCGGGCGGGACGCTCTGCTTGACGATGGCGAACGTCGCGCCCAGTCCGAACGACTTCCACGCTTGGGCCAGTAGCAAGCCGACGAAAATCCACGCCCAGCCCGGAACCGGCAGGAAGGAGACGGTCGGCGCGAGAAACCACAGCAGAAAGCCCAGCGTCGAGGCGAGACCGAACGCGGTCAGCGCGGTCCGCGAGCCGATTCGGTCGGAAATGGCTCCGCCGGGGTAGGGGTAGACCGCGCCGATGAGGTTGCCAAGACTCCCGTAGAGACCGATGACGAGGCTCCCCGCGCCCAGCACTTCCAGATAGCGACCCATGTACCGGCCGGTCATCTGGAAGCCGAGGCTGAACGCGAACATCGCCAGCGAGAGGACCAGCACGTCCCGTTCCAGCGCGAGAAACTGCCGGAACGCCGCGAAGGGGTCGGCTCGCTCCCTGTCGGTCGCCATGTGCGAAGATTGGAGTCGGTCGTCAAAACTCCGGGGGAACAGAAACTACGTTTGTCATCGTACCGCATACTGCCCCGCCGATTCCGTCCGCGTCTCGGCGGGTTCGGAGACCGACGCTCGCGGAGGGTGCCCGAGTACGATGAGTCCTCGGCGACGTTAGAATTAGGTGACGTATAAGTAGGTTCAGATACGACATGTGTGTCAATGAATCCCGAGTTTACTGCTCTCGTCGAACCCGACGGCGTCCGCGCCACGGACCCCATCGAGCGCACGCAGTTCGACCTGCACGCCTCCTCGGCCGTCTCGCCGGAGGTGGCGGACACGGACGCGTTCTACTTCCCGGTCGATACCGCGGTGTCCGTCCGGACGGACTCGCTCCGGACCACGAAGGGTCTCGACGTGTACGTCAGAGACGACGCGGGCGAGATGGTCGGGCAGTCCAGCGGCGGGTCCGAACTCGACCTCCCGGCCGACGCGTACAACCTCGAACTCGCCAACACGCAGATGAAGGTGTACCTCGCGGTCGAGAGCGAGGTCGCCATCTCGGGAAGCACCGAAGCGGTCGAACTCTCGTTCGGCGACGAGACCACCGTCGAGGTCGGCGCGCGCTCGCTCCACCAGACTCCGGCGGGGACGATTACGGTTCCCGACGACACCGGGGCGCTGATGGACGCCGTGTCCCTCCTCGGGTCGGCGCTCAAGACGACGACCTGCGAGCGGTCGTTCCCCACGTTGCGCGGCCACCCGCCGTTGCTCGAACCCGGCGAGGAGTTCCGCGTCGAGGGGGACATCGAGCGGCCCGAAACGGGGGTCAAAATCGAGGTTCCCGACGAGCGCGAGGCAATCTACGCGGTCGCGCCGCTGGCGTTCTACCTCGGCGCGAGCGTGGTGCCGGGCGACGACCCGCGCCTGCTCACCGACGAGTTCAGCCACTCGCTCGACGCGCCCGGCGGACTCGAAGCGGGAGTCCGGCGCGTCCTCCAGCAGGTGTTCTTCCTCGACTGCGTGACGCGGACCGAGGGCTACTACGAGGTGGACCTGCGGGAGCGAAAGCGACTCGAACCCGACGTTGACCTCGACTTCGAGTCGCTGTACGACGAGCCGCTGGCCGAACAACTCCGCCGGTATCTCGACGTTCCCTTCGAGGTGGTCGAACCCCACCTCCCGCAGTGGAAGGTCACGATGGACGTGTCGCCGACCCACGAGAACGTCGCGGTCCTCCCGTTCGCCGCGGACGAACTCGCGTTCGTCAGGTGTCCCGACCAGCCCGACCCGTCGGTGGTCGAGCCGGAGCCGAGCGAGTTGGAGGCGTTCTACCGCTCGGCCGACGACGGCGAGGCTCCCGTGAGCGACGTGATTCAGCCCGACCCGGCCGACACCATCGAACACGTCTGGGTCGGCGACGAGATGCCCATCGGCGCGAGCAAGGCGACGCCCGAGGCGCTGAAGCGTCGCCTCGACGCGACGCCGAAACACCACATCTCGGTGGACGTGGTGTGCAACGACGAGCGCATGCGCGAGGAGGACGTGGTCGGCGACATCTACGGCACGCGGGACCTCTACGACTTCGACGTGTCGCTCCACAACGACCTGACGACCGAGGAGCTACGGGACCTGCTGGAATCCGGCACGGACTTCCTGCACTACATCGGCCACGTCACCGACGAGGGCATCGAGTGTGCCGACGGGATGCTCGACGTAGCGGACCTCGAAACGTCCGGCGTCCGCGGCTTCATCCTCAACGGCTGTCGGTCCTACGAGCAGGGCGAGACGCTGGTCGAGAAGGGCAGTCAGGTCGGCGTCGTCACGCTGACCAAGGTGGGCAACGACCCCGCGACGGACGTGGGCAAGGAGTTGGCGCGCTTGCTGAACCACGGGTTCTCGATGCAGAGTGCCTTGTCGGTGGTGACTGATGTAAGTACGTTTGACCGTCAGTATGTTGTTGTCGGCGATGGTAGTACTGATTTAGTCCAGCCGAAGTGTGGTACGCCTAGCCTTATTACAGCTGATTCCAGCGAGAAAGGACAGATTTCGTTGGAACTTGACCCGTATCCTTCGTTGAGTCTTCCTTTAGGTTCACTTACTAATATAAAACTCGGAAGGGAGGCAGTCTCTTCTCTTAATTCCTCATTTGTCCAAGAAACGGTCAATATTGAGGCTCTTAATGAGTACTTTGACGATCAGACAAGCCCCGTCCAAATCGACGGTGAAATCTGTTGGACTGACGAAATCACCGGGGAGGATATTTAAGGTCCGGGAGTAGTACAAATACCACAACTCAGTGGCGCGATAGGGTCTGTCAGATATGTTCCCGCAGAAAATATCGCCCCAATCGCCCACGGATGCCGCTTTAGCCACCTCTCGATTTTGCCTCTGAGCATACCCGTACTCGGACAACCAAGTAAAAAATACTTTCCTTAAATTTGATACCTAGAACTAAATACAAGTTGTTAGCTGTTTCTCGTTCACGCGACTTCTCGTCGCGGTCGGCGCTCGAAACGCCGTGTTAGTGCTATTATACCTACAGGTAGAGTAACAAATTTTAAATCATACATAGTCGTCTATAGCCAATATGAGCGACGATTCGAGCGACGTGCCGATAGCGCACATCCGCCGAAAACTCAGACGGATGAAACGAAACGGCTGTAACCTGCTCGTGACCGGCAACGTCCGCGAGGAGGTCTCCCAGCGCGCGACCCGGAAGCTCCTCGGGTCACCCGAGGAGTCCCGGACGCGACTCCTCGGGCTGACCGACCACGGCCGCGAGGACGCGCCCGACCTCCTGCCCGGCGACGTTCGCGCGACCGACCACCGAGTCCACTTCGCCGAATACGATATCGGGGCGCGGACCGCGAGCGCCGCGACGCCCGCCGAGGCCGACTCCTCGGCGACCGACGCCGCGGCGTTCGAGACCGATTCGGCGTCCGACTCCGATTCGGCGGTCGAAACCGACTCGTCGGCGGCCGCGCGCGACCTCGGCGAGTTCCGGGGCGCGCTCTGCGACGCCATCACGACCGCGAAAATCGGCCGGTCAGGGTTCGAACCCGCCGAACTCCGCATCTCGGTGTTCACCCTCTCGTATCTCCTGAACCGCCACGACACCGCGGCGGTCGAGCGGTTCGTCGGCGCGGTCGGCGACCACGTCCGCGGCGTCGATGGGATGGCCCACTACCACCTGCCGGTCGCCGACGACTCCAAGCCGGTCCGGCGGCTCTCCTCGCTGTTCGACGCCCGAATCGAACTCCGCGAGAAACACGGCCGTCCCGAGCAACGCTGGCACTTCCCCGACGACGACGTGCGGACCGTCTGGGTCGGACTGTAGTCGGCACTCCTCGTCGCTCACTTTCGTCGCTCGTCCTCGTCGCTTACTCCGGTCTGAGAAATTGCCGGGAAACCGGAAAAGAGTCCAGTTGTTCCCTCTCGGTCACTATGTCTGTACTATTGATAAGAAGCAGCGAAATCTCAGCTATTTCAGTAATATTAAACCAAAACTACAGCTATCTCGAATGGGTCGCGACTACCTCCTCTTTAAGAGGTGTCTTATGGATAATATTTATAGAAGAAATAGATGAGTTAATAAAATCTATTACTATTTGATAAGAAACTGCTGAGTCACAGTCAACGCAGTGTTTTCCCTCTGAGTTCTGCTCGAATTTGGCCTCTATAGTTGCAGTAGATTCGTCACTAGGTCCGTGCGATTCAATGGCTGTCTCATAGCATCCTTTCGGGAGTGCGGCAGTGCCGGTAATCTTCACGCCGGATCCACTCCAGTCTGCCTGTGTATTCGGCTCACTCCCGCCGCACTGTGCGCCGCTCCAAGTAAACGTTGACTCTAATTTAGGTTCTGCTCTATTATCTTTGAAGAATGAACTACAACCCGTGAGACACGTCATAGTTCCGACTCCTGATAGACGAACGACTGTTCTTCGATCCATAGAAATTTCTACGAATTACCAACATAAAAAGATTTGTTAATATTCCAATAGAAAAGATAGTTATATACTTGAAATTCATAAAGTTATAAGCATATAATATGTTATTGGTGTAATATGAATCGTAGAAGATTCATAAAATCGATTGGCGGTACCGGACTCACAATCAGCGCTCTTAGCACGTCAACTGTTTCAGCCTCGTCCGAAAAGGGCGTGTATGATGTCCTGAAACGGCTTCTCCAAAACGGAAAGACCGAGCAAGCAAACAAGCTCTGTGACCAACACGGAATCAACTACAATTATAACACGACACAATTCTCCCGTAAATCCAAGACGATCAATAAAATGTCTGACGGCGACGTATCGACTCAGAAGCGATTCGCCGACCCCGACAACGATCCTGACTCAACTATCAGTCTCGGAGCATACTCCGTCGGTAACGACAATAATGATGGTCGTCAACATTTCGTTTTCAACTGGGATCTCGCATCTGCGACCGGCCTTGATTGTCATGGGCCTTACGACGGTGCTGCGATCTCATTCTCGGAGGATATTTATCGAAATGTTGATGGTGCCCGGAGCGGTTCTAAGGGGCTTATTGCCGACAAGAAGCCGACTGTACACGGTTACTATGCCAAACTCAGGACAGGAACCCAAGTCGCTTCGTATACGCCGGAAAATGGCTTCATTGAATGTGAAGTGGACGCGCGAGATGATGAACACGGGGCCGATACTACCATTTACGGTCAATTCATTCACACTTGGGACCCCTTCTGCGCACCGTCTAATTGGAGTGTGAGCTGGGGACTCCCCGGAGCTAACGAGTTCAACGTCGGCATTACTGGTAGTGCTCGAAAATGGGACGCGTATGTAGACACCGCCCACACCGCAGTAAAGTAACTCCAGTAACGGTATTCATACACTCATTTTTATATAGCCGATACCGAACCGCTAAAGGGCGTGTAGGCGTCCGTTATGGTATAATGAAGACGCTCGGCACGGCGAGTGCGGCCCCCGGCGAGATGGACACCGGGCGGTTGCAGGTCGGCGAAACGCGCGACGGCGGCGACTTCGGCCTCCCGGTCGCGGTACTCAACGGCGCGACCGACGGCCCGACGCTGTACGCACAGGCGGTCAGCGACGGCGACGAACTGAACGGTCTCGGCGTCCTCCAGCGGGCGATTCCCCAAATTCCGCCCGGAGACCTCTCGGGGACGATTCTCGTGGTCGGCATCGTCAACTACCACGCGTTTCAGGTCGCCGAACACCGCAACCCCATCGACGACACGAAGATGAACCGCACCTACCCCGGCGACGAGTCGGGGACCTCCAGCGAGCGCATCGCGGCCGCCACCTTCGAGGCCGCCTCGCGGGCCGACCTGATTTTGGACCTGCACCAAGGCTCGACCAGTCAGATGCTCAACGAGGTCCGCGTCCGCTGTGGCCAGCGCCACCGCCTCCACGACGAGTGTCTCGAACTCGCCAAGGTGTTCGGTTGTGGCCACATTTTGGACCAGAAGGGACCGGACGGCCAACTCGCCCGCGCCGGACCCGACGAGGGCATCCCGACCATCGACCCGGAACTGGGCGGCTGTGTCGGCTGGGACGACGAGAGCATCCAGTACGGCGTCGAGGGCCTGTTCAACGTCCTGCGCTACTACGGCTTCCTCGACGGCGACGTGGACCTCGCGCCCCAGACCCGCGCGACGGGCTTCGACCGCTACGGGTCGCCCTCGGGCGGTCTCGTCCGCTTCCGGAAGGAGTTGGGCGACCGGGTGGATGTCGGCGACCTCCTCTTCGAAATTACCGACCCCTTCGGCCAACTCAAGGCGGAAGTGACCGCCGACGACCGCGGCGTCTTCTGGCGCTCGCGCCGCCTGCCCCAAGTGGCGACCGGCGAGTACGTCTGTTCGGTCGGCACCGACGTAGACGAGTTCTGAACGTCCGCTCGCTCCCGTTACCGACTCCCGACGCGCTCGTTCTACTCGACTCGCTCGTTTCGCCGCTTGTAGACCGCGACCATCTGTCGGAAGAACACGAGCATGAGAACCATCGAGACGACGGTCCCGATGACTGTCCCGACGAGTCGCCGTCGAACTGCCGCCCGAATCGTGAACAGGACGACCGGCGCGCTCAACGCGACGAACAGTCCTTCTCGGGAGAACGGGGACTCCTCGTCCAGCCACGCGCGCTCGCCGAGGACGACGCGGGTCGCCCACGCCTCGTCGTCCTCCGGCGACGGACTCGACAGCGTCACCCCGACCACGACGAGCAACGTCGCGGCGAACAGCGAACCGTCGCGCCGGTAGAGCGCCGCCACCAGCGTCGGGAACGCCGCCACGGCGGTCCAGACGCTCCGGGAATTTGCGTGGCCCGACCAGAAGTAGCGTTCCGCGAACCCGTCGTCCCAATCCACGTCGCTCATGTCCTCGCCGACGCACGTGAGGGGGATAAACGTCCCGAGCGCAGAGCATCCCGAGCGCGGAACCTCACGAGCGCAGTCCTCGTCCGACAACTATTGATGCCCGAGTACGACAGTAGCGAGTATGCCGACCGACCTCGCCTGTCCCGACTGCGGCCGGAGCTACGACGCCGGGCCCGACGAACCGTGGCGGTGTGACTGCGGCCATCCCCTCGAATTCGCCGACCGTCCGCGACCCGACCGCCCCGCACCCGACTTCGCCGAGTTGGACACTCGCGCCGGACTCTGGGCCTTCGAGGAGTTCCTTCCAATCCCGCCCGAGGTCACGCTCGGCGAGGGGTTCACGCCGCTTCAGGACGCCTCCACCGCCCTCGACGCCACCGATTCGACCGACGCGCCCGACTGGGGGGAGAACGTCCAGTTCAAGCTGGAGTACGTCTTTCCCTCGGGAAGCTTCAAGGACCGCGGCGCGACCGCGACGCTCTCGCGCGCCGCGCAACTGGGCGTCGAGAAG
The DNA here is from genome assembly GCF_004765815.2 of Halorussus salinus. Classification (NCBI taxonomy): domain Archaea; kingdom Methanobacteriati; phylum Methanobacteriota; class Halobacteria; order Halobacteriales; family Haladaptataceae; genus Halorussus; species Halorussus salinus. The sequence continues at coordinate 246,537 of NZ_SBIS02000011.1, read as the reverse complement.
GTAGTCGAGGACTCGTCGGGCAACGCGGGCGCGGCCATCGCGCAGTACGCCGCGCGGGCGGGCATCGACGCCGACATCTACGTCCCGGCCGACGCCAAGGCCTCGAAACTCGCGGCCATCGAGCGCGTCGGCGCGACCCCGATTCGCGTCGAAGGCACCCGGCAGGACGTGACCGACGCCTGCATCGAAGCAGTCGAGTCCAAGAGCGGGGGCGGCGACCCCGAGGAGGACGGGGACGAAACGGGCTGGTACGCCAGCCACGCGTGGAACCCCGCGTTCTTCGCGGGCACGGCGACCTTCGCCTTCGAGGTCGCGGCACAGCGCGACTGGGCGGTGCCCGACGCCGTGGTCACGCCGCTGGGTCACGGCACGCTCTTTCTCGGAGCCTACCGGGGCTTTCGCGCTTTGAAGGACGCTGGCTGGACCGACCGGATGCCGCGGCTCCTCGGCGCGCAGGCCGCCGGATACGCGCCCATCGCCGCGGAACTCCACGGCGAGGAGGCCGCCGCGGGCGACAACTCGGTCGCCGACGGCATCCAGATTCTCGACCCCGCCCGGAAGGACCAGATTCTCGACGCCATAGCGGAGACCGGCGGCGACGCCATCGCGCTCGACTCGGACGCAGTAGCGGACGCGCTCGACCGCCTCCACCGCGGCGGGTTCTACACCGAACCGACCTGCGCGGTCGCGCCCGCCGCCCTCGCGCGGTTCCGCGAGCGCGGCGTGCTGGACGACGACGAGGATGTGGTAGTGCCCCTGACCGGGAGCGGACTGAAATCATGAGCGGTGACGAAGCGTGACTACCTATCCGGCGGACTTCTGTCCGCACTGCGGAGCGGCGCTCTCGACCCGCGAAATCGAGGAGCGCGACCGGCAGTTCTGCCCGGACTGCGAGCGCGTCGTCTGGCGAAACCCCGTCCCCACCGCGGGCGTCGCCGTCGTCGGCGACGAGGGCGTCCTGTTGACCGAACGCGCGGTGGAGCCGGGCGTCGGCGACTGGGCCGTCCCCGGCGGTCACCTCGAACTGGACGAGTCCCCCGAGGAGGCGGCGGCCCGCGAACTCCGCGAGGAGACCGGCCTGCGGGCCGACCCCGAGGACCTGCGACTCCTCGACACGTTCTCGGTCACGCAGTTCGAGGGGAAACGAGTCGTCTCCATCGGGTTCGCGGTTCGGCGCGAGGAGACCGACGGCGAACCGCACGCGGGGACGGAGGTGACGGACGTGGGATGGTTCACGCCCGACTCGTTCGGCGAGACCGGTGAGGCGTTCTTGCCGCCCCACGGCGAGCGATTCCGGAAGGCGTGGGACCGTCTCGGGTAGCTACTTCTCTGGGTGAATCGGCGCGTCGAAGCCGCCCCGGACCAGCGGCTTGGCGATGTGCCTGCGGGCTTCCGGGGGGACTTCGTACCACCCTTCTTCTAGCTCCCGCTCGACCTCGCGCTCGATTTTCCCGTCGGCGGTCGTCTTGCAGTCCCGACACCGATACCCCTGCCCGGCCCCGGCGCTCTTCATCGACCGGCCGCACTCGGGGCAGTCGGGCGTGACGAGTTCGGTCCGGTCCAACGCTCGCACCGCGAACTTTTCGAGTTTGAGGGTGCCGTTCGAGACTTCGCCGCAGGCCGCGATGCGGTCGCCGACCCGGAGGTCCCGCACTCTGTCGCGGAAGCGTTTCGTCGGCTCGAAGGCGGCACACCGGAGCGTCGGACTCTCGTCGTCGGCCGATTCCGGAGCTTCGAGCGCGAAGAAGACGTGGCCTCCTCGGCGGGTCTCGGGCTCCTCGGCGACCGTTCCCTCGACGCGGTAGGCGCGGCCGTCTTCGACCGCATCGAAACCGTCGGCGTCCCGGAGGTGGGCGTCGGTGCCCTGATTCGTCACGAACAGCGCGCGCCGCGAGACCGGTTCGCTCTCGATGGCCTCGGCGACCTCCCGGACGGTTTCGGGATCGTCGCCGCGAATCCCGTGGAGGATGGGACCGGGCGTGTGAGGGACGCAGACCAACTCGCCGGTCTCGCGGTCCACGGTGTCCCACGCCGCGGGGTAGGCCGCGGTCGCGGCGTCGAAGACCGACTCGGGGTCCACTTCTCGGGGCGTCCCGACGCGCTCGGGGTCCCGGTACGAGATGCACTCGTAGGTCCAGTCCGCGCCCGTTTCGGCGCTCGCCTCGTCTCCTCCGCCGAACGCCGACCACGCGCCGACCGCCGCCAAGGCCCCGATTCGCCCCCGGCCGAGCTTCCAGCCCTCGCCGCGGTAGCCCGCGGTCTCGATTCGCTCCTCGGCCTCCTCGATGGCGAGGCGGTCCCGGACCGCGCGGCGGGCGAAGTCGGCGACCGATTCGGGCACGTCGCCGGGGTTACCCGGCGCGACGACCAGACCGGGGTTGGTCCGCCGGTCGTCGGTCTCGGCGACTCGGGCGACCTCCTCGCGGGCGAGTTCGAAGGCTCGCTCGGGGTCGGCGTCGGTGTGGACCGCGAGCGCGGCGTTCCCGCGGGTCTTGTGTTCGACCGCGGGGTTGAGTCGGACGAGGAGTGCCCGCTCGACGTTCGCGCCCTCGTCCCCGTCGGCACCTCCGGTCTCGCGCAGGCGGTCGGCGATTACGGCCGCGAGGTAGGTGGTACACATCCCTCGCTCGCGGGAGTCGGTGTCGTCCACGCCGATGACAGTCACGGCTCCTCGTTGGTGCGTGTCGGATTAACGACTTTCGGAGCGGTCGCGTCTATCGTTATCAAACTACCGCCGCTCGCCCGGCCAATCGCAAGCAGGAGCGGCGATACAGTCAGCACAATGCATATATAGGGGAATCACTTACATGGGGATATGTCCCGGTCTGCACTGGTCGGGAACGTGACCGCGATGCTTGAGGACGCAGGATTCACGGTCAGCGACCGGTGCGCGATTCGACCGAAGAGCTTCGACGTGGCCGCCCGACGCGGACGCGACCTCCTCTTGCTGAAGGTGCTGGCGAACGTCGATGCGTTCGACGGTACCACCGGTCTAGAGATGCGACGACTCGGCGAGTACCTCAGCGCCACGCCGGTCGTCGTCGGCCTCCGAACCCGCGACGAGGAGCTAGAACCGGGCGTCGTCTACTTCCGACACGGCGTCCCGGTGTTGAGTCCCGACACCGCGATGGAACTGTTCGTCGAGGGCATGTCGCCGCTGGTCTACGCCGCGCCCGGCGGCCTGTACGTCAACATCGACGGCGACGTGTTGCGCGACGAGCGCGAGAAGCGCGACTGGAGCCTCGGCCGTCTGGCCTCCGAGTTGGGCGTCTCGCGGCGCACCGTCTCGAAGTACGAGGACGGCATGAACGCCAGCGTGGACGTGGCGCTCGAACTCGAAAACATGTTCGAGGGCGACCTCACCAGTCCCGTGGACGTTCTCGACGGGGCCGACGAGGTCCGCGAGGGCGAACCAACCCCCGACGACCCCGAGCCGGAGGACGACGACGAGCGCATCGTCACGGTCCTCACCCGCGCTGGCTTCGAGGTCCATCCGACCGTCCGCGCGCCGTTCAAGACCGTCAGCGAGGACAACTCCAGCGAGGAGAACGTGCTGACCGGCCACTCGGCGTTCACCAAGGCGGCCGAGAAGCGCGCCCGCATCATGTCCTCCATCGGCGAGGTCGCCCGGACGCGCTCGGTCTACTTCGTGGACGAGGCCAAGCGCGAGAGCGTGGACGGCACCGGCTTGGTCGAGCGCGAGGAGTTGGAGGACATCGACGACCCCGACGAGTTGCGGGACCTGATTCGGGAGCGCGGCGAGGAACCGGCCTGATCGCTCTCGTCTCGTTTCTTTCACTCTCCGCAGAAAACAGCGATTCGAGCCGTCAGGCCGCGCCGTCGCCGTAGGTCTCTTCGAGGTACTCCACGATGTCGTCGCTCTCGGGCATGCCCTCGACGCCGTTGTCCCTGTCCACCAGCACGGGCACGCCGGTCTGACCGCTGACCTCCTCGACTTCGGTGCGTTCCGAGTGCGACGAGGGGACCATGTGGGACTCGTAGTCGAGTCCGAGTTCGTTGAGTTTGTCTACCACTTTCGCGCAGTACGGACAGCCGTCGAGTTCGTACAGTTCGAGGTTCGCCATGTTCGCTAGTGGGGCTTTGAGCGGCAAGAGCGTGGTGGTCCCGGAAGGGCGTGACGTGATCTCGGACAGTTCTTTCTCGCAGAGATATCGGAGAGCAAGCGATTGCCGGTTTCGGCCGAGAGACGGACCCCCTCTACTGATTTCGAATCTGAGACAGACGACAGTGCAGAGAAGCGAGCAGTTGCCGACTCCAATCGTACCGCACAGTACCGCGACCGCACCTCGTCCTCCCCAACCGCCTGCGCTTCTCGCTTCGCTCCGATGCTCGGCCCTCGCGCGGAATAGCGCGGCGCACGAACGCGCCGCGTCGCACGCGCCGGAGTCGAGGGTGTCGTCAAGCGTGAGTAAACTTCTGTCCGAAATCGCTACTCCACCGGTCGCCGGACGCGACGCACGAGCCGCGAAACGCCGCGTCGAATCCGGCGTCGCTGGTAGACCGCCTCGCCGAGACCCCACGCCAGCGCGAGGCCCCCGGCCAGAATCGCGCCGAGGAACTCCCAACTCGTCATCCAGACCGGGCGAATCCACGGCGTGACGTGCGCCCACGTCCGGGCGAACTCGTCGGCCTGCGCTTCTATCGGGGTCTCCTTGAACGTCGCGGTCAGCCAGAACGAGACCGTCTTGGTGCCCTTCCCCGAGACCTTCAGGCCGCTCCCGCTGAGGTTGTAGTCGCCCGACTTTCCGAGGTCGCGCATCGTCGGCCCGCCCGGTTCGTCGCCGTAGGGGATTCGCTCCACGTCGTAGGGTGCCCACGGCGCGTGGAACTCCCAGACGACCTCGCCGCTCGGCGTCACCTCGAAGACGCGGTGGTGCATCGTGTCCACGACCAAGGTGTTGCCGTTCGGGAGTCGGTCGGCGTCGCGGGGCCAGTTCAGTCCGCGGGTGCCGACGCTCCACGTCTCGGTCCACCCGCTTCCGACCGGTGCGTCGGCGTCGGTCTTGGCGTACTCCACGATGCGGTCGTTCTCGCTGTCGGCGACGAGCATCGTCGGAGTCCCGTTCTCGCTTTCGAGGTACTGCGGATTGTGCTGTTCGTAGAGGGTGTCGTGGTCGCCGTCGCTCCCGAGTCGCATTGTCACCTCGTCCGTCGAGCGGTTCACGACGATGACTTGGTCGAAGTTCCGCGGCGAGACCAGATACTCGCCCTCGCCGATTTTGTCCACGTCGTTGACGTGGGTCCAGTCGGCCTTCCCGCCGCCGCCCGACGCCGGGTAGCCGTGTTCCTCGAACTCCCACTCCCAGACCGTCTCGTCGGTCTCCATGTCGTGGACGAAGATGCGGTCGTTGCGGTTCGGCGCGCGCATGTTGGCGACGAGCAACTGGTCGCCGTTGATGAGGTCCACGTCGTGGGTGTCGTGGATGTCCAGTCGCTCGGTCCAGACGCGTTCCTGCGTTTCGGGGTTCAACTCGTAGACCAGCGTGGCGTTGGGCGTCGTCGCCGTCACCAGCAGGTGCCCGTCGTCCATCGGGTCCACGTCGTAGAACCAGCGGGCGTCGAAGCCCGACCCGTCGTGGACCCATTGGACGTTCCCGCGGGGACCGACCGCGACGAGGCGCGCTGGCTTGTCCTCGTTGGCCATGCCTTGGAAGTGGAAGCCCTGAATCGAGATGACGGTCGTGCCGTTCGCGGGGTCGTCCACCGACGCCCGCAGGTTCGTCGGGTTCTCGGTCGTGGCGAGATGCGTCGCGCCGGAGATGGCCGCGGGCGCGACCAGCGAGACGACCAGCAGGGCCGCGACGCCGCGGATGACCCATCGGCGCGAGAGCGCGCGCAACGAATGGATGAGTGAGGGCAGGTTCATGTCACCGTGAACGAAGGCGGCGGGATTAAAACTGGGGCCTTCGGCTCGAACTGCTCCGCCTCGCCGAAATCCTCGCACGTTGATGGGTGGCTTCGTGGCGCGCGATGTGGAGCGTGTTCTTATTTGACTGGTGTACGGACCCGCAACGTCTAGCCTGAATCTTCAACTCGTTCGGCGGCGTGTCCAGCGTATGGACGACGAACCGCTCAACCACATCGACCGCCGAATCCTCCACCTCTTGCAGGTGGATGCACGAGGCAAGCGTGATACCGACATCGCCGAGGAGACGGACGTGACCGGCACGACCGTAGCGAACCGCATCGAACGCCTCGAAGACCGAGGCATCATCCGCGGCTACCACCCCGAAATCGACTACGAGGAGGCCGGGTATCCGCTCGTCATCCTGTTCGTCGGTACCGTCCCAGTCACGGAACGGAAAACGATTGCCGACCAAGCCCGTGACGTGTTGGGTGTCGTGGACGTGAAACAGTTGCTCTCCGGCGAAGAGAACATCCACGTTCAAGCCGTGGCTGAATCGACAGACCGTATCGAACAAATCACCGAAGAACTCGATAGTATCGGGCTTCAGATTCATCGAAGCGACATCATCTCCGAGCATACGACCCAACCGTGGGACCACTTTCACATCGAGGTCGCCGAAGACGAGGAGTAGCCTGACTACGGGGTAGCAGAATTGAAATACTGAACCTATCTACCGACCCCTCGCTAATTTCTCTCCGTTAACTTGGGAATGTAAAGCGGCTCTGTCCGACTACTTGACTCAGCCAAAATCTCACAAATACCAAATAAAAAACACTTATGCGATTCGCGCATCTGCATTGTATCGTGACCGGGGGACTCAATACCAAGGATCTGAACCGGACGTTCGACCTGCTCTCGAATCCACGGCGTCGATACGTCTTGTACTACTTAGTCAACCGTTCCGACCCGGTAGAAATCGAGACCCTCGCTTCCGAACTCGCCACGTGGGAGGCCGGTGACACCGCTACGAGCGTCACCGACGAGACCGTTCGGAGCATACAAATCGCGCTCCATCACGTACACGTTCCCAAACTCGAAGACGCGGGTGTCGTCGCGGTCAATTCCGAGTCGAGAACCGTCGAACTGCGTGACACGGACGGCCTCGACCCCTTCTTGACCGACGCCGTCGATATCGAGCGGAACGAACCGCTTGCCGCTGACGATTGAACGACGCCGATGGTGCGGTAGTCCCTTTAGCCGGTCCCGAACGAATCGACCGCTCAGACCGGGAGTCGGTCGGCGAAGCTCTCGAACTCGCCGTCGTCTACGCCGTAGCCGACGATGCGCCGCCCGTTACGCGAGAAGGAGGCGTACTCCGGGGACTTCACGCCGATTACCTTGTCGGCGGGAATCGAGACGTAGTCGTACTCGTCGGTCGCCACTTGGTCGAAGCCGACTACCCAGTCCCAGTCCTCGATGATGAACGCGGCGTCTACCTGCGTGGCCTCCTCGTCGGCGTAGTAGATTTTGGCAATCGTCTCCTCGGCGACCTGCGGACTGTCGTATTCGCTCATTGTCGAAGTCTAAGTCGTCAGATAACGATATAAGTGTTTCCGCAGGGAGAGAACGTCTCGCAGGGAACGACTGCGGAAAGGGAACTGCCGCGTTTCAGACGTTGCCCTGCAACATCCCGCTCGTCCGGACGAAGAAGTACAGGACGAACGCGGCCGCCAGCGCCCAGTGGCCCGGCCGGGTGTCGTCGAGTTCGCCCGCGGCGGCCTTGACGATGGGGTAGGAGACGATGCCCGCGGCGATGCCGTAGGCGATGGAGAACGCGAAGGGCATCAGCAGAATGGTCATGCCCGCGGGGACGACGTTGGTGATGTCGCTCCAGTCGATGTCGACGACGTTCTGGAACATCACGACGCCGATGACCACCAGTGCGATGTGGGAGGCGTACATCGGAACCGCGGCCGCGATGGGGATAAACGCCAGCGCCGCGATGAACAGGATGGCGACCGTCAGCGCGGTCATGCCGGTCCGACCGCCCTCCTCGACCCCCGAAGCCGACTCGATGTATGTTGTGACCGTCGAGGTGCCGAGCATCCCGCCGACGGTGGTCCCGATGGCGTCGGCCATCAGCGGTCGGTCGATATCGGGGAGGTTACCGTTCTCGTCGAGGAAGCCAGCGATTTGCGAGACGCCCGTGAGGGTCCCCGCGGTGTCGAAGAAGTCCACAAAGAAGAACGTGAAGACGATGAGCGCGAACGAAAAGGCCTCGATGTTGCCGAGGCCTGTGAGGAAGGCCCCAGCGAGGGGCGCGATGTTGTATGTCGTCTGTGTCGAACCGGGAGTCAGCGTGCCGCTGGCCACGAGGCCGGCCCACTCTGCGCCGTAGCCGAGTGCGGACGTGAACAGGATGCCGAGGATGATGGACCCCGGAACCCCGCGAGCGTAGAGCGCGAAGGTCACGAACAGGCCGACGATGGAGACGATGGCGACTGGACTCTGGCCGATCTGGGCGAGCGCGACGATGGTCCCGGCGTCGCCCGTGATGATGCCCATCGCTTCGAGGCCGATGATTGCGAGGAAGAGTCCGATACCCGTGCCGACCGCGAGCTTCACGGGTTCGGGGAAGATTCGGATGACGTACTCGCGCGCTCCGACTGCGGTGAGCGCGATGAAGACGATGCCCTCAACCACTACAGCCGCCAGCGCGGTCTGCCACGCGACGCCCATCCCGAGGACGACGGTGAACGCGAAGAAGGCGTTCAGGCCGAGTCCCGGCGCTTGTGCGAACGGTCTGTTCGCGTAGAACGCCATCACCAGCGTCGCCACCGCTGCCGAGATGAGCGTCACGACGGCGAGCATCGACTGAGTCTGGCTCGTGGAGTACCCCTGTAGCTGGATAGCCTGCGCGAGGATTTGGGGGTTGACCACGACGATATAGCTCATCGTCAGGAAGGTGGTCAGCCCGGCGAGAACCTCCGTCCGAAGGTCTGTGCCCTGTTCTTCGAAGCCGAAGTACTCCGCGAGCGCGCCGGTCGCACCCGAGTCGGAGCGCGAATCACTCGTTTCTTCGATTCCCATGTTGCACGAGTGAGCATACTCTCGAACGCGTACTTAACGATTCCCATCGAATCTCGACAGATATACACAAACTTGCATGGATTCGTGCCCGAAACCCGTGAGAAAATCGAAAACTCTGCACGGACGTGCCTACGTCTCGGCGGCGAGTCGCCCCCTCGTTCGGAATCTCCGGACGGCGGGCGGCGGACGAGGGACGACGAGGAGAATGACGCCTCGCCGCGCCGGTCGGGCTACTCCTCGAAGGTCGTCAGCGCGCCCACCGGAGCCTCCGTCCGGCCCTTCGCGCGGTCCAGTCCCTCGTCCCCGGCCGCGATGAGCGCGAAGACGCCGCCCACGTGGGCGTCGGCGCGGTCCACGATGTCCAACAGGAGTTCTTGGGTCTCGCCCGACCGAATGAGGTCGTCCACGACCAGCACGGTCTCGCCCGCGTCGATGGCCGACGCCGGGAGGTAGTACGTGAGTTCGATTCCCGACTGGAGTCGCTGGCGGGATTCGATGAACTCCTCGACGGCGGTCTCCTTGGACTTCTTGGCGTAGGCGACGCGGGCGTCGAAGTTCCGGGCCATCGCGGCACCCAAGGTAATGCCGTCTGTCGCCGCGGTCAGCACCACGTCGGGGCGGTCGAAGCCCAGCGTCTCGGCGGCGACGGGGGCCACGAGGTCCAGAAACGACTGGTCGAAGACGACACCGGAGTTGTCCACGTACCCCTCGTCGTCCACTCGAATCCGGGCCTCCAACTCGGCGGCGAGTTCGTCGCGGCCGACGCCGCCGACTATCTCCTCGGCGCGGTCCACGCTCGGCAGGACGTGACCGTTGACGTAGCGGTTCAGGTCGCCCGCGGGCAGGTCGGTCACCTCGGCGAGTTCGTCGTACGTTCGGGTCTCTTTCAGCATCCGGAGGACGGCGACCGCCTGCAACTGCAAGGTCGCCTTCTCTGCGCGATTCATGTTCTGTGCGGTCGTATTCCACGAACTTGAATAGACCGATAGGAGAGCGCGAAGATTTCGGCAGAACTACGCAATCGTGAGGTTTCCCGGAGTATTCGGGAGGACCGACTTCCCCCACTGCGCTCGGTGACACATCTACCAGCCTCGGCGGACTGAAAGGGCGAGCGCGGTTCGCGGGCCTCCGGCCCGTGGTCGTCTCGGCGCGGCCAGTATTCGACGCGGCGAGCGACGCGAGACGCGAGAATATCCCGCCGAACGACCGCGAACCGCACGAGGGCTTTCGATACCTCGTTGCTAGTTTCCGTTTAGACGGTACGGACGGACTCCGAAACCGGAATCCAGAGCCGAACTATTCGGCGTCGAGGAGTTCGCTCGCGGTCAACAGCGACTCCAACTCCACGTCGTGGGCGGCCAGATTCTCGGCCGCGCCCTCTTCGCGGTCCACGACCACGAGGACGCGGTTCACCGTCGCGCCAGCGTCGCGCAGGGCCTCCACGGCGTCGGCCGCGCTCTGGCCGGTCGTGGCGATGTCTTCGAGGACGACGACCTCCTCGCCCTCGTCCAGTCGGCCCTCCACGAGGTTGGCCGTGCCGTAGTCTTTCTGCTGTTTCCGGGCGATGACGTAGGGCGTGCCGGTCTCGACGCTCGTGACCGCGACGAGCGGGACGCCGCCCAGCGCGACGCCCGCGAGTTTCGTGTCGCCGACCTCCTCGGCGAAGGCTTCCGCGATGAGTTGCAGGCAGTCGGGGTCGGTCTCGAAGAGGTACTTGTCCACGTAGTAGTCACTCGTGCCGCCGTGGGAGAGTTCGAACTCGCCGTATTTAACCGCGTCAGCGTCTCGGAGTGCCGCGATTAGCTCTTCGTTCGTCATGTAGAAACCTCGGGGCGGCGGGCGTGAAAAGCAGTTCCGTTTGCCGCGGCGCGCGGTCGGCGTTCCCGGTCCGGGACGCGCGGTCGGTGTTCACGGTTCGGGGCGCGCGGTCGGTGTTCACGGTTCGGGGCGCGCGGCGGAACTCCTCGGTTTCTGGCGAGCGACCGCGCCTATCGGTCCGCGCCGGACGGCTCGACCCACTCGTCGGCCCAGTCTTCGAGTTCCGAGAAGACCGGACAGAGCTGGCGGCTCTTGTCGGTCAGGCTGTAGTAGGTCGCGATGGGTTTCTCCTCGACGCGCCGGTTCACGAGGCCGTCGGCCTCCAAGTCGTCGAGGACCCGCGAGAGCGTCCGGGAACTCGCGTCGGTCGAACGCTGGAGTTCGTTGAACCGCTTCTCGCTGTCGCCGTGGAGGTCGTGGAGGACGACGAGTCGCCACTGCGAGCCGATCTGCTCGATGGCCTCTACGACCGGGCAGGCCCCGGCGTTCTTGCTCTCGGTCGCGTCGGTCTGGGAGTGCATCGAGGACATGGGTGGTAACTATCTTCTCTGTTCCGCGGTGGCTCACAAATAGGTTCCGTTCGGAAGTAGGTAACGAGACGAAACCAACTGTTCGAACGACAGTGACGACTCGTCGGCGATGCGGCGGCAGTGCGTTGTGAGGTGGAGCAATCCCAGTGGCGGTACAGTGTAGTTGCAGTAGCAGAGCGGTTGCGGTTCACGCCACCGACTCACCGCGAGCGAGGGAGCGAAGCGACCGAGCGAGTGGGCCAAGGAATCCCTCGACGCCGCGCCGAGCGAAGTGAGGCGCGACAGAGAGGGTGACGCAGGCTTTTTGGTGGAGCTTTTTATCGTGGGGGTCGCCATCGGCGACCCCCCACGCGATAAAATGGTCCTTTACCACGGCTCGTCTTTCAGTCCCAGCGCGTACGCGATGGCGTTCGTCGCCAGATGCAACAGCGGCGTCACGACCACGACGACCGCCAGCACCGGCAGGGTGAACACCTCGCCGAACCACTCCGGCGCGGCGAGAAACGCCAGCAGGAGCGCGAACACCACGAAGTCGAGTTGGTCCACGCCGGGGAACGCCGCGCCGCGCTGGCGGCCGGTCCGTCGCTTGAGGAACGACGCCGCGATGTCGCCGAGCATTGCGCCCGCCGGGAGCGCCAGCAGGACCGCGACCGGGAACGTCGGCAGGCTCACGCCGAGTAGGTCCGAGGAACTCGGTTCGACGGCGTTGAGGAGCGCCCCGAGGAGCGCCCCGACCAGAATCCCCATCGCGGTGCCCCGCCACGTCTTGCCGTCGCCGAGGAGTCGGCGGCCGTTCAACGTCCGTCCGCCGTCGATGGGCCGACCCCCGCCCGCCAGCACCGCGGCGTTGTTCGGGACGTACGCGGGCAACATCGCCCACAGCGCGATTACGACAGTCTCGAAGACACCCATACGTCCACACGCGAACGCGGGGACCTTAACGCGGGCGGTTCTCGGGAGGCGACTCGTGGTCTCGTCGTCGGTTCGGTCGTCTCGTCTTCGAGCCGGACACGTTCGATTCCGAGGGCGACCGGTTCGTTCGTGTCGGAATCGCTGGCGGCGAATCGGCTAAGTTAAAGACCCATCGGTCACAACCCCCGACTAATGATACCACCCATCGCGAGTAAGTTCGTCGCCGGGGAGTCACCGGCCGAGGTCCTCGAACACACCCGCGACTTGAACGACCGGAACGTGAAGGGAATCCTGAACTTGCTCGGGGAACACTACCACGAGCGCGCGCCCGCCGACGAGGACGCCGAGGCGTACCTCCGACTCGTGGACGACATCGAGAGCGCGGCGGCCGAGGCGTGCATCTCGGTCAAGCCCTCGCAGGTCGGTCTCGATGTGGGAACCGAGGTCTTCCACGAGAACGTCGAGCGCATCGCGGACTACGCCGCCGACCGCGGCGTGTTCGTCTGGATAGACATGGAGGACCACGACACGACCGACGCGACCCTCGACATCTTCGAGAAACTCGCTCGCAAGCACGAGGGCGGCGTCGGCGTCTGCGTGCAGGCGAATCTGAAACGCACCGACGACGACTTGGCGCGCCTCGCGGACCTCCCCGGCAAGGTCCGACTCGTCAAGGGTGCCTACGACCCACCCGCCGAAGTCGCTTACAAGGAGAAGTCGGAGGTCAACGCCGCCTACGAGCGCCAACTCGAATACATGTTCGAACACTTCGACGGTGGTATCGCGGTCGGGAGCCACGACCCCCGGATGATAGAGCGCGCCACGGAACTCCACGACGAGTACGGCACCGACTTCGAGATTCAGATGCTGATGGGCGTCCGCGAGGAGGCCCAGACCGACCTCGCCGACGAGTACGAGGTCTGGCAGTACGTCCCCTACGGCGACAAGTGGCTGTCGTACTTCTACCGGCGCGTGATGGAGCGCAAGGAGAACCTGCTGTTCGCGGCTCGGGCCGTCCTCGGCCGGTAGGACGGGGCTCCTCGGGCCGACCCGACCGTCCGAACTACGAAGAGAGATACTGTATTTTAAACGTATAGTACCAAAATATATTTGTGTGTTAAATGGTAACAACGGACTGGAGGTGAACACATGGTCGACCTCTTCGCTTGGGGCTGTGGCTACCACTACGGTTCCAGTCAAGTGATCTGCTTGGGATAACGTCACCCGTCAGTCGAATCGTCTCCGAACAAGCCGCGGTCACGCACCGCTCTCGCCGACTTTCCCGTCGAAATTACTTCGGCCGACCGTTTCCGCGACGAGTTGTCCCGAAGCCAAAACGCACAGGTAGTGTGACGGATGCGCAGAGCCTTCTGGAGGAGAACCCGTAATCGGTTCGAGACCTTCGGCCGTGGGTACCACTACGGTTCCCACGAAGTAGTCTGCGCGTAGATCAATCCCGACGAGTAGGAGGAGTTCACAACGTCGCGGGCGGCCGCGACGCGACTCCTCGAAGTCCGAGTACCGGGCACTGTCCGCTCTGCTGTTCGACTACTTCCTCCGGCTGATTCGACGGACGAAAGACTGTATGTTATCGACAAACATGAAAATATTAGTGTGTCGAACGATAGCATGCAACTGGAGGTGAACACATGTTCGAAATATTCGCTTGGGGTTGCGGCTACTACGCCGGTGCTGGTGAAGTGGTCTGCTTGGGATGACCCCGCGCAGTCCAGTCGGATAGTGCGCCCAGTACGTCGCGGATGGTCGCCCGCGACGAGCGTCTCGCAGTCGGCCGCCGCGGAGACGTTCGGCCGATAACACCTAGTTTATAGACCTGCGCTCGGATACTCCGACCAAATGTCCTCGTGGAAGCGCGACGTTGCGAGCGGTCTCATCGTCCTCGCCCCCCTGATAGTCACGACGTACATCATCGCGTATCTGTACTCGCTGTTGGCGGGTCTGCCGTTCCTCGAACAAATCGACCCGTACGGACTCGGCGGTGGATTGGTGATTCCCTCGTCGGCGCTCCGAGTCACCATCGTCCTGCTGGTGTTCTCGATGCTGGTCCTCAGCGTCGGCTACATGATGCGGACCGCGGTCGGGTCGCTCGTGGAGAACGCCATCGACGGCCTGATGAACCAAGTCCCCGGCCTCCGCGTCGTCTACAACGCCTCGAAGATGGCGGCCGAGACGGCGCTCTCGGACACGACCGACCTGCAAGCGCCCGTCAAAGTGCAGGTCTGGGACGGGATGCGCATGACCGCGTTCAAGACGGGCAAAACGACTGACGACGGCCGCGAACTCCTCTTTCTGCCGACCGCGCCGAACATCACCACCGGGTTCGTGGTCGAAGTCGAACCCAGCGACTTCGAGGAGACCGACGAGAGCGTCGAGGACGCGCTGACCCGAGTCCTGAGCGCCGGGTTCGGCGAGACCAGCGAGTCGGGCATCCCCATCGACGTGGAAGACGAGAAAGAGACCAAATCGCCGCCACCTCAGTAGCGCGCGGCTCGCCGAAAAAATTCGTAATTGTCAGCTAGCTACTCGCCGACGTACTCGAACCACTCTTCGTAGTCGTCGGTCCGACGGTTCACCACGTCGAAGAACCGCGATTGAATCTCCTCGGTGACGGGACCGCGACCGCCCTCGCCGATTTCCACGTTGTCCACCTGCCGGATTGGCGTGACCTCGGCGGCCGACCCGGTGAAGAACAGTTCGTCGGCGGTGTTGAGTTCGCCCCGCGAGATGGTCGCTTGGTCGTGGACCTCGTAGCCCAACTCCTCGGCCAGCGTGATGACCGAGTCGCGGGTGATGCCGTCGAGGATGCTCTCGGCGAGGCCGGGGGTGAACAGTTCGCCGTCCTTGACCATGAAGAGGTTCTCGCCGGGACCCTCCGCGACGTTGCCCTCCTTGTTCAGGACGATGGCCTCCGCGAAGCCGTTCCGGCGGGCCTCCTCGCCAGCGAGCATGCTGTTGACGTACAGACCGGTGGTCTTGGCGTTGGTCGGAATCTGGCTGGAGGCGTGCTTGCGCCACGACGAGACCATGACCTCGACGCCGTTCTCCAGCGCCTCGTCGCCGAGATACGCGCCCCACGGCCACGCCGCGATGGCGGTCTTGGTCGGGCAGTCGCCCGGACTCACGCCGAGGCTCTCGTAGCCGTAGAACGCGATGGGCCGGACGTAACACGAGGCGAGGTTCTGCTCGCGGATGAGCGTCTTCGTCGCCTCGGTTAGCTCCTCGGGGTCGTGGTCGATTTCGAGGTCGTAGGGCTTGCAGGAGTCGTACAGTCGTTCGAGATGCTCCTCCCACCGGAAGAGGGCCGGTCCGTTCTCGGTGTCGTAGGCTCGAACGCCCTCGAACACGCCGCTCCCGTAGTGCAGGCCGTGCGTGAGGACGTGGATTTGCGCCTCGTCCCAATCGACGAACTCGCCGTCCATCCAGATCGTGTCCACGTCCATCTCGTCGAAGCTCATACGTGCGAACGAACGGAGGCCTCCGTTAAGAGTGTTCCAGATTCGTCACGGTCGATTACCCGAGTCGCCGCCCGACTTCCGGAACTCATTGCCGCAAAACAGTTATCCGACTCGTCGGTGTGGGTTCGAGAGCCAAACAAGAATAGAGAACACATGACGAACCAGCCACCCGACGACCCCGACTCGACGCGACACGCCGACTCGACACCTGAACGCCAATCGGCCAGCGAAGCACTCGTCTCGCGCGCCCGGCGGGTCGTCCCCGGCGGCGCACAGACCGGCCTTCGCGCGCAGGCCTACGACCTCGGCGACGTGGCCTTCGAGAGCGCCGACGGCGCGACGCTGACGACGGTCGAGGAGAACGACTTGACCGACTACCACCTCGCGTTCGGCCCGGTTCTCCTCGGCCACGGCCACCCCGAGGTGGACGCCGCGGTGAAGCGAACCATCGACCGAGGAGTCCTCTACGGGGCCGGGACGACCGAACTCGAAGTCGAGGTCGCCGAGCGACTGACCGACCTTCTGCCGAGCGTCGAGATGGTGAACTTCTGCAACAGCGGGAGCGAGGCCACCTACCACGCCGTTCGACTCGCCAGAGCCGCCACGGGCAACGAGAAGATTCTGAAGTTCGAGGGCTGTTACCACGGCTGGCACGACTACGTGGACGTGAGCGTCTACCCGCCGGAGGCACACGTCGCCGAGCGCCATCGAGCCGGAGCGTGCGACCGAGATGGAGAACGCCAGCGAGCGGCGAGTTCCGGCGACGCGCCGCCGGAACTCGCCCCCTACCCCGAGTCCGACGGCATGCTCGGGAGCGCGGTCGAAAACACGGTCGTCGTGCCGTTCAACGACCCCGAGGCGTTTCGGGACGCGATGGAGCGCCACGGCGACGACCTCGCCGCGGTCCTCCTCGAACCCGTGCCCCACTCGGTCGGCTGTCTGAAGCCCACCGGCCCGTTCCTCGACGCGCTCGACGCCGAGACGAGCGAGCGTGATGTTCCGCTCGTCTTCGACGAGGTGATTACGGCGTTCCGCCACTCGGCCCGCGGGATGCAGTCGGAACTCGACGCCGACCCCGACCTGACCTGCGTGGCGAAGGCGATGGGCAACGGCTACCCGGTCGCCGCGGTCGGCGGCCGCCGGGACCTCCTCGAACAGGCGGGCGGCGACCACGAGTCTGGCGTCGTCATCAGCGGGACCTACTCGGGCCACCCGGTCGGTCTCGCCGCCGCGAGGGCGACCTTGGACCTCGTGGACTCGGAGAACGTCCCGGCCCGACTCGCCGACCTCGGCGGCCGGTATCGGGCCGGACTCCGGGACCTCCTCGAAGACCACGACATCGAGGGCCGCGTCGTCGGCTACCGGAGCATCTTCAGCGTCCAGTTCGGCGTGACCGGCGAACCGGAGTCCTACGAGGAGGTCGTCGGACTGGACGAGGAGCGATTCCGGAAATTCGCACGCGGGATGTACGACCGGGGGCATTTCTTCACGCCGAACCCCTACAAGCGCCATCACCTCTCGCTGGCCCACGACGAGAAGAATCTTGACGAGTACCTCGCCGACGCCGACGAAGTTCTAATGGAATTGTAAAAACGAAGTTATGTTAACATAGATTTGAGGGAGACTCAACTGTTTCCGAGTACATGCTATAACCCCGGTGTGGTTAGATTGACGAACACTTTTAACCTTCAAAACGGAATTTAGTGTTAGCGTTTATGAGACGAATTCTTGGTACGTCTCTTCGACGAGAAAGGCGTTTGACGAAGTTATCGGTACGCGAGTCCTCCAACAATGAGGGCGCATGGAGGGTAGTTACCTTCATGTCTACTCGAGAAGACGATGGTTTCCAACGTTACTCTCGGCCCCCTTGGTATGGGGGTTCTGGCTGGCGCAGAGATGATAAGAACGGGCCTTCTCAGTAGTAATCTTCCGGTTGCTACTGTAGGCGTAATTATCTGTGGGTCGAGTCTGGTACTCGGCTACGCAGTAGCGCGGCCCCGCCAAAATAAGCCGAACCCCGACAAAGGTGAGAACCGAACTGGGTAAAACGGCACCGCCTTCATAAGCGGCTAACCTCACTCCACGAACTTACAACTCTTTTGAATACCCTCATCCAGATTAGTACCCACAGCGGCTATAGAAATCGGGAAGATGATGGTTTCCAACGTCATCGCGGTCGTTGGTAAGGCGACCGCCACTGGCTGGTCAGCCGATAGTGAGGCGGCTGGGATCAATTATTCCAGTGGATTGACGTTGATCATGGACTCGGTGGTGATGACATACCTAGTCCATCCTGTTCTACTCTCTTTTAGTCCCTAAAAGTTACGATGGTTAGAAAAAAGCGGTTTTCAACATTCTCAAGGCCACTATATCCAAATTCTTCTTTACTGGCGGGTGTTGCGAAAGTGCAACATCTCCACTATTAGAAAATATTTGGGGAAATCCTTGGATAATCTCAGTTTTTATATCTACTGTGCATTAATGGGGGAGAAATCTGGTATAATATGGATGAATATTTCTATTTCATTGATGCGGTGGCGATGGGATTTAAATGAGGGGTAAAAATAGCATACAGTGGTCAAATTCTATGCCAGTCGCTCGATAACTTCCGAGCCTTCCAGATACGGGAAGCCGTGGCGCTCGGCGTAGGCTCGGGCGTCCTCGGGCGAGAGCGCCTCGCCGGTCACGTCGTCCAGCATCTCGCAGACGACGACTGCAGGCTCTCTACCTGCGGCCTCGGCCAGCGCGATGCCCAACTCGGTGTGGCCCTCGCGGTCGGCCAGCAGGTCCGGGGCGGCCCGGAGGACGTGGACGTGGCCCGGCGCGCGGAACTCGTCGGCGAAGTCGGTCTCGTCGGGACTCGCGGCCGCGTCCGCCAACTCGGTAATCGTCGTCGCGCGGTCCTCGTCGGTGATGCCGGTGTAGGTGTCCCGGTGGTTCACCGGGAGCGAGAACGAGGAGCGCTCGTCGTAGCCCAACTCGTGGGCCGCGCTCGCGGGATGGTCAAGCGTCTCCTCCAAGAACGGGAGGCCGAAAGCGTCGGCCACCGCGTCCGAGAGCGCCACGCAGACCAGCCCTCCGGCGTCGTTGCGCATCCGAGACACGTCCTCGGGCGTGACCGCGCCCGCCGGATAGATGAGGTCGGTCTCGCCCTCACGGTCGGCGGCGTCGTGGACGAGGAGCGCCGACCCCTCGCGGAACGCCTCGATGGCGGCCTCGACGCCCGCGGCGGCCTGACTCATGCGTCCTCCTCGACGTGGACGGTCACGTGGTCGCCGTCTTCGAGTCCCAGCTTCTCGCGCAACTTCTCGGGCGCGATGACCTCCAACTGGTCGTCGTCGTGGTGGGTGCGCTCGGGCGCGATGGTGTGGGCCTCGTCGTACACCTCGCCGTCCTGCGTTTCGACCACCGCGGGGTAGCAGACCGCGGGACCGTAGGTCCGGTCGTCGTCCTCCCAGCCGTCTATCGGCACGGGGTCCAGCGCCTCCATCGCCGACCGCGCGCGCAGGCTCTCGTCGGTCAACTCGACGTTCAGCGTGCCGAGGAACGGTTCGTACCCGAGTCGGTCCTCGAACTGCTCCATGTAGCCCGGCAGGGAGATGTAGTGGCGGCCCTCACCCATCCCGCTGGTGACGGTGCCGGTCAGGTCCACTCCGGCGGGCGTCTCGAAGATGCGCCGGTAGTCCTCGTACTCGCGCTTGAGCGACCACTCGCCGTCCTCCGTGATGGCGACCCACTGACCGTCGCTGACCATCTCGCGCTCCACGAGTCCGGCGTCGTCCAGTCGCTGGAGTCGCCGCGAGGCGGTCTGATTCGAGGCGTCGAGGCGTTCGGCGAGGCCCGAACAGGAGACCTTGACCTCGCCCTCCAGTCCGCCGTCGAGCGCGAGGAGTTTGAGCGCCGCGAGTTCGTCGTACCCGACTGCGCGCGGCCGTGTCGCTGACATACTCGATACTCCGGCCGCGCTCGGTTTAAGGATAACGGATGCGGTACGGTTCTCAGAAATGGAATGGGGTGGAATGCCGAGTTCCGAGCGACGAACGGCGGTTGTGTTTCGACCGTCGGATTTCCTCCACCTGTTTCTTCCGGAGTCGTCCTTAGTCAGCATGTGCGGAATTTGCACAAGAATATTCCGTCTGAAACGAGTAGCGGGCACGAGACGAGTCGATGAGAAAAGACGCTCGAAAACGAAACGCATCTGAGACGCACAGGAGACTCCTCCACGTCGCCACCGAGGAGGTAGCCCACCAACTCCTCGTCGACATCGCTGGCCACCCCGAAGGCGCACCGAGCGAGAAGGAACTGAACTGGGCGAACCCCGACGTGTCCCGGCGAACCGTCGGCCGACGACTGGGCGACCTCGTGGACTCGGGGGTCCTCGAAGAACTGCGTTACGACCCCGGCGAACAACCCGACGAGGCCGACTCGAACGTCCGGACGTTCTACCGGTTCACCGACCGCGCCCGCGACCTGTTCCACGAGGTCGGCATGTTCGACCCTGCTGTCTGGCGACCGGTGTACGCCCGCGTCGAGAAACCCGAGGACGTACAAGCCGCCGAAGCGGTCCCGCGTCCGGACTGACGACCAGACCTTTCTCCGTCGAACGGTATCGAGGACACATGGATGTGCAGAAAGTGAACCTCGATTCGGCGTTCGACTCCTTCGAGGAGCAGTGGTCGCCGCGCCTCGCCGCGGAACTCAACGAACAGGCCGTCAAACTCGCCAAACTCGAAGGCGAGTTCGTCTGGCACCACCACGACGACGCCGACGAGCTATTTCTCGTCCGCGAGGGGCGACTCCGTGTCGAATTTCGGGACGAGGAGACCGACGAAGACGCGGCACCGAGTGACGACGTGACCTTGGAGGAGGGCGAGATGCTGGTCGTTCCGGCGGGCGTCGAACACCGCCCGGTCGCGGAGTGGGGCGAAGCGGAGGTGTTGCTGTTCGAGCCGACCGAGACGAAGAATACGGGAAACGTCGAGAGCGAGGAGACCGAAGACGAGTTAGAGCGAGTGTGACGCCTATGACGATAGACGAAACCGAGTCGAAATAGACTATATCTCTCGAAGATAAGTCGGCTTCGTGAACGACGACTGGTCGCAAAACCGGCTGTCGGAAGACGAACGGCGCGTGTTCGACTTGCTTTCACACAGAATACGCCATCTTGTCGTCCAATTCGTCCTCGGCCATCCACAGCATCTGCCGTCGCTGACGGAACTAGAGTATGCGATTCCCGAGTCTCGGGCAGAAATACGTACGCAACTCGACTCGCTCGTAGAAGCCGGTATTCTCGGCCGGTACTCTCCGGAAGGACCGAAAGAGAAGACGGAGGTACCGTCGGAGTTCTACGGTCCGACCGAGTACGGCGTCGGACTTCTCTACGAGTTCGGATACCTTCGCGGTGTACCGGTCGTACAGGCGCTGTACCAGAACACCGAAAAATCGCCAGCAGTGGAGCGATACGAGAATGCGCCGCGACCGGACCTTCCCGATGCAGTTCGGGACGCACTTTCGACGGCCGAAGAGAATAGCGAGGTCACCCAAACTGACGAATCCTAATCAGTCCCCGGAAACCGCGTCCCGCGCCCAGAACTCGCTGTCCTTCTTCAGCTTCGGGACCCACGTGTCGTCGGTCTTCGACAGCAGGGCCACGCGCGAGACCGGCACGTCCTTCAGGTACTCGTGGTCGGGCATGTGCTGTTGTATCTCCTCGGAGAACGCCACGACCTCCTCGTGGTCCAGCATCGACTCGCGGGCCACCCGGTCGCGCGACTCGCCGACGTGCATGTAGGATTTGAGTTCCACGAAGTCGGGGTCCGCGCGCTGGTAGAACCCGGCGTACCACTCCGGATGGTGGACGTTCTCGCCGCCGACCAAGGTCGTCCGGAGGACCGTCCGGGTCTCGTCCTTTTCGGCCAGCACGTCCATCGTCTCGACCAACTTCTCCCACGCGTCGTCCTCCATCGCCTTCACCACTTCGTCGAAGGTGTGGCGCTCGGGGGCGTCCACGCTGACGTAGAGTTGCGTCGGGTCGCAGTCGCGGATGATTTCGGGCCGCGTGCCGTTGCTCACGAGGAACGTGGTGATGTCGCGGTCGTGGAACGCCTCGATGAGTTCGGGAAGATAGGGGTAGAGCGTCGGTTCGCCGTCGAGGCTGATGGCGACGTGGCGCGGTTCCATCGACTCCTCGAACCGCTCGCGGGGAACCTCGTCGTTGCCGCCGAATCCCGAGAGGAGTTTCTTCTGCAACTCGATGCTGGCGTCCACGACCGCCTCGGGGTCGTCCCACTCCACGTCGCCCAACTCGTAGGCGTGGCCCGCGTGGTCGCGCCAGCAGAAGACGCATCGCTCGTTGCACTTGACGACCGGCGTCATCTGGATGCACCGGTGGGACTCGATGCCGTAGAAGATATTTTTATAACACTTCCCCTCTCCGCGCAGGGCGTTGGCGGTCCAGCCGCAGGTCTGGGCCGCGGTGTGGTTCTCGTGGTGGTAGTCCGGCGAGTCCACCTGCTTCGGGCCGTCGGCGTCGCTCATTACCGTACGAATGACGACCGAGGCTAAAACCTTCTTTCCTCTGTAACCCGCGCCGCCGGCTCGGCCGACTCGTCGCCGCTCGGTCGTCTCCCGGAACGACGGCGGACGGTTAGCTCTCCAGCGTCGCGTCGAGCGCGATTTCGGGTCCGGCCAGTGCCTTCGACACCGGGCAGTTCTCCTTGGCGCGCTCGGCGAGGTCGTCGAAGGTCTCGTCGTCGATTTCCGGAACGGCCGCCTCCAGCGTCAGGTCGATGCGCGGAATCTCGAAGCCGCCGCCGTCGGCCGTCTCCAGATGGACATCCGCCTGCGTGTGGAGGCGGTCGGCCGTGTACCCCTCCTCTTCGAGGAACGCCGTCAGTTGCATCGAGAAACAGCCCGAGTGGGCCGCGCCGATGAGTTCTTCGGGGTTGGTGCCCGGTTCGTCCTCGAAGCGGGTCGGGAATCGGAACGTTCCCGCTATCTGGCCGCTCTCGGTCTCGAAGTCGCCGCTTCCGTCTTTGCCTCCTTCCCACGTGGTCTCGGCCTCTCTCGTTGGCATGGTTCGGCGACGCTACGACGAACGCGCCTAAGGAAGTACCGGCGGAACGCCGAATCGTATCGACCGGCACTCCTCGACTCACTCGAACAGGAGTACCGACGTGAGGTCGGGGTTCGAGAGTTCCAAGAGCGCGTAGCCGACGCCGCCGAGGCCGCGGAACAGCGACGGGTCCGGCCGGGTCTGCGTCCCCGACCGGAGCGTCGGCCCGCCGTCGCCGGAGACGATGGTTCCGGCTACCCGTCTGGCCCGACGTTCGTACTCTGGGGCGTTCAGTTGCCGCCCCGCGCGGCCGAGGAGTGCCATCCACGACGCGGTGCCACAGCAGGCGTGGTCGTACGGGGGCACTCGGTCGGCCGGGGCCGACAGCGCGCGCTCCACGTCCCGGCGGACGGACTCGTCGGATACGGTCGCCAGCGTCCCCAGTCGCGCCAGCCCGATGCCGGTTCGGCCGGTACACCAGCCATCGACCGTCGTCCCGGCGTGCATCCGGAGGTCGGCCCACGTCCCCGACGCGGCGTCGTAGTGGGTCTCCTCGAACGCGACGGCGTCCAGTACGGCCTCCCGGAAGCGGTCCTCGCCGGTCGCGTCGCCGAGTCGCGCGAGGGCGTAGCCGACGCCCGCGGCCCCGTGGGCGAACCCGGTGAGGGGTCGGTCGTCCATCCCGAGCGGCCAGCGACCGCCCGAGCGTTCGGCCAGCAGGCGGTCGCCGCAGGTCGCGGCGCGGTCGAGGAGGTCGTCGTCACCCGTTCGCTCGGCGAGCGCCGCGAGGCCCAGCGTCGCACCGGCGAGGCCGTCCATGACGCCGTAGCGGTCGGTGGCGGCCACGCGGTCGTCGGTGACGGTCGCGGCCACGCGCCGGGCGTCGGCGAGGTAGTCGCCGTCGAGGAGGTCGTCGAGGACGCAGAATCCGTAGACGAGTCCGCCGACGCCGGTGACGCCGAGGTCGTCGGGAGCGCCGTCGGCGGCCACGGCGTCCCGGACGCCCGCCGCCGCGTCGGACGCCAGCGCGGCGGCGTCGTCGGCGACCGCTCCGTCGGCCGTGGCGGCGACCGCCGCCGCGAACGTCGCGACGCCGAGACGACCGCGGTAGAGGCTCTCGTCTATCCACCGGACGAGGACGCCGCGACTCCCGTGAGACGACGGGACGCACCACGCTGGCTCGCCGTCGTCCTCGACCGCCGCGGCCGAGACCCGCTCGAACAGCTGTCGGGCGACGCGTTCGGCGGCGGCGTCCGATATTTGGTCGGACTCCTCGGCCGGTCGAGCGCCCGTATCGCCGAGGTAATCGGCGTCGTTGGTGTCGTGGTAGTCGCTGTCGTTGGTATCGGAGTGGTCGGCGTCGGTAGTGCCGGAGGAGTCGGCGTCGGTAGTGCCGGAGGAGTCGGCGTCGGCAGTGGCGGAGTGGTCGGTGTCGATGGTATCCCGGCCGTCGGCGTCGGCGTGGCCAGCGCCCTCGGCGTCGTCGCTGGCCGACTCGCCGAACGCCAACTCCACGTACCGACACTGCTCGCGTCGGTCGGTCGCGTCGAGCGCGCGGAGTCGTCGCTCGACCGCCGCTCGGGGGGACAGCGACGCGAACTCCTCGACCGGTTCCGCGGGACCGTGGAGCGTTGTTCCGGTCGTTGACATGGTGAGCCGGGGCACGTCGAGTCGCTCGACGGCCCGCCGCTCGTGGTCGTGGACGCTCCACGGCGCATCGACGGTCTCGGTCGCCTGCGGGCGCGCGAGCGCCTCCAGCTTACAGCCAGCCTTCAGCCCCGTCTGGAGGTACTCGGGCGTGGTCAGCGACGAGAGGACCGTCCCGTACGTCCGGGTCGCTCGGTAGATGACCCGAACCTCGGCGTCGTCGAACGCGGCCAGCGGGCCGTCGTCGGCGAGGAGGGCCTCGCGCTCGTCGGCCAGCGCCTCGTGGGCCGCCCGGAGGCCCGCCCGGAGTTCGCCGAAGCACTCGTCGGCCGGAACGGTCTCGCCGTCGATGTGGGGCAGGTTCTCGAACGTCTCGACATCGTCCTCGACCGACTCCATGTCCATCAGGTCGGTGTTGACCGCGGTGAACTCCCGGCGCTCGCCCTCGGCGTGGAGTTCGTCGGAGCCGAAGCCGCTGAGGTCGGCCAAGTCCGAGTCGGGGCGGTCGACGGGCAACAGGCCGGTCCGAAGCACCGACTCCCGGAGCGCGGGCGTGTCGTCGTGGGGAAGTCGGTCGTCGGAGAACGCCGGGTGCGCGAGGGTCTCCACGTCCACGACGACCGGGTGTTCGCCCGCCGCGACGAGGTTCTCCAAGTGGCCGTCGGTGAACCGGAGCGCGTACAGCACGCCCAGTAGCGCGCCCGCCCGGCGGTAGTACCGCTCGACGGCGGCGCGGTCGGGACACGAGTCGGCCCGGACCCACTCCAGCCAGCCGTACTCGTCGCGGGCCAGCACCGCAGGGCGCTCGATAGTCGGGAGGTCGGTCCGCTCGGCGAGCCAGTCGAGCAGGTCGTAGAACGCGGCCTCAACGTCGAGCGCCCGCGGCTTGTAGGCGACGCGGACGCCCGACGCGAACGTGACCGCGAGGACCGCTCGGCCGTCCTCGTGGCGGTCGCCCGCGGCCTCGACCGCTTCGACGGGGCCGAGGTCGCCCTCGCCCAACCGACGCCGCAGGCTCGGTCGGTCGGCCGCCAGTCGCGCGGCGAACTCCTCGACGGTTGCGACCCACTGGCGGACCGTCGTCACGAGCAACCGCGCGAGTAGGGCGTACTCCTCGACGAATCGCACGAACCCGTCGCCGAGCATCGCGTCCACGAACCCGCGGTAGTGGCGGCGGTCGTCCTCGGGCGGGTCGGGGTCCTCGGCCAGCGCCAGTTCCCGGTCGTGGTGGGCGACGTAGGTTTTGAACTCCACGAACAGCGAGTGGGCCGACAACTGCGCCAGTCGCTCGTAGAGCCACGGAACCATCGCGTCGGCGACCGACGGCACCTCCGCGGGTGCGACCGACGCCTCGACTCGCTCGCGGGCGCGGGCGACGACCGGAGCCAACACGTCCACGAACGGGACGTTCTCGGGCGTGGGCACCGCGGCCGACTCCCGGTCGGCGGCGGTCACGTCGGCGACTATCGCGTCCAGTTCGTCCACCCAGTCGGGCAGTGGGTCGCCCTCCGGCCACCCGTGGGACGACACCGCCGCCCGCGCTTCCTCCTCGGAGACGCCGAGGAGGTCGAGGCGACGCCGGAACGACGCGGCGTCCCCGTCGGCGACTCGCTCGCGCCACTCCGCCACCCACTCGTCGGGGTTCTCGACCGGCGGGCCGCCCTCGGCGGGGGCGGCGACGCGCTCCCGGAGCGTCCGCGCGCGTCCGGCGATTCGCCGCCGCCGGTCGTCCGATAGTCCGCGGCTCACGGCCGGGCCTCCTCGGGTCGTCGGCGGGCGACCGGCGTCCGTCGGTAGCCCGGCGTCTGTCGGCGACCCGCTATCGGGAGACACCACCGAGTGGAGGTGGGCTTCGGTGCGGCCACCGTCGGTGTTCGAGGTCGATTCGTAGCGATTCGAGCGCCCCGGTCTCGGCGACCTCGGACGCAGTAGCGTCGTACCATTTCGAGAGGAAGTACCATCGGCAGTTGTCGTCGTCTCGCGGAACGAGCGACCGAGCGCGCACCGTCTGGCGGACCGCACGCTCGGCCGACCGCGTCACGGGGACGGAGAACGGTACGTCTCGCGTCGGCGTACCTGTCCCCGACGAAGTTCGGTCCGAATTAGGGGGCGGTCCCCCGCGTCGTCAGCAACAGTGTTCGAAGCTGTACATCGAGGCGGACGGGAGGCCAGCTTTGCTCTCGTCCGGCACGTCGTGGTCGGCGTGCTTGTACTCGGCTTCGACTTCGGTGCGCAGCGATTCGTCGTCGTTCGATTGAATTGCAACGGACATTGCAACCTCATAGTTGAAACCATCTGTATTAAAAATTTCCCCCACTATAGAATTTATTTATAAGAGAAGAAAGAATGGTTCAGGACTGAAGATAGGAACACAGACCGGTAGACAACGCCGCCGAACGCGGTCGTCTCGACGTAGAGTCGGCTTCGAGGTAGGTTCGATACACAATCGCTCGGTCGTCCGGTCCTCGCCGCGCCGTGAAACCCACTACTCGGCGGTTTCCGTGGTCGAGTCGTCGTCACCGTCGCCGTCCGATTCCGCTCCGTCTGAGACCGACCGACGGACGCTCTCCGTGCGGCCCTGCCCTCGGTCGGTTCGGGTCGCCTCGCCTCGGGTGGCGTTTCTTCCCGCGTGGGGTTCTCGCCGGTCCGTCCTCGCCGCGGTCTGTTCGACCGCGGCCGCGAGTTCGTCGCCGGTCTCGCCCTCGTCTCCGTTCCCGTTCGCTTCGCCGGTCTCGCTTGCGCGCTTCGAGTCCGAGGAGACCTCGGGGGCGAGTTCGTCTCTCACGAGGTCCGCGAACTCGGTCGGGTCGTAGATGCCGTCCACCGAGACGGTGAGTCCGCTCGCGGCCCCCGACCGGACGGCGACGTGACCGAGACCGAACAGCGACTCCCAGACCGTCCGGCGCTCTTGGACGCCCCGCACCTTCTGTAGGGGCACCTCGTCGCGGACCAGCGAGACGAACCGGTACTCCTCTAACACGCGCTGGTTGGTGACGTAGTAGGTCGTGAGCGTGTTGCGCCAGTAGCGGTGGATGCCCCGCGAGAAGAGGTAGAACCCGACCGCGAGCGCCACCGTCGGGTAGACGAGCGGTCGCTCGGTGAAGTACAGCAGGTAGCCGCCGCCGCCGAGAATCGGCATCGAGACGAACGTCTCGGCGAGCGCGTTTCGCTGGGCGGGGTCGCGCTGGTCGAGTATCTCCTCGGCCTCGCGCATCCGGGGCGCTTCGGGGGCACCGACGTACCGGACGTACGCGCCGAGTCCGACGACGAAACAGCCGAACGCCGCCAACAGGAGTCCGGCGAGCGGCGGCGCGTGAGGCTGGTTCTGCACTATCGGGAGAGACGACTGGAAGCCGAACAGGTAGACGCCAGCACCGATTAGCGGACCGCCGAACACCGCGCTCCAGACGGCGGGGAGACCTCGCGCCACGGTTAGCTCCCCTGTAGCATCTCGTAGACGATTCCGAACGCCGACGTGAGGATGCCGATCAGCGTCAGCGTCGTCTGTCCGAACACCGTTCCGCCACAGCGCGCGAAGAACCCGCGCTCGCAGGTCGTCGGCGTCGTGGTCGAGACGGTCCCCGTCCGTTCGCTGGTCGTGACCGCCTCGGTCGTCGCGGTCGTCGTCGCCGTGAACGCCGGGGTAGCCGCGGCCGTCGTCGCGGGCGTCGAGACCGGAGCCTCGACGGTGAGCGGTCGCCGGGCGAGCGAGTCGTTGCCGACCCAGACGCCGTGGTCGGTGTTCCGACTCGACACCGGGACGGCGGCGCGCTCGACCGCCGCGTAGTCCGCGACGAAACGCACCGTCCGGCGCTCGCCGACCGGCACCTCAACCCGGTCGGTCGTCACGACCGAGCCGTCGAGTCGATAGGCGAGTTGCCCCTCGAACGGGACGGTATCGACGTTTCGAACCGTGATGTTCGCGTAGACTCGCCCCTCCTCGCGCAGGTCGTCGGCGGCTCGGAACTCCTCGACCGCCAGCGCCGAGGCGTCCCCGCTCGGTCCGGCGACGATGCGGGCCGCGTCGCCGTCGCGCTCGCCGCCGTCCGCGACGACGGCGTGGTCGTAGGTCGTCCCGTTTCCTAGTTCCACGCCCGCGGCCGCTATCGCCGCGGTATCGACCGCGAACGCGACCTGCTCGCGCTCGCCGCCCGCGACCGTGAGCGTCTTGTCGGCGACCGTCTCGCCCTCGAACCGGTAGGCGACCCGGCGCGTCACCGAGATGTCCGCGGGGTTCGAGACGGTGGCGAGGACGACGAACGACCCGCCGCGCGAGATTTCGACCGGCGCGTCGAACTCCTCGACGCGGAGGTCCACGTCGGGACTCACCCGAATCCGCCGGGCGACGCCCGCCCCGGACTCGTTTCGAACGCCGTGGACGTACGTCCCGACGGCGGCCGACTCGTTGCCGGTCCCGAGGTCGTCGGTCGAAAGCTCGAAGGTCACGTTCTGCGACGCGCCCGCCGCCAGCGACACGTCCCGCGAGGAGACCGTCTCGCCGCCGAAGGCGTAGCCGACGGGGTCGGTCCCCGCGCCCTCGCCCCGGTTGGTGACGGTCGCGGTCACCGCGAACGTCGCTCCTCGGCGGACGCGCTCGGGGGCGTCGAGACCGGCGACGACCAGCGTCGAACGCCCGTTCTGGCGCGCTGTCGCGGTCGTCTCGGTCTCGCTCGCGGCAGTCGTGTCGTCGGTCGTCGGAGCGGTGTCGGTCGTCCCGCTCTCGGTCGTCGTGGCGTCGGTGGTCGTGCCGCCGTCGGCTGTCGGGGTGCTGTCGGTCGTCGGGGTCCCGCCGGTCGTGTCGTCGGTCGTCGAGGTACCGTCGGTCGTCCCGTTCTCGGTCGTCGTGGCGTTGCTGGTCCGGGCGGCGACGGCGCTGGCCGCGCCGGTCGCCTCCTCGTCGTGGGTTGTCGAGTCCTCCCAAGACGCGAGGTCGGTCGGTGCGACGCGGGTGGGCGCGGCGTCGCTCGGCGGTCCGCCTTCGGTGCCGCTCGCGACGGCGACGCCGCCGCCGACCGCGAGGAGGGAGCAGACGAACCAGACCGCGAGCGCGGGGAAGAACCGGTCGAACTGCCGAAACACGAATGGGTGTGTTCGCCCCCGGCTAATAAAATCCCGTCCCGAAGCGGCGGATACAACCCCGGACCCTCGCGGCTCCGCCCTCGGTCGCCGGGACCACCGCGGTTCGACCGATGCCCGCTCCGGCGTCGTGTTCACGCCGACTCGGCGGTCGTCGGCAGGACCGACTCCGCCGCGGCGACGACGGCCTCTCACTCCTCGTGCCACGGTCTCACGGCGGCGAGCCAAACAGTAGCGTGCAACCGAACGTGTCGGGTCACGGGCGCGACACAACGAGTCGGAACGACAGGTGCGGCAGAACGAGTCGGAACGACGGGCGCGACGCTCCCGTCGATTCGACCCACCGGAATCCTGATGTGAATCGTCCTCGTCGGTTGATGCGTTCACTACTATGATAGCACTGCGCACGACACTCGTCGGCGGCCAGACCGGGGCGACGCGATGACTGTCTCGCTCGACTACGACGAGTACGACCTCGGAAGCATGACGTGGGAGGACGCCGAAACCGCCATCGAGGAGGCCGACTTCGCGGTCGTCCCGCTCGGGAGCGTCGAGCAGCACTCGCTGCACCTCCCGGTGACGGTGGACACGCTCCGGGCGGAGAACCTCTCGCGGGAACTGGTCGAAGCCGCCGCCGACCGCGACTGCTCGATGGTCCGCCTGCCGACGCTCCCCTACGGCTACTCCGAACACCACATGAACTATCCGGGGACGGTGACGCTGATGGCCGACACGTACCAGTCGGTGCTGGAGGAGATCGGCGAGTCGATGGCGGCCCACGGTGCCGACCGACTGGTGTTCGTCAACTGCCACGGCGGCAACCGGTCGCCGATGAAACTCGCGGCCGACCGCATCCAGCGCGACCACGGCGTCGAGGTCTATCCGGTCCACTGGACCGACTACGCCCGCGACCAGCTAGAGGAGGAGTTCGGCGACGAGTGGGGCCACGCGGGCGACCACGAGATCAGCGTCGTGGAGTTGTTCCACCCGGACCTCGTGCGCGAGGAGAAAAAAGAGCCACAGACCAGAAAAGCGAAGTACGAGGCGCGTCAGTTCGCGTACTTCGACGACCTCACCGAGCAGGGCGGGTGGGGCGACCCGACGAACGCCGACCCCGAGTTCGTCGAGGAGGTGGTCGCCGACGCGACCGAGCGCATCCTCGACGCGATCGAATCGGATATGGACGAGCCGTCGTAGCAATCTTATCCAACTTTTAAACAATCTATACAAGTGTTATAGATAAGTAGAAGTATTTTAAACACTCTTCCTGCTATCTCGACTTGCGGGCGACCTCCTCTCGACCGACGCCGACCGCACTCGCCGCGCCCCGCCGGTCGGCTTTCTATCCGCGGGTGCGACAGTAAAATAGATGTAGAATCGCCGAGACGACCGGGACGATGGACGACTCGCCGACCAGACGGACGCTCCTCGGGGCCGCGGGCGGACTCGTCGCGGCCGCGAGTTCGGGACGCGCCGCGTCGGCCGACTCGGCACGTCTCGCGGGCCTCGGCGACGGCGCGCTCGGGAACGCGACCGACGCCGTGCCCGACCACCCGCTCGCGCCGACCCCCGAGGTCGGGTGGGCCGTCGAGACCGAAAGCGAGCGCCCGCTCGCGAAGTGGTCGGCGGCCGACGAGACGCTCTACCTCGGGACGCCGACGGGCGTCTCCGGGTTCTCGCCGGACGGCACCGAACGCTGGCGGCGCTCGATAGCCAGCGTCGAGTCGGACGTGCCGGTCGAGGTCTACCCCGGCGACGGCGCGGTCTACGTCGAGGGCGAAACCGGTCTGCGCGCGCTCGACGCCGCCGACGGCGACACGCGGTGGCGCTACTTCGGCGACACCGGCGTCGTGGCGGGCCACGTGGACGTGTCGCTCGTGACGCCCGAAGCGGTCCTCGTCCGCGAGGAGGGCCTCACTGCGCTCGCGGCGGCCGACGGCGAGGAACGCTGGCGATTCGAACCGGACGACCCGCTCTGGTTCCGGCCGCGCTTCGACGGTGGCACCGTCTTCGCCGGGACGATTCGGGGTCTCGTCTACGCGCTCGACGCCGCCGACGGGAGTTTGCGCTGGCGCGCCGACCGGTCGGCCGACGGTGCCCGCCACTTCTCGGTCGCTGGCGTGACCGACGAAAGAGTCCTCGCGTGGGACGCCGAGGAGGGAGAACTGTACGGTTTCGACCGCGCCGACGGGGCGCTCGGGTGGCGCTTCGACCCCGAGACGGACGCGACGGGGTTCCCCGGAACCGTGCTGGAACGCACGGCGTATCTCGGGGACAGACGGACCCTCCGCGCGATTTCGACCGACGACGGCACCGAACGCTGGCGATACGCCGCGGGCGAGAACGTCGTCGGGTGGCCGCAGTTCGCCGACTCGACGGGGTACGTCGGTACGGTCGGCGGCGTCCACGCCGTTTCCACCGCCGACGGGACCCGCCGGTGGACGTTCTCGACCGGCGCTGACGCCCCGGTCTACGTCGCTGGCGTCGCGGACGGGACGGTCGTCGCCGACAGCAGAGGAGACGCCGTCTACGGACTCGACGCCGAACGCGGTCGCCTCCGGTGGCGCTTCGGCTACTCCGGCCACCCGCGGTGGTTGCCGCAGGTCGCCGACGATGCGGTCTACCTCGCCACCGAGGAGGGCACCCTCTACGCGCTCTCGGCCCCCGACTCGACGCCCGTCTACGACGCTTATCGGACGGTCTCGTCGCCGCTCGGTCTCGGCGTCGGCGGCTTGTTCGCCACTGCGCTGTCGGCCGCGGCGTACCGCCGTCGCCGCGAGCGCCCCGCCCGCGACGAAGAGGACCTGACCGACGAGACCGCCGACTCCTCGCTCGCGGATTACGACTTCGGCGACCTCCTCGCCGACTTCGAGCGCGCCACGGTCCACGAGGCGCGCAGTCCGACGGGCGAACGCGTCGCGCTCGCCAGTTTCGACCCGGACGCGCTCTCGGCAGACGCCTTCGAAGCGGCCGTCGAGACGTGGGCGGACCTCGACTGCCGGGGCCTCCTCGGCGTTCGGGCGTGGGACGGCGACCCGGTGCCGTGGGTCGCCACCGACCCGGTGGACGCGACGCTCGCGGACCGCGCCGCCGACCTCCCGACCGCCGACCTCGCCCACGCGCTCGCGGACGCGGCCGAGGCGGTCCACCGCGCCCACCGCGCTGGCGTCGTCCACGGCGCGCTCTCGGCCGAGACGGTCTTTCTCGCCGACGGCGAGGTCCGGGTCGGCGGATGGGGACTGGCGGCGGCGTGCCGCGAGGAGTCCGGCGCGTTCGGGGAGGACGGGCCGGGCGAGGAGTCCGACATCGGACTCCTCGTCGGAATCGCCGCCGAACTACTGCCCGACGACGTGCTGACCGACGATTCGGGGGACCTACTGGACGGGCGGGACTCGGCGCTCGAACTCGCCGACGCGCTCCGGTGGGCCGTCCGGGAGACCGCCCGCCCCGGACGGCGGTGACGGCGAAACGTGTCCGCGTGGACGGAGTAACACGGTTCAGAAACCCATTTACCCCCCGGTCGAAAACCACAGAGTAACATGTATCTCCAGTTCCGGGACGACGTGGAGGACGCGCTCGTCTCCGCACTCGAAGCGCTCGACCTCCCGACCGACGACCTCGGCGTCGAAGACCCGCCGGAGGGCGTCGAGGCCGTCCTCGCCAGTAGCGCGGCGTTCCGCCTCGCTGGCGAGGAGGGCGCACCGCCGCCGCAGGTCGCGGGGAAGATAGCGGGCGAAATCGACGCGAGCGAGTACGACCTCATCGAGGAGGCGTCGGCGCAGGGACCGTACGTCAACTTCGTACCGAGCGACGCCTACTACGAGGGCACCGTCGAGGAGGCCCAGCGCGAGGACTTCGGGCACCTCGAACCCACCGGCCAGCGGGTCGTGGTCGAACACACCTCCGCGAACCCGACCGGGCCGGTCCACGTCGGCCGGGCGCGCAACCCCATCGTCGGCGACGCCGTGGCGCGGGTCCTCTCGTTCGCGGGCCACGACGTTGACCGCCACTACTACGTCAACGACGCGGGCCGCCAGATGGCCGTCTTTACGTGGGCCTACGAGACCTTCGACGAGGCAGACCTCGATTCGGACCCCGAGCGCGACAAGGCCGACTACGACCTCGTGCGCTACTACCGGAAGGGTAACCGCTTCCTCGAAGACGCCGACCCCGACGAGGTCGAAGAAGCCGAGGACGAGATTCAGGCCATCATGCAAGGTCTCGAAGCGGGCGACGACGAGACCTACGAGCGCGTCCGAGAAGTGGTCGATACCGTCCTCGGCGGGATGCGCGAGAGTCTGGACCGCCTGCCCGCCGAGTTCGACGAGTTCGTCAAGGAGACGCGCTTCCTCCGCAACGGCGCGGCCGACGACGTAGTCGCTCGCCTGAAGGAACTGGACGAGGCCGTCTACGAGGAGGACGCGTGGCAACTCGAACTGGACGAGTTCGGCATCGAGAAGAACTTCGTGTTCCTGCGTTCCGACGACACGACCCTCTACGCGACCCGCGACTTGGCCCACCACGAGTGGAAGTTCGACAACTACGACCGGGCCGTCACCGTCCTCGGCGAGGACCACAAGCTACAGGCCCGCCAGATGAACGCCACGCTCGACCTGCTGGGCAACGACACTGACCAGTTGCGGCAGGTCATCTACTCCTACGTCAACCTCCCGGAGGGGAAGATGTCCACCCGCGCGGGCACCGGCATCGACTTGGACGACCTGCTGGACGAGGCCATCGACCGCGCCCGCGACGAGGTCGAGACCAGACTGGACGACCGCATCCGCGACGACGACCTGACCGAGGAAGACGTGGAGCGCATCGCCGAGCAGGTCGGCATCGGCGCGGTCCGCTACGACATCGTGTCCAAGCAACCCACCAAGGCCATCACCTTCGAGTGGGACCGCGCGCTCGACTTCGAGGCCCAGAGCGCGCCCTACGTCCAGTACGTCCACGCGCGCTGTTGCGGCATCTTAGACGAGGCCGGACTCCGGACCGCGCCCGACTCGTTCGACGCCTCCCTGCTGGAGACCGAGGCCGAGCGCGAACTGCTGGAGGTCGTCGCGCGGTTCCCCGCCGTCATCGAGGAGGCCGCCGAGGACCTCGAACCTCACGTCGTGGCGACCTACACGCGCGACATCGCCGAGACGTTCAACACCTTCTACCGGGAGTGTCAGGTCCTCTCCGACGACGTTGACGACGACCTGCGGGACGCCCGCCTCGCGCTGGTCGCGGCGTCGAAGCACGCGGTCGGCAACGCCCTGCAAGTGCTGGGCGTCGCCGCGCCGCGGTCGATGTAGTCACGTCGGGGGCGCGACTCCCGCGCTCGCGCCGATTCCGACCGCGACCGATACCAACTGTCCGCCGACGAACAGAACCGCTCCCGCGCCCGCTCCGAGCGCCAGTAACACGAAGAGCAGTATCCACCAGAACGGAACCGCGGTATCGTCTGCCATACTGATACGTTCCACCGCGAAGCACCTTATGAGTTCGCGCCGTCATTTGAACAGCGAGCCGATGCGACCCAACACGCCGCCGCTCCGGTCGGACTCGTCATCCAAACCGTCGGCGTCGTCGTCCGAACCGTCGGCGTCGTCGGCGTCTCGGGGACTCTCCGCCGACGCACTGTTGCCCCGCGCCTCGTCCGCGAGCGGGTTCTGCGGGTTCTCGCCGTCCCGACCGCGCGTCTCGAAGGGGATGCCCTCCTCGTCGCCGACCGACTCCTCGCTGGCCGACTTCTCCTCGGTCGCTCTCCGTCCGGCCGACTTCCCGTCGGCCGACGCTCCACCGGGGGACTTCCCGGTCGCGTCGTCCGACCCGTCTCCTCGGTCGCTCTCGGAGTCGGCCGCCACGACGGACTCGGCGTCCGCTCCGGCGGCCAGCGGGCCGTCGTCTTCCAGCGGGTCGTCGGCCAGTGAGTCGTCGGTGGCGAGCGGGTCGCTCTCGGCGCTCTCGGCCGAGTCCTCGTTACCGCCAGCCAGCGGGCCGTCGCTCCCGAAGGGAACGCTCTCCTCGTCGCCCGCGCCTTCGCTCGCCGCGCTCTCGTCCGGGTCGTCACCGCCCTCGGACGCGTCGTCGCTCGCGGCCAGCGGGTCGTCACCGCCCGCGCCGAGTCGCTCGTCGCTGATGTGTTCGCTGATGAGGTCGTCCACGCTCCGGGCCTCGCCGGTGTCCGACGAGTCACCGGTCGCGTCGTCCGGCGACCCGTCGGCGTCCCGCGAGTCGGTGGCGACTGGCGACTCTCCTCCCGACTCGCTTCCGGACCCTCCCTCAGACTCACTCCCGGAGCCGCTTTCGGACTCACTCCCGAACAGGGCGTCCGCGTCGCCGCCCGACTCGTCGCCGAGCGCGTCCCGGACGTTCTGGGCGGCGTCGGCGCTGAGCGGGTCTTCGGGGCCGCTCGCGTCCGGTGAGTCGGACGCAGTACGGTCGGTGTCCGGCGAATCGGGTTCGGTACGGTCTGTGTCCGGCGAGTCCGACGCGGTGAGGTCGGCGTCCGAGGAAGTGGTGTCCACCGATGCGGCGTCAGCGGCGGCGTCGGTCGCCGCCATCTCGAACGGTTCGGCCTCGGTCTCGTCGGGGTCGGCGTCCGGTTCGACTTCGGCGTCCGGGTCGAGTTCCACGTCGGCGTTCGCCTCCAGTTCCGGGTCGGGGTCGGCCACGCCGGTCAGAATCGCGGCGAGGTCCCGGTAGGCCTGCCCGGCGGGCGCGTTGGGCGCGAACGCGGCGAGCGGTCGCCCGGCGTCGATGCCCATCGGGACCGCCTCGTCCTGCGGGACGACCGCGAGGACTTCCGCACCGAGGGTCTCCTCTACGTCGTCGGCGTTCAGGATGTCGCTACTGCGCTGGGTCAGGACCGCGCCCCGGACCGCGGTCTCGACGCGCTCGGCCAACTCGCCGGTCTTGGCGGTGTCCCGGACCGAGGCAACGTCCGGCGTCGCCACCAGCAAGACGGCGTCGGCCAGCGCCAGCGGCACGAGGGTATCGTAGCTGACGCCAGCGCCCGTGTCCAGCAGGACGTAGTCGTACTCGTCGCGGAGCGATTCGACGACCCCCTGCAAGTTCGCGGGGTCGGACTTGACGAACGCCTCGATGTCGGTCGCGCTCGGCAGCACGTCGATGTCGCCCGGCGCTCGATAGACGGCCTCCTCGAAGTCGGTCTCGTCCGCCAGCACTTCGTGGAGCGTCGGCGTCTCTATCTCGAAGTCGAGGAAGTCTGCGAGGTTCGCCATCCCGAGGTCGGTGTCAACGACGACGACCGAGTGACCGCGGTCGGCCAGCATCGCCCCGAGGTTGATGGCGGTCGTCGTCTTCCCGACACCTCCTTTGCCGCTCGCTATCGCGTATACCGTGTCGGACATGATACTCGTTGTCCCAATCGAACCATGACACGCATATAAAGTTAGTCCGTGAGCGACGACACTTTCGGCCCGGTCGCGTCGGGTGGCCGAAGTATTCAACCGCGTTCCGACCCGAGGAGCGACAAGGATGGCGGAGGCGAGCGACGACGGTTCGGCCGACGAGTACACGTTTCCGCAACTCAGCAACGGTCTCGGCTCGGTGCTGGAGAACCCCTTCGAGTGGTTCTTCCTGTTGGAGAAGCGGACGGTCATCGCCGGAGCGTTGCTCTCGGGGTTCCTCGTCTTCTTCCTCTCGCTCGAACTGCTCCTCGGGATGACACACGAACAGATGGTCCCGCTGTTCTACATCTTCAGCGCGCTCATCGGCGGGAACCTCACGCTCATTACCATCGTCCTCTCCATCAACCAACTGGTCATCTCCCAGCACCTCAACTCGCCGGGCGGCCTCCGCGAGGAGATACAGGGCGTCAACGAGTACCGGGAAGCCGTCGAGGAGACCCTGACCGAGGGGGTGGCTCCGGTGACGCCCTCGGACTTCTTGGAGATGCTTCTCGACAGCGCCCAGCAGAGCGTCGAGTCGGCCGACGAGAAGTCCGACGAGGTGGTCGACGACGAGGCGGCCGAACAGCTCTCGGCGTTTCTGGACGACACCGAGCGCAACATCGGGCACGCCAGACGCGTCTTGGAGCGGTCCGACGTGGGCCTGTTCAACGCGCTGTCGGTCACGCTGAAGACCAACTACTCCCAAGAGATCTACCGGATTCGGGACATCCAGACGACGTACGGCGACGCGCTCTCCGACGAGCTAGACGACCTCCTCGAGGAACTGATCGTCCGCATCCAGCAGTTGGACGTGGCTCGCCAGTACTTCAAGACGCTGTACCTGCAGGACGAACTCGCGTACCTCTCGCGGATGTTGCTCTACGTCGGCATCCCGGCGGAACTGACGGCGCTGACGATGTTGCTCGTGTTCGCGGCCTCGACGCAACCGATTCTCGCGCCGACGACGCTCGCGGTGGTCGTGCCGGTCGCCATCACGCTCGCGGCGGCACCGCTGGCCATCCTGTTCGCGTTCGTGTTGCGCATCTCGGTCGTCGCCCAGCGCACCGCGGCGATTACGCCGTTCACGACCTCCTCGCAGGAACAGGAGCGGGAACTGGCGACGACCGCCGACTCCGACGACTGAGGTCGGTCCCCGACGGGAACGCGATCGTCGGCCGTAGAGCGGCTAACCGGCGTCGTCCGGGAATCCACGTTCGATACACGACGATTGTATGCAAAGGTTACTTACCCTCTGGCTAGCCTAGAACGTCCTAATGAGCGAGCAGGAAGGCGAGCAGTCCGACAGGAAAAAGTACGAGTTCCAGAAGGTCATCGAGGACCTCCGAGACTACGAGGGTTCCGGGACTCAGCTCGTCACTATCTACATCCCGCCGGACAAGCAAATTAGCGACGTGGTCGCCCACGTCACTCAGGAGCATAGCGAAGCGAGCAACATCAAGTCCAAGCAGACCCGGACGAACGTCCAAGACGCGCTCACGTCCATCAAGGACCGCCTGCGCTACTACGACACCTACCCGCCGGACAACGGCATCGTCATCTTCAGCGGTGCCATCGACTCGGGCGGCGGCCGGACCGAGATGGTCACGAAGGTCCTCGAAAACCCGCCGGACCCCGTCCAGTCGTTCCGCTACCACTGCGACTCGGCGTTCCTCACCGAACCGCTGGAGGGCATGCTGGCCGACAAGGGCCTGTACGGACTCATCGTTTTGGACCGGCGCGAGGCCAACGTCGGGTGGCTGAAGGGCAAGCGGGTCGAACCAGTCAAATCGGCCTCGTCGCTGGTGCCGGGCAAACAGCGCAAAGGTGGTCAGTCCGCCCAGCGTTTCGCCCGCCTGCGACTCGAAGCCATCGACAACTTCTATCAGGAGGTCGCCGAGATGGCCAACGACCTGTTCGTCCCGAAGCGAGGAGAACTCGACGGCGTCCTCGTCGGCGGTCCCTCGCCGACCAAAGACGAGTTCTTGGACGGCGACTACCTCCACCACGAGCTTCAGGACCAAGTGCTGGGCAAGTTCGACGTGGCCTACACCGACGAGTCTGGTCTCTACGACCTCGTGGACAACGCCGAAGACGCGCTGGCCGACGCCGAGGTGATGAAGGACAAGAACGAGATGGAGGAGTTCTTCAAACAGCTCCACGACGGCAACAAGGCGACCTACGGCTTCGAGCCGACTCGCCAGAACCTCGTCATGGGGTCGGTAGACCGACTGCTCCTCAGCGAGGACCTCCGGAAGGACGTGGTGGTCTACGACTGCGGCGACAAAGAGGAGTACGAGTTCGTCGACCAGCGCCAAGACACGCCCACTCACACCTGCGAGGACGGGTCGGAGGTCGAAGCCGACGAGCGCGAGGACGCCATCGAGTTCCTGATGAACATCGCCGACCAGCGGGGCACCGAGACGAAGTTTATCTCGACCGACTTCGAGAAGGGCGAGCAGTTGCAGTCGGCGTTCGGCGGCGTCGCCGGGATTCTGCGGTACTCGACCGGCGTGTAAACTCTCTGTCTTCGCGTCCTGCGTCAGTCCAGCGACCGTAGGTGCGCGACCTTCTGCTCGTACTCTCGGACGTGGCTCGGTAGCTCGTCGGGACCGAACCAGTCGAGGTCCGAAATCTCGCCGTGGTCCTCGATTTCGCCTCCCGAAAGTGCCTCCCCGCCGACGACGCGCCCGGTGAACTCCACGACCGGAATCGCCAGCAGTTCGGGTTCTCCGAGGTCGAGTTCCATCAGTCGCGTCTGGAGGACGCCCGTCAGTTCGCACTCGACACCGGTCTCCTCGCGGGCCTCCCGGCGGGCGGTCTCCTCGGGGCGCTCGCCGGACTCCCCAGCACCGCCGGGCGTCTCCCACTCGTCGCGGACCGGACTGTAGACGCAGAGGAGTCGCCCCTCGTCGTCCGTGACCGCGGCCCCGGCGGCGTAGGGGTAGAACCGATCGAAGAACGCCGCGGCGCTGTCGGGGAAGGTCGCGTCGTCGTCCGGGAGCGGTTCGACGGTCAGGGGGTTCAATCGGGGTACGTCGTCCCACCTCGATTCGACGCCCGCGAAGACCTCCTCGGCGCGCGCTCGGACCTCGCGCCCGATTTCGGTGCGGTGGTGACTAACCATGTGCGCCGTTCCGGCGCGCTGTCGTAAAATTCCCGCTGGTCGGCCTCTCCGCGAACGGTCGGCGTTCTCGTTGGCGTGCGCTCTCTCGACCGCGGTAAGCGACCTCAGACAACGATAGCGATCGCTCAAAGCGACGTACTTACCGTGAGGAACAATCTGTAGAATTGCCGCAGTCGGTCACGCCAGCGGCGTCCGCTCGACGACCTGCCCGTCCACGGTCGGGTACTGCTCGACGATTTCACCCTTCTCCACGTCGCCCTCTTCTATCATCTCTTCGAGCAACCACCACGCCAACTCCACGTGGTCGGACTTCGCGGTGTAGAACTCGTCGGGCACGCCCAGTTCGCGGAGGCGGCGCTCGGGTTCCCACGTCTTGCCGTAGACCAAGGTTCCGTCGTCGGTCACCTCGTCGAACTCCCGCCGGATATTGCGGGCCATGCGCTTCATCCGGTTGCGGTGCTGGGCCGAATCCTTGAACACGGAGGTACAGAAGTAGACGCGCTCGTGGTCGCCCATCTTGTCGAGGATTTCTTTCGAGCCTTCGACCGCGCTCATGTGGCCGTCCTGTAGTTCGTAGCCCTCCTCCTGCATCCGGCGGAAGTTCCCGTCGGACATCTCGAACTCGTTGACGTTGCAGAAGTCGGCCGCGCCCTCGTCCAAGAATTCGAGGAACTCCTCCTCGGCGCGGATGCCCGGAATCTCGAACGCGGGGGTCAGGCCCTCCTCGCGGGCGATGTAGAGAATCTCCTCCCACTCGGTGCCGTGCATCTCGCCCCACAAATCGAGGGGCGGGTGGAACCGAATCTCGTCCAAGCCCGCTTCCGAGAGGCGACGCATGTTCTCGCGGCCGCCGGTGATGCCGGTGTAGAGGTGCGTGTGGTGGTCCTCGCCGAACTCGTCTTTGAGGAGTCGGAGGTACCGACAGGTCTTCTCCATCGCCTCTTGGGGTTCGCCGCCCGTGATGGAGGTCCCCAGCGCGTCCATGCGCTTGGCCTCGGCGAGTACGTCCTCGTCGGATTCGACCTTCCGCTCGTTGGCGTACACGTCGGTCACGTTCTTGCGGTTCTCGCCGAGGGGACAGTAGAAACAATCGCGCTGGTCGCAGTAGCCGTAGACGAAGAGTACCATCTTGCCCCCTTCGGCGCACTGTTCGCAACCCTTCGATATCATTCGTTACTGGACGTATATTCGTCCAACGCTGAAAAAGCGTGCGCATTGAGGTTCGGAGTCGTTCGAGAAGAAGCACCCGACAGCGTCCACGTTCTCCGTCGAGGGAAGACGTTCCCGATTCCGACCGCTGTCAGGCGTCCCGAAAGAAGTTAAACCCCGGACGCATACCCCCGAGTAATGCTGTTGGTCCTCTGCGTGGACCTCGACGACGACCTCGGTCGCAAGACCGACTTCGACACCCCCGTCGTCGGCCGCGACAACGTCGAAGCCGCCGCGGTCGCGTTAGCCACCGCTGACCCCGAGGACAGCGACGTGAACGTCATGTTCGAGGGGGTCCACCTCGCGGACCGCATCGAGGACGAGACCGTCGAGGTCGCGGTCGTCACGGGCACCGACGGCGGCGACATCGCGGCGAACCGGGCGGTCGGCGACGAGGTAGACGAGGTGCTGGCCAGCCTCTCGACCCGCGAGGAGGTCCAAGCGGTCATCGTCACCGACGGTGCCCAAGACGAGAGCGTCATCCCGGTCATCCGCTCGCGGGTGCCCATCGACGGCGTGCGCCGGGTCGTCGTCCGGCAGGCCCAAGACCTCGAATCCATGTACTACACCATCAAGCAGGTGTTGGACGACCCCGAGACCCGCGGGACCATCCTCGTGCCGCTCGGCATCTTGCTCCTCATCTACCCGCTGGCCATCATCTCGGACTCGCTGGGCCTCCCCGGCGCGGCCGTCTTCGGCGTGACCTCGGGCCTCCTCGGTCTCTACGTCCTCGGCAGGGGACTGGGCGTCGAACGACTCCTCGACCGCGCGGCCGAGAAGGCCAGAAACAGCCTCTACGCGGGCCGAGTTACGCTCATCACCTACGTCGTCGCGGCTGCCCTGCTGGTCGTCGGCGGGGTCCGCGGCGTCGAGACGTTGGAGTCCGTCGAGGCATCGGCGGGCGGACCGGTGGGACCGCTCGAAGTGCTGGCGGCGCTGGTCCACGGCGCGGTGACGTGGTTCACCGCGGCGGGCGTCACCACCAGCCTCGGCCAGATTACCGACGAGTATCTGGCCGACCGCTTCCAGTGGCGCTACCTCAACGCGCCGTTCTACGTCCTCTCCATCGCGCTCGTCCTCCACGCCATCAGCGCGTACTTCCTCCACCGGGTGCCGCTGGAACTCCCACGGCTCACCTACCTCGCGGTGATGCTCACGGTCGGGACAGTATTGGGACTCACGAGTACGCTCGCGTTCGCCATCGCCGAATCCCGGCGGTCCCGCCGGGCCGAACCGAGTTGAGTACGGAAAAGGGCGTCAGTGTTCCCGCGTCACGACGAACGCCGCCAAGTCCCGGAGGTAGTCGGTCGCGGTCAGGTCCGGGGTCTCGGCGCGGTCGAGCGCGGCTAGCGCCGCCTCGCTCTGCTCGTGGGCCAAGGCGTCGGCCTCCTCGGCGTCCAAGTCGGTCACGCGGACTATCGACGGGCGGCCCATCTCGGCGTCGTGGCCGGTGGGCTTGCCCAACTCGTCTTCGTCCGCGGTCGCGTCCAGCACGTCGTCTCGAATCTGGAAGGCGACGCCGACCTTCTCGGCGTACTCGCCGAACGCCTCGACGGTCGCGGGGTCGGCGTCGGCGGCTATCGCGCCCAACTCCGCGGCGGCCCGGAACAGCGCCCCGGTCTTCCGGCGGGCCAACTCCATGTACTCCTCGCGGTTGGTCGGCCGGGCGACGAGTTCGGTCGCCTCGCCCTCGCCGAGTTCGACCATCGCGTCGGCGACCGCCTCCATCGCTCGCGG
The DNA here is from genome assembly GCF_004765815.2 of Halorussus salinus. NCBI lineage: Archaea > Methanobacteriati > Methanobacteriota > Halobacteria > Halobacteriales > Haladaptataceae > Halorussus > Halorussus salinus. Next base: position 203,592 of record NZ_SBIS02000011.1, on the reverse strand, counting down.
GTCCGGCGAGAACAACTCGAAGGCTTCGCCGATGAGTCCGTCGCTGGCCACGATGGCGGGCGAGTAGCCGTACTCGGCCCACGCGCTCGCGCTCCCCCGGCGGGTGTCCGACCGGTCGATGATGTCGTCCACCACCAGCGAGGCGTCGTGAACGAGTTCGACGCCGACCGCGAAATCGACGGCCGCCTCCGCCTCGCCTCCGGCCGATTCGCAGGACAGAACGGTGACGGTCGGCCTGACGCGCTTGCCCCCCGACAGCGCGACGTGCCGAACCTCGTCGGCGAGTTCCGTCGGTTCGACGCGGTCGAGGACGGCTTCGAGGCGCTCCTCGACCATCGCCCTCCGGGACTCGGGATAATCCATTGGCCGGGACTCAGGACCGATAAAACAAGTACGTGACGATACGTGGTGTCTCGTCGTCGTGGGGTCTCGACCGGTAGCCGTAGCTTAAATCACAGGTTAATGTAACGTGACACATTTTTCCCGTCCCTTCGTCTATCGACGCGTATGTCCCCGAGCGAACGACCGACCGACGTACCGCTGTCCGCGGCCCTCCTCGCCCTCCTCGCGGTGACTTCCGGCATCGCGGTGCCGGTGACCGTTCCGGAAGTGGCGGCCGCGACGGCCGACGGAGCCGACGCGACCATCTTCACTGACGGCGAGGAGTTACTCCTCGACCCAGCGCCGAACCAGACGATTCGCGGGAAGACGACGCTGGAACCCGGAACGAACCTGAGTGTCAACGTCAAAGGAGAGATGTTCCTGAAGACGAACACGGTCCGCGTCTCCGACAACCGGACGTTCGGTGCGAGCTACGACATGAGCGGCTTACCCGAGCAGGAGTTCGAAATTCGAGTCTACCGAAACGAGACCGTGCTGGCGGAAGCCGACGGACGGGTCGTCTGTTCGAGCGACTGCGCGACGGAGACGACCACGACCGACGAGACTGCCCAATCCGTCGATAGCCCTGCGGTCCAAGCCGTCACGGAAGTCACCCAGAACCGGACCGCGTCGATCAAAGTGCTGTTCGGGCAGGCCGAGACCGTCTCGGTCTCCGTCGGCGGCCCGAGCGTCAACTACGTCGTCAACGGGACCGTCCGCGACCGTGACGGCGACGGGAGCGCGACCATCCTCTTCCACACCGACCGCGCTGGAACCGACGCGCCCACGCTCGGCGTCGTGGACAACGGGAGTACCCGCGTGGTCGAGGAGACCGCCGAAACGTCGCTCGACTCGCCGCTCGCGCCCGCCTCCTACGACGTGCGCCTGTACGCCGGGCCGACGACCGACGGCGAACTGGAGGCCAGAGGGCGAGTCGTCGTCTTCACCGACGCCAGCGATTCGGGCGACGACGCGCCGCCGACCGCCACCGCGACGGCAGTCGGCACCGTCTCGGCTGACGGAGACGCGAACGGTTCGACCGCCGACGACTCTGGCGACCGACTCCTCGGAAGCGTCGGCCTGCTAGCGGCGGGCGGCCTCCTCGCAGTAGTCGGAATCGGCGTCGTTCTCGGTCTGTTCCGCAACTGAGAGTTCTTGCGACGCTCCGCTCGCGTCAACTTTTCTCTCTTCGCGCTACCGGTCCATCACGAGCGCGGCGACGGCGACGACGACGAGACACCCGACGAAGAAGACGACGCCCGGCTCCGCGAGGTCGAAGACGAACCACGCGACGGTCTCGCGGGCCGTCGTCGGGTCGGCCGTCGGACTGGCCGGGCCGACCACGGTCCCGCGGCCGATTGCGGGGCTGGCGAGTCGTTCGACGCCCCGCTGGACCAGCAGGCTGGCGGCCGCCAGCACCCCGAGTCCGCCGACCACATCCGCCAGCGAGTGGCGGACCTGCGGGCGGATGTCGCCGTCGCCGACCAGCACGAGCGGGTCGGTCGCGGGCGCGTACACCGCCATCTCGTTGCCCTTCTCGGAGTATCGCGTATCGACCTGCGCGATGAGTCCGGCCTCCTCCAGCGTCGAGAGGTGGTAGTGGAGGTTCTGGACCGACGTGTCCACGCGCTCGGCGAGTTCGGAGGGCGTTCCGGGCGACTCGAACAGGGTACGGTAGACCTCCCGGCGCGTGTCGGGACCGAGCGCGTCGAGAACGTCGTCGGTCTCGTCGCCCTCCACGTCGAGGACGCGCAACTGCTCGTCGCCACTCGCGGTCCGGTCTTGGAGTCGTTCGATGAGTCCCGACATGGCGTCTCGTTGTCGAATCTTCCCAAAGCGGGCACTAAACGTTGTTCATAACTTAAAGACCGATTTAAGCGGTCGCGTCGTGGCTCACTCGGTCGCGTTGCCCAACCCGACCGCTCGAACCGGTCGGAGTCGGCCGTGCCCCGACACGGGGTCGATTCCCGGTTGGCCCGTGTCGAGTGCGGTGGTCTCCAGCCGTCGCTCGACGGCTCTCGGGGAGAGACCCGGTCGCTCGTCGAGAAGGAGCGTTGCGATACCGCCAGCGTACGCCGCGGCGGCCGACGAGCCCGCGAACCCCTCAGTGTTGGCCGCGGTCGGACGGCTCGGAGCGACGAGGTCCACCCCGTTTCGGCCGTCGAACGTCGGCCCGCGGGAACCGAACGGTTCGACCCGGCCGCCGTCGGTGTCGTACGCGCCCACCGTCAGGACCGACCGGGCGCTCGCGGGCGCGACGAGGCTCTCCTCGGCCCGGACGTGCTGGAAGTCGTGGGTCGGCGACGAGAGTTCGAGACGGGCACCTGTTGCGTTCGCGGGTCCCTCGACCGTGAGGTAGTAGGTTCCCGACTGAACGCGAGCGACGATGCGCTCGTTGGGCACTCCGTCGCCGGGGTACGGCGACGAACGCGCGACCAGCCGACTCCGCTTGCCGTCGGTCCAGTAGAGCTTCGCGGTGTAGTCCTGCCCGCGGTGGTCCCGGTCCCACGACAGCCACACGGTCACGTCCCGCCCGTCTCCTCTGATGTAGTTTCGCGTACTCTCGCCGAACCTGACGCTTTCGTTCTCGACGTTGCGATACCGGCCCGCCCAGTGGCTCCGCGCGAGGTTCCCGGTCGGCGAGACGAAGACGACTCCCTCCTCGGTCGCGCGCTCCGCGACCTCGGCGACGGGGGAGGTTCCGTCGCCGGGCATCCCGTAGAACGACACCGGAGCGACGACGATATCCACCTTCTGGGCGACGAGCCACTCGACCGCGCGCCGGTAGCTCGTCGGGGAGTCCACCGTCGCCAGCGAGAGGTCGGCGTCGGGCGCGATTCGCGCCACGGTCTCGGCCGCCGCGGTGCCGTGGCTGGCGTCGTCGCCGAAGACCGACGCCTCGCCGAACGCTCGGGCCTCGGTGACTCGACCGGCGAGCGCGCGCGATTCGGTGTCGAATCCGGTCACGTCTACGACGCCGACGGTCACGTTCTCGCCCGTCGCGCCCTCGTCGTGGAGCGTCGAGACGGGCGGCCCGACGCCGCGACCCGCTGTCGGGTCTGCCGACCGACCGGCGTCCGCCGACTGCCCGGCATCCGCCGACAGCGAGAGTCCGAGGAGGCCGAGGCTTCCGGCGAGGACGAGGACGCCGAGGACGACCACGGTCAGCGTCCGCCGGACTGCAGGGGAGTCCATCGCACGGGACTGGCGACCGACGAATCAAATACGTGACGAAACGCCGACTTCGACGGTCGGCCCGGCGTCACTCACCGCGGGAGCGTCGTCGCGATTCCCGACCCGACGAGCATCAACCCGCCCCCGGCGAGAAACGACAGGTGCGGGTCGATGGCGTACAGACCGCCGCCGACGACCGGCGCGGCGACGTTGGCGACCTTGTGGACGCTCCCCTTGATTCCCCAGATGGTGCCGCCCTCCTCGTCGTCGAAGTTGTCGAAGAAGTAGGCCACGACGCCGGGCTCGAAGGTCGTCTGGACGACGAACAGGGCCATTCCGACGAGGAAGAGCGCGGGACCGTCCGCGAGTCCGAACGCGACCAACATCGCGCCCTCGACGGCGTAGTTGGCGACGAACAGCCACTTCTTGGGCAGGTGGTCGGCCGCGACCCCGCCGACGAGACTCGCTGGCGCGCCGACCAGCCGCGAGGCCGAGTAGACGAACAGGTAGCCCGACGCCGCCAACCCGAGGTCGGTCGCCAGCGCGGGCAGGAGGAACATCGTCATTCCCATCCCGGCGGTCGTGGCCAGTTCCACGAGGCAGAACGCGTACAGCAGTCGTCGGTTCGACACCGAACGGACCTGCTCGCGGACGCCGATGGCGAACAGGTCATCGAGTTCGATGTCGGACAGCGCCGCCCGGAGCGCCCCGCCGGAGCGCCGTCGCCACGCGACAGCGCCGACGCCGAGGAGGACCGGCACCGCCACCAGAAAGATGACCTCGACGCGCTCGGTCCGCGAGACGAGTGCCCCGGCCGCGGCGAGTCCGACTCCGCTCCCGAGGTACATCCCAACGTCGCGGACGCCCCAGCCGATTCCCTCGACGCCCTCCTCGAGCGCCGCGTTGACCGCGGGCGTGATGGCGTTGTTCAGCAACAGCAACGCGACGGCCGTCAGCACCACGAGTCCCGTCACGACGGCCCGTCCGGGTCGGAGCGCGAACGCCGCGAGGACGACGCTCGCGGCGACGGCGGCGACGGCGGCCAGCCCCATCCGGTCGGTCCGGTCGGCGAGGACGCCCGCGACCGGCGAGACGCCGATTTCGACGGCGTTGGCCGCGCTCTTCACGACCCCGAGGACCGCCAGCGGGATGCCGACCGCCTCGAAGTACAGCGGGAGCGCCTGTTTGTAGAGTTCGCCGACAAGGAAGATGCCCACGAATGCCGGAAACAGCGCGCGGAGCTTGTCGTTTCGGAGAACGCCGTCGGTGACCTGTGCGACGTACTCACCCAGTCTATTCGTGGTACTCATCTGTCGGCATCTCCGTCGCAACTATATGTCCTTCTTTCGATATTATCGTGCATCGTTCGGCGTCGCTCGGCCGTCGGGGTCGAGTCGCCGGAGGAATCCCGCCGACTCGAATCGATCACAAACTTCCCGAACAGTGGCTTCGGCGTTCCTGCGCTCGATGTCGCGTTCGACCACGAGTTGCTGCTCTATCTCGTCGAGTGACTTACCCTCCGCGATGCCGTCCACGATGTCGCGAACGACTTCGCCGCCGGTCCGGAACTCGTCGTTCTTGGCGTCGTATATCAGGAACAGCCCGTCTTCGAGGTTCGGCTCGAATCGTCGCTGGACGTGTTCGCGTAGCTCGTACATCTCAATCACCCGTGACTCGGGGACAGCGGTAGTCGGGATTCGATACTTTGCCTGTGTCGGCGAACCCCGCGGCCGGACACGCGCCCTTGCACGCGTCGGCGTGAGGACACTCCTTGCAGTCGTCGCCGCCGACGTTGGTGTACGCTACCATACAAGCCCACGCCGGGTTTTCCATCGAGCGTTCCCATATCTCCTGAAGGCTGGCGTCCCCCTCGTAGACGTTCCCGGCGCTAAACTCTTCGTGGTGGAGGTACGGACAGGGATACACCTCGCCCTCGGCGCTGATTTCGAGCGCGGTACTGGCTGCGGGGCAGATGTATCCGTCGAGCGCAGCCTCGTCGCTCACGTCGTAACCGCAGGGGACGGGTACGGGGTCCCGACCGATGGGTACCGGGAAGGTCTCTCGGCTCCGGAGAAACTCCGCGTAGGCGACCAGCGACCGCTCGCGGAACTCCGGATACGGTTCGTCGGTGAGGTGGTCCCACCCGAACGTCGGGAGTATGGGCGCGAACTCGACGTAGTTCACACCCAGTTCTGCGCTCTTTTCGTAGATATCGGGAATCTGTTCGACGTTTCCGGGCTGGACGGTGGTCCGCAAGTGAACGTCAAATCCCGCGTCGCTTAGACGTTCGATACCGTCCAAGACCGGTTCAGCCTCTATCCCCCGGATTCGCCGGTGAACCTCACCGAGACCGTCGAAACTGACCTGAAAGCTCACTTCCCCCGCGTAGGGCGCGAGTTCGGCGACCATCTCGTCGTCAACTAGGACGCCGTTCGTGAACACCGTGAGATCGTAGGGACCGTCGGCGAACAACTCGAACACGTCGTAAAACGACGGGTGAAGGGTCGGTTCGCCGCCCGTCAGGTATACCTTGACGGGTCGGGCCTCGTCCAACTGGTCGCGGAGCAGTTCGAGCTGCTCAAACGTCGGGTACGCGTCGGGAACCGACTGTGACTGGAGGAAGCAGTGGTCACACGCGAGATTGCAGGCTTTGATGATGTCGATGCCGATTATCGCAGGAAACTCGGTCTGGTCCTCCTCACGGAACGCCAGTTTGTTCAGCATCATCGTCGCGTCGTTGTACTTGCCCTGTATTCCTTCGGGTGGCCGCGTGTCCGTCGAGAGAATGGTCTGTACGGCCTCCGTCTCGGACATCGCTCCGGGCTCGTCGTGTTCGTACTCGGCCATCTAACCACCTACTCGAAGTTCGTGGCCCAGCAGTGTGAATGAAACCTGCAATATCCTCGGTATTTTAAATACTCTCGGACTCCGGAACGTAGTCACAAAACGGGTCGGCGTGGTGGATGTCGCCGTAGAACTGGAGGACGCGCGCCGTATTTCCTCCACCACAGCGCGACCGGTACGGGCAATCGACGCACTTGCTCTCGGTCAGGCGGCGACCCTCCCGGAGGTTGTCCCACGTATCGTCTTCCCACGCGGCTTTCAGCGTACGGTCGGCGATGCTCCCGTTCCGGTACGCGGGGTCGGTGAGTTCGCTCCCCGGATAGATGCCGCCGTCGGCCTGAATCTGGACGTGCGTGCGGGCCTCGGGGAGCGGCACCCTGAGTTCGCCGCCGTCGGCAGCAGGGGTCGGTTCCTCGATTTTCAGACAGTTGAGTAACTCGAAGGCCTCTATCGGGAGGTAGATGTCCAGTTCTATCGGACAATCCACCGCGGCCGCGGCGACCGTTTCGAGGAACGTCTCGGCGGAGAACCGCTCCCAGAGTTCGATGCCGTCACCCATCGGATACACCGGGAGGACGCTCAGTGGTTCGACACCCTCCTCGGCGCAAATCCCGATGACTTCCGAGAGTGTCTCGACGTTGATGGGAGTCGCGGTGAAGTTCGCGCGCACGGAGATGCCCTCCTCGCGCAGTAGCCCTACTCCGCGTCGGAGTCGCTCGAACGAACTTCCGGGGCGCTGTCGTTCGTGGACCGCCGGTGGACCGTCGATGCTGACCTGCACTTCGTCGGTGTCGTCGAGATTGTTCGCTAACCAGTCGATGTTCTTCGGAACGAGTTCCCCGTTTGTGAGTAGCTCAACCCGTACGTCGCCGTCTTTGAGGCGCTCGACGACCGGCTCTAAATCCGGTGCGAGAAGCGGCTCGCCTCCCGAGAACGAGACGACTTCCGCGCCCTCCTCGGCAATTTCGTCGGCGGTTTCCAGTTTTGTTTCCAGCGACGGACCGTCTATCTCGTCGGTCGTGTCGGCCCAACAGTGTTCGCAGTCGAGATGGCACCGGCTCTCGACTTCCCAAAGGACCTTAACGGGGAACGATGGAACGTAGTCGAGTTCCACGAACAGTTCGGTGAGGTATTCACAGAACCACCTGTTCGGGGTGGCACTCTGCGCTCGCAGTGCCTCGCGCTCCTCCGGGGATAGTTCGGGCATGATAAAAATGGGAAACTGGTCTATTAATCGACGATGGAGTGGCTGTGTGCGCCGGTTCCGACGACGTTCATGCTCGTGGCGTCCACGTCGTCTCGACACTCGTCTAAGGTCGAGATGTCGGCCACGATTTTCACATCGTCGTCCTGTTCGTCCTTCCGCTCGGGGGTGGAATCTTGGGCTACTGCCATTGGCATCACCGCATCTTCACGTAGACCTACGACGAGCATGTGGGTTGTGTCGAAAGATGGCGGCATTTTAAACGGTCGTCGCCGGTGCGACGTACCCCGGTAAGAGTTTAGTACATATAGCGATAATATTGAAAATATGCGCGCGAAAGTCGTCGTGAAGAGCCCTGAGGCTTGTCCCGTCACCGACCTCGCCGACTCCGACGACGAAACCGTCGAGGTCGTGTCCCGCGGTAACGACGTAGAGGAGGTAGTTCTGTCCGAGACTCCCTCGAATCCGGATTTCGACTCCTTCTCCCGCATCTTCCGCTACGACGACGGTGGCGTCTTCCGGTTCGCCCGACCGGACGAGTGCGCCTGCGACCGACTCGAAGCGGTCGGCGTCCCGGTGTCCGAGAGCCGATTCGAGGAGGGCCGACTCTGGCTCACCTTCCACGTTGAGGACACTGACCAACTCCAGCGGGCGGTCGAGAAACTCCGGGAGCGTGCCGAGGCGGTCTCGGTGCGGCAACTAGTCGATAGCGATGCGGGATCGGACCCGACAACCATCTCGACCGTCGATATGGCCGACCTCACGGAGCGACAGTCCGAGATTCTTCGGGTGGCGTACCGGCACGGCTACTTCGAACAACCCCGCCGAGCATCGGTCAGCGATTTGGCGACTGAACTCGACCTGTCGCCCTCGACGGTGACTCAGCACCTCTATACCGCGATGGGGAAAATATTCGGGCAGATACTCGACTGAACCGCGCGACCGTAACTGACCCGAACGGAGACCGAAAGTCTACTCGAACTGCTCGATGAGTTCCGGAACCACGTCGAAGAGGTCGCCGACGATACCGTAGTCGGCGATGTCGAAGATGGGCGCGTTCGGGTCGGTGTTGACCGCGATGATGTTGTCCGCGCCCTTCATCCCGGCGACGTGCTGGACCGCGCCGGAGATGCCGATGGCGAGGTACACCGTCGGCGTCACGACCTTGCCGGACTGGCCGACCTGCCGGTTCTTCGGGAGCCAGCCGTTGTCCACGATGGGTCGCGACGAGGCTAGCGTCGCGTCGGTCGCCTCCACGAGGTCTTCGATGAGCGGGAGGTTGTCCTCCTCCTCGATACCGCGGCCGATGGAGACGATGAAGTCGGCCTCGCTGATGTCCACGTCGCCGCTGCCGACCTCCTCGAAGCCGGTGACGGTCGCGCCGCGGTCGGCGTCGATGTCCACGTCGAACTCCGAGATGTCGGCGTCGCCGACGCCCTCGGCGGCGGGCCACTCGGCGCTCCGGATGGTGACTGCCTGCTGGTCGCCCGCGACCTCGACGGTCGTCTCGACCTTCGAGCCGTACATCTCTCGGGTGACGGTCAGGCCGTCGTCGTACTCGATGCCCACGGCGTCGGTCGCCAGCGGGAGGTCGAGGCTGTTGGCGACGGCGGGCGCGTAGTCGAGGCCGTTGACGCTGTTGGGCATCAGGAGAACTCCGGGGTCCACCTCGGCGTGGAGCGCCTCGATAGCCTGCGTGTACACGTCGTGGTCGAACTCCTCGCCCTCCGAGACGGTGTGGATGGCGTCCACGCCTTCGCGGTTCAGGGTGTCGGCGAACGACTCGGTGTCGCCGCCGACCACGGCGAGGTGGAGGTCGCCGCCGGTCTCGTCGGCGAGGTCGCGTCCGGCGGTGATGACCTCGAAGCTCACGTCGCGCAGTTCGCCGCGGCGGTGTTCGGTGACGGCAAGCACGTCGCTCATTCTGCCACCCCCTTCTCGCGGAGGACCTCCGCAAGTCGCCCGGCCGTCTCGCTGGCGTCACCCTCGAACATCTCCACGTCGCTCTCGCTCTCGGGTTCGTACATCGAAGTCAAATCGAGGTCGCTCTCGACGGCCCCCGCGTCGAGGCCGAGGTCGTCGAGGCTCTTGGGTGCGATTTCCTTGCTCTGGGCCTGTCGGATGCCCCGGAGGCTGGCGTATCGCGGCTCGTTGATACCGGTCTGAATCGTGAGGACCGCGGGCAGGTCGATGTCGGTTAGCTCCTCGACGCCGCCCTCCAGTTCGCGGTGGACGTGCGCGACGTTCCCGTCGTCGTCGTAGTCGAGCGCGTTGACGACCGCACCCCACTGGAAGCCGATTTCGTCGGCCAGCGAGACGCCGGTCGCACCGAAGGCGTCGTCGCCCGCCTGCACGCCCGACAACACGAGGTCGGGGTCCTCTTCCTCGACGACCGCTTCGAGGAGGCTCGTCTTCGTCTCCACGTCCAGCAAGTCCACGTCCTCCAGCGCGTCGTCCCAGACCCGGACCGCCCGGTCCGCGCCCTTCGCCAGCGCCATCCGGATGGTCTCCTCGGACCGCTCGGGACCGATAGTGACGGTCACGACCTCGTCGGCCGGGCCGTCCTCCTTCAACTGGACGGCCTCCTCGACGGCGTAGTCGTCCCACTCGTTCAAATCGTATTCGAGGTAGCGCTCGTCTACCTCGGTCCCCGCTATCTCGAAGTCGTCGGCGACTTCGGCGACCTCCTTCACAGTCACCAGGACCTTCATACCCGGTACGTCTCCGTCTTGGGGGTAAACGGTTTCGAAACGCGCGACGCGAAACGCTCGACGGGTTGACGCGGGTTTTCAACCCATCTCGGTCACGTCTTCGTCGGGCAACGTGATGAGGTTCTCCCGACCGATGCGGAGTTTGTCCACGTCGTCGTTGTCGTCCATCTTCGACAGGAGTTGGGAGACCTTGGCGTTCGACCAGTTGGTCTCCTTGACGATCTGGCCCTGCTTCATCCGCCCGTCGTTGTCCCTGAGGAGTCGAAGGACGCGCTCCTCGTCGCTCAGCAGTTCCGGTTCGGGTTCGGATTCGTCCTCCGACGCTCGCTCGTCGGCGAGGGCGTTACCGTCGTCGTTCGCCCGCGGTTCGGCGGCCGACGCTCCCGCGTCGTCGTCGTCGGGCGCGTCCGCCGACGAGGGTTCGGCGGCGGGGGTCGGGTCCACGCCGCGCCGCTGGGCCAACGCGTACGCGCCGAAACTCCCCGTCAGCAGGAGGAAGACGACGACGGCACCCCAGAGGCCCGACCCGCCGGGCAAGAATCCTTCCTTCGGGGTCGTCGTGGGCGTCTCGGTGTTCTTCGGCGAGTAGGTCATATCGAAGTCCCCCCGCTCGAACTGTTGGGGTCCCTCGTAGCGCAGGACCGTGCCGTTCACGATTTTCCCGCCGGACGGACTCCCGCTCGACAGGTAGTAGGAGTTCGGGACCGATATCGTCAGCGTCTGCTCGTCGCCGAGCGTCGGGAGCCACGTATCGGACCCGAGCCAGAACGCGTCGCCGAGAACGATCTGATTGTCGCTAATCTCCGTGAAGTTCGTCCACGTGAACGACAGCGAGAGGACGCCGACGGTGCCGTTGCGTCGGAGTTGCGCCGACCGACCGACCTCTCGAATCTCCATCGAGCGTTCGACGCTGTCGTTCACGCGCTCGACGATGCGCTCGAACGGTCCCGAAGTGAGTCCGAAATCGGCGCGGCCGTCTTCGTACTCCGCGGCGAGTTCGCGGAAGGCTTCGGTCTCGTTGTCGTCACCGAGGAGATATCGCGCGGTGACGTTCCACCGGGCGTCGCCGTTCTCGCGGAGCGTGATGTCCATGAGGGTCTCCTCGCGTACCGTCACGTTGGCTCCTGTCGAGTTCGTGGCGTTCGCGACGGTCTCGGTGTCGGCGACCGGAACCGCTTGCGCCTGCGTGCGCTGGGAGGCGTCGGCTCGGTCGGCGGCCGAGTGGCTCGCCCCGGCTCCGCCGGAGCCGACGAGGAGGAGGACGACGAGGAGGGCGGCGAGTAACCGCATACCATCGCGTGAATGCGCCGACAAGAAAATACTTTCTATCTACAAATAAAACGTCAGCGGCGTCCGTAAAACGTCTCGGGTACTCTCGTCGGTTCTCGTCGGGTTTCATACTTCCGGGAATATTTTAATGATGGGTCCCCGAGTAGGCGCACGTATGCGCCTCACCCCCGTTATGCTGGCATTACTGCTCGCCCTCTCCCCCGGAGCAGTCGCGGTGCAGGCCTCGGCACCGACCGCGCCAGCGCCCGCCCGAAACGCCTCGCTCACCCCCGTTTCGATGAACGACTCGCTCGCTCAGACAGACGGCGGCACGATTCGGCTGTCAGTGGACGGAAACACGACGAACGTGACTACGCTCGGGTCCGAACCGGCTCGAACAGCGTTCGATACGCCGTCGATTTCTCTCGGAAGTTCGCTCACTATCAACCGGGACGAGTTCGAGACGAAACTAAACAGGAACGTACTCGACCGGCAGCTGCGATCCGCCGAGACCATCGAGAAGAAAAAGCAGATTTTGAACCGGTACCGGTACCAAATCGAGAACCACATCATCTCGCTCAAAGCCCGAGAACGACAGGCGACCCAAGCGTTTACGAACGGGACGATTTCAGCGAGCGAGTATCTGCGAACACTGGGTCACATCGATGCGAAAGCGGGCGAAATTCGCACGCTGGTTGATACGCTGCGGTCACGTGCCGACTCGATTCCTCGGGTTACGATGGACACGGAGTCGTACTCGCTAAACGGAAAACTAGTGATGCTCGAAGGACCGGTCCGTGACCGGCTCTCAGCTACGGTACAAGGTCAAAAGTCCTCGACTCGAACCTACGTAGCGACCAACGAGGACGGCGTAGTCCTCGCGTCGATACTCAACGGACAGTACGTCCGTGAAATCGTTCGCAAAGACAGACGGAACCCGGCACTCTCGGATAAATCGACTATCGGAAGCGCGCGCGACAGCATCATCGAGCGGTACCGCTGGGCGTTCGACAACCGGCGAAGTACCGGGACGAACCAGCAGTACGGTACCAACAATATCTATCGAATGTGGATAAAACACACGCACGGGGAACTCGTCGCCTACTACGACGGTGGTACGGAATCTGTGTTCCGAGAGATACAGTACAAACGGCTCACCGGCGACACCCCGCTCCCGACGGGACCGAGCGCGACCAATACCTCCGAAAACCTCACCGTTACGGTCAACCGCACCTACGCTGGTGGTCCGCTCCGCGTCGAACTCACGAACGAGACCGGCGCGCCCGTGAGCGGCGAGGTCCGAATCGACGGCGAACTCGTCGGCCGGACGAACGCGGAGGGCTTCCTCTGGACGCTCTCGCCCGCCGACCGGTTCGAGGTTCGCGCCTCGTACGACTTCCGGACGGTCAACCTGACGGCGACGCCGGTCCAGTCGTAGCACGCGTCGGTCCTCTCGATTTCGCTCGCGGACGACGCTATTCTCAGAAGTCGCCTCAGAACTCGCGCGTCACGGCCGAAGGTTGAAAAGCGAAGCCGGGACGAACCCCGTCCGTGTCCACGGAGTTGCTATCCGATAGCGCGGTGTCGCTATCCGACCGCGCGGTGTCGCCGGTCCTCGGCGTCGTCTTGCTCCTCGTCGTGACCGCGGTTCTCGCGGGGGCCGTCGGGACCGTCGCACTCGGTACGCCGATGCCGACCGACTCGCCCCGCGCCGCCATCGACCTGCGACTCGACGCCGAGGAGAACCGCGTCACGCTGGTCCACCGCGGCGGCGACGCCCTCGACGTGACCGCGCTCTCGGTGCGGGTCCGAATCGACGGAACCGCGCTCGACGCACAGCCGCCGGTCCCGTTCTTCTCGGCGGAGGGGTTCCGGCCGGGACCGACCGGACCGTTCAACAGCGCGGCCGACCAGCGGTGGACGGCTGGCGAGACGGCGAGCTTCGCGGTCGCGGGGACGAACGACCCCGCGATGTCCTCGGGCGCGACCGTGACGGTGGTGGTCTCGACGGATTCGGCCGTTCTCGCGGAGTTGGAGGAGGTAGCGTGAGCCGACGGCGTTCGAGGAGTCCTGTCGGCAACTACTCGTCTTCGGGGTCGCGCGCGATGGTCGTGAGTGCGATGTCCGGGTCGTAGCTCGGTCCCATCTCGTAGTGGTGGATGTCCGTGTACCCAGCCTCGCGGAACATCCGGTCGGCCTCCTCGGCGTCGTAGAACAGCATGATGGCGTCGGCGACCTTCTGCATCACCGACGACTTGGGGTAGTTCGGGCCGACGACCAGTACCTGCCCGCCGGGCTTGACGACGCGGCGCATGTCCCGCAGGGCGACGACCGGGTTCGGCCAGTACTCGATGGACCCCGAGGACCACACCACGTCGAAGGTGTCGTCCTTGAACGGCAGGCGCTCGGCGTCGCCGCGGTAGAAGCTCACGGGGTCGCGCTTGCCGAGTTTCTCCCACGCTTTCTCCATCTGGTGGACGCTCTGGTCGAGTCCGTGGACGTTCTCGGTGTGTTCGAGGAGGCCCTCGGTGGCGAACCCGGTCCCACACCCCACGTCCAGCACCCGGTCGTCCTCGGAGATGTCGAGCATCTCTAGGGCTTGGTCGCGCATCTCCTCGTTCCAGATGAACGGGTTGACGGTATCGTACACCTTCGAGAGGTACTTGTAGAAGAGTCGCGCCCGACTCTTGTCTTCGAGGATACCCATTGGCTAACAGTTAGGACCGCTGGCCAAATAATCCTGCTATTCGGTCTGCGCGTCGTTCCCGGCATCTCATTGTGGTTTGGAAACAGCTACCATGTCACCGCAACCGGGGAAAAGTTCGCAAGTAGTATATACGCGCTTCTGCAACTTTCGCGTGATTAGTATGCCGAGGCCAGAGGTTCTCGAACGAATCAAGGAGGCCGAACAGGAGGCCGACGATATCGTCGCCGAGGCCGAGGAGGAGCGCGACCAGCGCATCTCCGAGGCTCGCGAAGAGGCCGAAGAAATTCGGCGCGAAGCCGACGACGAGGCGTCCGAACTCCACGACGAGCGTCTCGCCGAGGCCCGCGAGGAAATCGAGGCCGAGCGCGAAGAGGTCCTCGCCTCCGGCGAGGACGAGCGTGAGAAACTCGAATCGCGGGCGCGCGGGAACGAGGAGGAAGTAACCGACTACGTGGTAGACCTGTTCGAGGAGGCGGTGCATGCTCAGACCTGAACGAATGAGTAAGGTGTCCGTGACCGGCTCGCGCGCCGTCATGGACGATGTCATCGAGACCGTCCACGAGCTGAATCTAGTCCACCTCTCGAACTACGACGGCTCGTGGGACGGCTTCGAGCCGGGCGACCCCGTCGAGGGTGCCGACGACGCCTCCGAGAAACTCGTCACCGTCCGGTCGCTCGAAAGCATCCTCGACATCGACGACGAGGACGCCGGACCGAGCCGCATCGTCACCGACGAGGCGCTCGAAGACGAACTCCAGTCGGTCCGCGAGGAGGTCAACGACTTGGACGACCGCCGGAGCGAACTAGAGGATGACCTCCGCGACGTGGAGGACCGACTCGACTCCGTCAAGCCGTTCGCGGACCTCGGTATCGACCTCGACCTGCTGTCTGGCTACGAGACCCTACAGGTCGCGGTCGGCGAAGCCGACGAGAGCGAGGTCCGGAGCGCGCTCGCCGACGCCGACTCTATCGCCGAGTTCGGCACGTTCTCCGGCGAGAACACCGTCGCCGTCTTCGCTTACCCCGAGGAGAGCGCCGACGACGACGTGCTGGACGAACTCCTCGTGGGCGTGGACTTCGCCTCGCTGGACGTGCCCGACGCGGAGGGTAGTCCCGCCGAGTACGTCGAAGAACTCGAACACGAACACCAGAAGCTCCAGTCAAAGCTCGACAGCGTCGAGAACGAGATCGAGAACGTCAAACTCGACACTGCTGGCTTCCTGCTGGCGGCCGAGGAGAAGCTGACCATCGACGTTCAGAAGTCCGAAGCGCCGCTTAACTTCGCGACGACCGAGAACGCGTTCGTCGCCGAGGGCTGGATTCCGACCGAGCGCTACACCGAACTCACTAGCGCGCTCGGCCAAGCGGTCGGCGACCGCGTCGAAGTAGACGAACTCGAACGCGCTTCGTACGACGCCCGCGACGCGATGGGTCACGAAGAACCCGCCGCACAGGATGAGGCCACCGGCGGCGAAGTCGCCGCCGACGGCGGCACCACGATGGACGGTGACCAGCCGCCGGTCGTGCAGGACAACCCCGGCACGGTCAAGCCATTCGAGTTGCTGGTCAACACCATCAACCGCCCCAAGTACTTCGAGTTCGACCCGACGGTCGTCCTGTTCCTGACGTTCCCGGCGTTCTTCGGGTTCATGATCGGCGACCTCGGCTACGGACTCCTGTACATGGGCGTCGGCTACTGGCTCTACAGTAGCTTCGACAACGAGGCGTTCAAGAGCCTCGGCGGCATCGCGCTGTGGGCTGGCGGCTTCACGGCGCTGTTCGGCGTGCTGTACGGCGAAGTCTTCGGCCTGCACCAGCTCGGAAGCATCGTCTGGGGCGGCGAACCGCCGATGAAGAAGGGTCTCCAGCCGGTCAACGCCGACTACGCCCTGACGTGGTTGGTCGTCTCGATACTCGTGGGTCTGTTCCACATGACGGTCGGCTACCTGTTCGGCTTCGTCGAGGAGCTGAGCCACGACCCCGTCGATGCAGTCCTCGAAAGCGGTTCGTGGGTCCTGCTGTTCGCGGGCGTCTGGACGTGGATATTTAGCACGCAGGCCAGCGGGGCGAAGCCCGGCTTCCTGTTCGACATCTTCGCCGGTGAGCCCTTCGCGTTCGGCTTCAGCGGCTTCTCGTCGCAGATCGGGACGCTCGGTCTCGCAATCGGCGGACTCGGACTGGTCCTCTACGTCGCGGGCGAGGTCAAGCACCTCGGCGGCCCCGGCCTGCTCATCGGCCTGCTGGAGAGTCTGAGCGTCCTGTCGGACGCGCTCTCGTACACCCGAATCGCCGCGGTCCTGCTCGCCAAGGCGGGGATGGCCTTCGTGGTCAATCTCCTGTTCTTCGGCGTCTTCGTCACGGGCGAGGGGAGCCACGCCGAGTGGCACTTCGGCATCAACCACATGCCCGAGGTCGGGACGATGTACCACGGCCATGAAGTGACGAGCCACATGTTCGGCGGCCTGTTCCACTCGGGCATCGGCGGCCTGCTCATCGGCCTGCTCGTCCTCGTGTTCGGGCACCTCCTCGTGCTGGCGCTCGGTATCACGAGCGCCGGTCTACAGGCGGTCCGTCTCGAATACGTCGAGTTCTTCGGCAAGTTCTACGAGGGCGGCGGCGAGGAGTACGAACCGTTCGGTCACGACCGGACGTACACCACGCAGGACTGACCTCGTTTCTTTTCTCTCGATTTACAGGAATCGGTCGTTTTCGCGCGATACGCTTTGGTAATTGGTATCATAAACACCGGATTGAGCCGTCCAGAACGGTGTCGCTGCCGAACTCTTTTGGGAAGCTTTATGACTACAGTAGCGGGAAATACGACTGTCCGGTTACGAGAGCCACAGAAGAACCAGAAACCATGCTCGAACTTGCACCTGCATTCGTCGACGCGGTAACGCTCGCACAGGACACCGGTGCCGCCACCGGTCCGACCATCACTAAGAACGGTATGGCCGCCCTCGCGGTCGGTCTCGCGGCTATCGGTGCGGGATACGCCGAGCGCGGTATCGGTAGCGCCGCCATCGGTGCCATCGCCGAGGACGAGAGCCTCTTCGGTACGGGCCTCATCATGACGGTCCTGCCCGAGACGCTCGTCATTCTGGCGCTGGTCACGTTCTTCGTCGGTTAAACGCACCCCTTTCCCTCTTCATCAATGAGTTTGGACACGGTAGTTGAGGATATTCGAAACGAAGCCCGCGAGCGCGCGAAGGACATTCGTTCCGAGGGCGACGAGCGCGCAGCAGAGATTATCTCCGAAGCCGAGAGCGACGCCGAGGAGATACTCGCGGAGCAAGAACGGGAGACCGAACAGACAATCGCCCAAGAGCGCGAGCAGAAGCTTTCGAGCGCCAAGCTGGAAGCCAAGCAGAAGCGCCTCGAAGCGCGCCGAGACGTACTCCAAGACGTTCGGTCGGCAGTCGAAGACCGCATCGCCAGCCTCGAAGGCGACCAGCGCGAGGAGTTGACGCGCGAACTGCTGGACGCCGCCAGCGAGGAGTTCGACGAGGGCGACACCGTCCACGTCTACGGCAAGCCCGAAGACGACGAGTTGCTCACCGACGTTGTGACCGACTACGACGGCTACGAGTACGCCGGAGAGTACGACTGTCTCGGCGGCGTCGTGGTCGAGAGCGAGCAGTCTCGTCTCCGCGTGAACAACACGTTCGACTCCGTGCTGGAGGACATCTGGGACGACAACCTTCAGGACATCAGTAAAC
This sequence comes from Halorussus salinus, assembly GCF_004765815.2. Lineage (NCBI taxonomy): Archaea > Methanobacteriati > Methanobacteriota > Halobacteria > Halobacteriales > Haladaptataceae > Halorussus > Halorussus salinus. Next base: position 185,583 of record NZ_SBIS02000011.1, on the reverse strand, counting down.
GCCTCTTCGAGCAATGAGCGTACCAAAGACGGAAGGCACCTCGAACTACGAGTACGTCACCGCTCGGGTGCAGGCCCGGCGAGCGGCGCTGTTCGACGACGAGGACTACCGAAAGCTCGTCCGCATGGGCCCCGGCGAGATCGCCCGGTACATGGAGGAGACCGAGTACGAGGACGAAATCAACGCGCTCGGTGCCCGCTACGACGGCGTGGACCTCATCGAACACGCCCTCAACCGGAATCTCGCCAAGCACTTCAACGACCTGCTGCGGTGGGCCGACGGGACGCTGTACGAACTCATCGCCCGGTACCTCCGGAAGTTCGACGCGTGGAACGTCAAGACCGTCATCCGGGGTATCTACTCGGATTCGAGCAGCGAGGCCATCGAGGAGGACCTCATCTACGCCGGAGAGTTCGACCGGCAGTTCCTCGAACGACTGGTCGAAGCCGCGTCCATCGAGGACGCGGTCGAGATGCTCGACAGCACGCGGTACGGCGACGCGCTGACTGCGGCGTACGAGGATTACGACGCGACCGGCGTCCTGATTCCGCTGGAAAACGCGGTAGACCGAACGTACTACGAGGGCCTCATCGAAGGCGTCACCGAGACGGACAACCGCGCGACCCAACTGTACGTCGAGTTCTTGCAGGCCGAGATCGACTTCCGGAACGCCCGCAACGCGCTCCGCATCGCGCGAAGCGGCGCGGACCTCGACCCGGCCGACTACTTCATCGAGGGCGGCGAACTGTTCCGAGCCTCGGAGCTGTCGCAACTCGCCGCGAGCGTGGACGAACTCGTCACGTTCATCCGTGACAGCACGTACGGCGAGGACCTCTCGGCGGCGCTGGACGAGTTAGAGCGGGCCGACAGCCTCATCGGCTTCGAGCACGCTCTAGACGCCGCGTTGCTGGAGTACTCCGACCACCTCTCGCACGTCTTCCCGCTGTCGATCTGTCCGGTGTTGGCCTACGTGCTGGCCAAAGAGCGGGAAGTCGACAACATCCGCGCCATCGCTCGGGGCCGCGAGGCTGGCCTGAGCGAGGACGAAATCGAGAGCGAACTGGTGATGCTATGAGCCAAGAAATCGCTGTCGTCGGCAGTCCGGAGTTCACGACTGGGTTCCGACTCGCTGGCGTCCGGAAGTTCGAGAACGTCCCCGAAGACGAGAAGGAGACGGAACTCGACGACGCGGTCTCCCGCGTTCTCGACGACGACGAGGTCGGTATCGTCGTCATGCACGACGAGGACCTCGACCACCTGTCCCGGCAGGTCCGGGAGGAAGTCGAGACGAGCGTCGAACCGACGATGGTCTCCATCGGCGGCGGCGCGGGGAGCGGCGGACTGCGCGAGAAAATCAAGCGTGCGATCGGTATCGACCTTATGGACGAAGACGAACAAGGTGACAACGTATGAGCCAAGCAACTGAAAGCGATGCCGTTCGAGAGGACGGCGAAATCGAGAGCGTAAGTGGACCGGTCGTGACCGCGACCGACCTCGACGCCCGGATGAACGACGTGGTGTACGTCGGCGAGGAAGGGCTGATGGGCGAGGTCATCGAGATCGAAGGGAACCTGACGACGATTCAGGTCTACGAGGAGACATCGAACGTCGCGCCGGGCGAACCGGTCGAGAACACCGGCGAACCCCTCTCCGTGGACCTCGGTCCGGGGATGCTGGACTCTATCTACGACGGCGTCCAGCGACCCCTGACCGTCCTCGAAGACAAGATGGGCGCGTTCCTCGACCGCGGTGTGGACGCACCCGGTATCGACCTCGACAAGACGTGGGAGTTCCACCCCGAAGTCAGCGAGGGCGACGAAGTCGAACGCGGCGACATCCTCGGCACGGTGCCCGAGACCGAGAGCATCGACCACAAGGTCATGGTGCCGCCGGGTTCGGACGGCGGCGAAGTCGTCGCCGTCGAGAGCGGCAACTTCGACGTAGAGGAGACGGTCGTCGAACTCGACACCGGCGAGGAGATTTCGATGCGCCAAGAGTGGCCGGTCCGCGAGGCCCGTCCCGCCGACGAGAAGAAGACCCCGCGCACGCCGCTCGTGACGGGCCAGCGCGTGCAGGACGGCCTGTTCCCGCTCGCGAAGGGCGGGACCGCGGCGATTCCCGGACCGTTCGGCTCCGGCAAGACCGTCACCCAGCAGCAGTTGGCGAAGTGGGCCGACGCCGACATCGTCGTCTACATCGGCTGTGGCGAGCGCGGCAACGAGATGACCGAGGTCATCGACGACTTCCCGGAACTGGAAGACCCCGTGACCGGGAAGCCGCTGATGTCCCGCACCTGCCTCATCGCCAACACGTCGAACATGCCTGTCGCGGCGCGCGAATCCTGCGTGTACACGGGTATCACCATCGCGGAATTCTACCGCGACATGGGGTACGACGTGGCGCTGATGGCCGACTCCACCTCGCGGTGGGCCGAGGCGATGCGCGAGATTTCGTCGCGTCTCGAAGAGATGCCCGGCGAGGAGGGCTACCCCGCGTACCTCGCCGCGCGCCTGTCGGAGTTCTACGAGCGCGCTGGCTACTTCGAGAACATCAACGACACCGAGGGTTCGGTGACCGTGGTCGGCGCGGTCTCCCCGCCCGGCGGTGACTTCTCGGAGCCGGTCACGCAGAACACCCTGCGTATCGTCAAGACGTTCTGGGCGCTCGACGCGGACCTCGCCGAGCGTCGTCACTTCCCCTCCATCAACTGGAACGAGTCGTACTCGCTGTACAAGGAACAGCTCGACCCGTGGTTCGAAGAGAACGTCGCCGAGGACTGGCCCGAACAGCGCCAGTGGGCCGTGGACGTGCTGGACGAGGAGGACGAACTCCAAGAGATCGTCCAGCTCGTCGGTAAGGACGCCCTGCCGGAGGACCAGCAGCTCACGCTGGAAGTCGCCCGCTACATCCGCGAGGCGTTCCTCCAGCAGAACGCGCTGCACGACGTGGACACCAACTGTCCGCCCGAGAAGTCCTACCTCATCATGGGCGCGATTCGGACGTTCAACGACGAGGCCTTCGAGGCGCTCGACGCTGGCGTCCCGGTCGAGGAGATCACCGACATCGACGCCGCGCCCCGACTGAACCGCATCGCGACGACGCCGGACGACGAAGCCGACGAGTTCGTTGCCGACCTCGAAGACGACATCAAAGCACAGCTCCGAGACCTCTACTAAACCATGAAAGAGTACCAAACGATTACGGAAATCAGCGGTCCGCTGGTGTTCGCGGAAGTAGACGAGCCCATCGGCTACGACGAGATCGTCGAGATCGAGACGCCGAACGGCGACACCAAGCGAGGACAGGTCCTCGAATCGAGCGACGGACTCGTCTCGATTCAGGTGTTCGAGGGCACCGAGGGTATCGACACCGAGAGTTCGGTCCGGTTCCTCGGCGAGACGATGAAGATGCCCGTGACCGAGGACCTCCTCGGTCGCGTGCTGGACGGTTCCGGCAACCCCATCGACGGCGGTCCCGAAATCGTCCCGGACCGTCGTGACGACATCGTCGGTGCCGCCATCAACCCGACCGCCCGCGAGTACCCCGAGGAGTTCATCCAGACCGGCGTCTCGGCCATCGACGGCATGAACACGCTGGTCCGCGGACAGAAGCTCCCCATCTTCTCGGGCTCCGGGCTGCCGCACAACGAACTCGCGCTCCAGATTGCCCGTCAGGCGACCGTGCCGGAAGAAGACGAAGCGAGCGACGACGACGAAGGCTCGGAGTTCGCAGTGGTCTTCGGTGCGATGGGCATCACGGCCGAAGAGGCCAACGAGTTCATGGCGGACTTCGAGCGGACGGGCGCGCTCGAACGCTCGGTCGTCTTCATGAACCTCGCGGACGACCCCGCCGTCGAGCGGACGGTTACGCCGCGACTGGCGCTCACCACCGCGGAGTACCTCGCGTTCGACAAGGACTACCACGTGCTGGTCATCCTGACGGACATGACCAACTACTGTGAGGCCCTGCGGGAGATCGGTGCGGCCCGCGAAGAGGTGCCGGGCCGCCGTGGCTACCCCGGATACATGTACACCGACCTCGCGCAACTGTACGAGCGCGCCGGTCGTATCGAGGGTCGAGACGGGTCGGTCACCCAGATTCCCATCCTCACCATGCCGGGCGACGACGACACCCACCCGATTCCGGACCTGACCGGCTACATCACCGAGGGCCAGATCTACATTGACCGTGACCTCAATTCTCAAGGCGTCACGCCCCCGATCAACGTCCTGCCGAGCCTTTCGCGCCTGATGGACGACGGTATCGGCGAGGGCCTGACCCGCGAGGACCACGGGGACGTCTCCGACCAACTGTACGCCGCGTACGCGGAAGGTGAAGACAAGCGCGACCTCGTAAACATCGTCGGCCGCGAGGCCCTCTCCGAGCGCGACAACAAATATCTGGACTTAGCTGACCGATTCGAGGAGGAGTTCGTCGACCAGGGCTTCGACACGAACCGCGACATCGACGAGACCCTCGACATCGGTTGGGACCTCCTGAGCATGCTCCCCAAGGAGATACTCAACCGCATCGACGAGGAACTCATCGAAAAGTATTATGAGGACGAGCAGGCCGAAGAGGTCGCGGCGGATTGAGGACGACTGACGCTACCTCAATCCGTTTTCGGCGTACTCGACTCTCACAGATCACACAAAATCTATATTTTCACGAAGGTTCTAAGCTAAATGCCATTGGTTGGATATCATTATGGAGTTTATTTCCGCTGGTGCTTAATAATAGGATAATTATAAATACGAAATTTAAATATATAAGCAAAATATTAACCGAAAAATTTAATACCTAGGGTTAATTATCCAACATTGCATGTCAATTGCCATATCTGATGGTGTGGATGCAACGGCCGACAAACAAATGCATGCTGACAAGTTCAAAAGCGACGAGTCTGATTCCGTAGTTGACTGGGATGACGCTGAGGCCGAGTTCCCGTGTAGAGCACAATCTGCGGTCTGCACTCGTTATTCGTTTGATTACGCTTCCAAAAACTAGGTGCGTCAGAACGCAGGAGATAAGGGGACATTAACCAGATAATTTAACTATTTTAATTAAAAATGCTATTAGAAGATGAAAAACGTAAACTTGCAGGGCAGGCACGGACATTCCACGAGCGAGAAAATGGGCCTACTAATGTTGTCGGACACGATTCAGTTACCGATTCAGAGGAGTTGTTGCACGAATGGAAAGCGCAGTTTCCAGATGAGGAATCATTTCAGAAACGCCTTGCAATGGAAGGTCTCACCGAATCAAATATCAGAAGACACGCCACTAAAAATTATTGGCCAGAAGATCTTCCGTTTCCGGATTGGATTACAGAAATCGAAAGACTGATTGATTACATTGAAAACTCTCCCTGTAGTAACCGACCCAATATACCTTCATCGGAGGATCTGCCATTCGATGATATACTAACTCCGATCGCGATGTACGCTTACGATCGTCTCTCTGATAACATCGATCTCCGAACTATATCACCGCTGATTGAGTGGCTCCTAGAGCGACTTGAGCGACACAGTGTTAGAGTACTTTATACCGAGTTTAAGAGCTTTGTGGAGTATAAGGACCCGGAACTAATAGCGGCTGACCCGGACGACTTCGCAGACCCTCCAACTGAATACTATCAAAAGTTCGTCAATGAAGTGTTCGACGGTGCGTTTAAAGACCTCTGTATAGAGTATCCAGTACTCGCGCGAAACTTTATTCAAATAACCGAACAATGGATAACTACCGTCGAGGAGACGTATCAGCGACTTCAAGACGATCTAAATTTGCTACACGAACATTTTCAGGTTGATGGTGCCGTAATGGAACTTGAACCGCTCACGGAGGACACGCACGCCGGAGGTCGCGTCCCAGTTCGCGTTTCACTCGAATCTGGTAGTATAATATACAAACCACGACCTGTCGAAGGAGGCGCATCATTCTACGAAATTCTAAATAGACTTGACAATCATCTCTCAACCCCAAAATTCGAGACACCGAACTACCTGCCTCGCGACAGTTATGGTTGGATGGAATTCATAGAGTACGAAGACCTCCCAGACAATGCTGCTGTTGAGAAGTATTACGAGCGTGCTGGTGCATTGCTCTGCTTCACGTATGTTCTCAACTTTACCGACTGTTCGTTAGAGAACCTAATTGTCAGCAGAGCCAACCCAGTACTCGTCGACGGAGAGACGTTGTTGCATCCACACGTAGGGCCGAAGTCACTTCCGGCGAGAACGGAATTAGCTAACGAAATTATCAATTCCGTCCTTCTGTCTGGACTACTCCCCAGTTTGACTGGCGAACCAGGGGACATAGATGGAGAACAACTAGCGACGGCCCTTGCTGGACTTGGCACACGAAGTGGCACTTCGAGTCTGTCGAATCGGTCGCGTTCCTCGATTAAAGCAATCAACACAGATGTCATGTCCGTCACGAAGTCAAAGGAGGTGATTAACCGGAGCACTAATACGCCGACATTCGACGCCAAAGACTATCCGCCGGAAAATCATATTAACTCGCTCGTTAGTGGCTTTGAAAGAACGTATGAGACGATCCGTGAACTTCATGATTCTGGCCTATTTCTTACGGAAATCGTCACTCCGGATCTGGTAACAGATGTCAAAAACCGTCTATTGTACCGCCCTACACAACAATATAATACAATTCTAGAATCAGCCACTGACTTAGCACCGCTTCGAAATGGTGTCTGGTTCACTGTCAAAATGGAAAGTTTAGCGGCACTGTACTTCCATCCATATGCCCAAGCAGAGTCTTATTGGCCGATGTACGCCGCCGAACGCAAAGCACTTCGCCGACTCGATATTCCACGGTTCTCGTCCTATTCCGACCGAGAAACCATATATCACGACAATAAGCCTTTAGAAGCAACTGCCGACACCTCGGGGTACGAACTCCTTCGACATCGACTTGACGAAATGGACGCCGCCGACAAGCGTCGACAGGCTTGGCTGATACGGCAGAGTTATCGGGCAACCGAGACACCGACGACTGACCTTCCGTGTTCAACCACGACGACGGCCAATCGGTTTCTGGACGAAGCACTCAGCCTGTTTGACGATGTACTTCAATCTAACAACGGGCATGGGTGGGTGTCGGTAACCCCCGCTGGACAAACGTTTTCGCTGACTCGGGCCGGTCCTTCGTTGTACTACGGACGAAGTGGCATCGCGCTCGCAGCAGCAGCCATATATCAAGTCACCGAAAACGAGGAGTACCGAAACATCGTCGAAGAAGCTCTTAAACCGGTAATTAATACTATTTCTGACGATACTTCGATCGGTTTTGGTGGAATGAAAGGTGTGGGCTCGCCAGTGTACGCCCTCTCTGTCGCAGCTGAATTGGTAGATGAGGAAACATACCGACCCAAAGCACGGAAAGCTATTCGACAGGTAACTAGAGAAAAAATTGCGGACGATGACACGTTCGATGTGGTGGAGGGAAGCGCCGGGACGTTACTCGCATTACTCGCATACTACGATAGGTTCGGCGACGAAGAGGCGTTAAACCGAGCACTCGTCTGTGGAGAACGCCTTCTTCAAGGACGTATGGTCGCTGGGGACTATCGTGTGTGGAAGACGACGCAGGACACACCGAGTACTGGTTTCGCACATGGTTCGAGCGGAATCGCCTACGCACTCGGTAGGCTCGGGGCAGCCGCTGACGAGCCACGGTTCATTGAAGCGGCGCATGAGGCATTGTCATTCGAGTCAGAGTTATTTTCCTCCAACCAGACTAACTGGATGGAGTCACCCGAATACCCCGACTACCAGGATCGCTGGTGTCACGGAAGAACCGGAATCGCCCTTTCACGGATCGGTCTCGCTAAAGAGCTAGGTGACGAATCGCTACTCGTCGACGCGGAAGCAGCACTTTCCGAGACAGCCAATGCGACACCGGCACCGTTTGACAACGTCTGCTGTGGAAACTTTGGACGTGTCGAAGCGCTTATAGAAGGCTCACGTCACACCGACCTTGACCGCACTACCGCGACCGAACTAGCGGGGCGTTGTCTTGCCCGTCGAGACCGAGACGGTGCGCTTGCCCTACCAGGACACGACTCTTCGTTCGTCAACCCGACGTTCTTCAATGGTCTTTCCGGGGTCGTCTACACGTTGCTTCGCTCCCAGGAGCCTGACACCCTCCCTTGCGCTCTTCTTCTTGAATGACACTCGCGTTCCCCGAGCAAACACCGGACGACCACTTTCTACCCAATTAGTGGAGCATAAACGTCATTAAATGGTTATATTTTTAATATAGCATCTTTTATTCCACAATTGAGAAAAGGATGCAAAAACAGCACGACAAACGAGAAATTCAACCTACTGATGACGCGACTGAGAGAGGTTCCGGGAACACACCAGCACTCGAAGTCGAAAGGCTTTCGAAGACGTTCGAAACGGCGGAAGACGAAATCGTTGCTGTCGACGATATCTCGTTCAGTGTTGAGTCCGGATCGGTGGTCGGGTTGCTTGGACCGAATGGTGCAGGCAAGACGACGACCATCAAATGCATTCTTGGTACGATGTTGCCTGACGCTGGCGACGTTCGAGTTAACGGTATTAACGTCGCTAAACGACCAAAGGAGGCTTATCGACATATCGATGCAATGCTAGAAGGGGCTCGCAACGATTACTGGCGGTTGACCGTTAAGGAAAATCTACGGTATTTTGCGACAGTCAGCGGTGTCGACCCCGACTCGGTCGCCGATCGGCACGAACGGTTACTCAAACAACTCGAGATGGACGAGAAAGCCGACGAGCCGGTTCGGGACCTCTCTCGAGGAATGAAACAGAAAGTTTCGCTAGCGAGCGTTCTGGCGAGCGACGCAGATGTCGTCTTTCTAGATGAACCAACGCTTGGACTAGATGTTGAGAGTTCGACCACTCTCCGAAAGGAACTCGGCCGTATCGTTGATGAACGGGAATTAACCGTTGTACTTTCCAGCCATGACATGGACGTTATCGAAGACATCTGTGATAGGGTTATCATCGTCAGCGATGGACGCGTCATTGCCGATGACGCTGTCGAGACGTTGCTACGCAGTTTTGACACCTACGGCTACCGAATCGCAAGCCACGACATCGAACCTCATGTTATCTCGATAATAGAAGGTCAGTTCGATGACGTAGAAACTGAGCAGTACAATGGTCGAACCGTTCTCGAAGTTGCAACTGATTCTACTGGGTTCTACGAGCTGACCGACCTCCTTTCTTCTCACGACGTCACACTCGATAGTGTCGATACGGTTGAACCGGATCTTGAAGAAGCGTTTCTCCAGATGACGCGAGGTAATCAACAATGACCCAGGATTCAACCTCCGTGCCGATAGAGTCCCTGCAACCAGCATCTATCGGATACCTTCAACTCATCAAAGCAGTTCTCTACAGAGAGTATCTCATTTTCGTCCGCTATCCGCTTAATGCTGTGGGCGGACTTTTCTCACAGTTGGCTTTCTTCATCCTCTTGTTCTACGGTGGGAAAATGCTCGTCGGACATGCACTTACCGACCAACTCGAAGGAATCATTGTTGGCTATTTCCTGTGGAGTCTCTCTGTCAGTGCCTACTACGAAATGTCGGGTGACCTCGGGAGAGAAGTCCAGTGGGGAACACTGGAACGACACTTTATCACCCCCTTTGGCTTTGCGCCTATCGCGCTTGCGAAAGGGGTCGCAAAAATCGTTCGTGCCTTCCTCACGTCTTTAATAGTTCTAGGTGTGATGATTTTAATTACGGGGAAAACACTCTCGCTGGGATTCCTTACAATCGTTCCTGTTGCCACGTTATCGATTCTCTCCGTGTTGGGTCTAGGATTCGCTGCCGGTGGTGTTACCGTCCTCTACAAACGTATTGGTAGCTTACTCACCTTTCTCCAGTTCACGTTCATCCCGCTCATCTCGGCTCCTGCGTTCAATTTAGCGTGGACACGATATTTGCCCTTGGCCCAAGGGAGTGCCCTTCTTCAGCGAGCAATGGTCGAAGGTGACCGACTCTGGGAACTCCCGCCCTTAGCGTTAGCAGTTCTCGTCGGAACCGCAGTCGGCTATCTGCTGCTCGGCTACTTCGTCTTTCACCTCGCAACACGGCGAGCACGACGACTCGGCGTGCTCGGCCACTACTAATATACTGCTTTCGGCTAAGACCTCATCGAAGAGTACTCCGAGGATGAGCAGGCTGAAGAAGTCGCGGCGGACTGATTCCGGTTCGAGTTTTTCGTGGTAGACGATACGGGCAACGGACTGGCGACATTGACAATGCAAATCGTACGAGGTCCGCTCTCGTGATACCAGAAATCTCGGCTTACCGGTGGCGTCACAGGTCGTCAAGCGCCGATTCCGCGACGCTGACTGTAAAAGGTTAACCCCTTCGAGCTACAAACTCCCCCTAAGATGGCCAAGGACGTCAAACCCACTCGAAAGAACCTGATGCAGATCGAAGATCGCATCCAGCTCTCCGAGCGGGGTCACGACACGCTAGAGAAGAAGCGTGACGGTCTCATCATGGAGTTCATGGACATCCTCGACCAAGCGCAGGACGTGCGCTCGGACCTCGAAGATGACTACGAACTCGCCCAGCAGAAGATCAACATGGCTCGCGCGATGGAGGGCGACGTGGCGGTCCGCGGTGCGGCGGCCGCGCTCAAGGAACACCCCGAAATCACGACCGAGTCCAAGAACATCATGGGCGTCGTCGTCCCCCAAATCGAGTCCTCGAAGGTCCGGAAAGGACTCGACGAGCGCGGCTACGGCGTTCTCGGGACCAGCGCACGTATCGACGAGGCCGCGGAAGCCTACGAGGAGCTTCTGGAAAGCATCATCCTCGCGGCCGAGGTCGAGACCGCGATGAAGAAGATGCTGACCGAAATCGAGACGACCAAGCGCCGCGTCAACGCCTTGGAGTTCAAGCTCCTGCCGGAACTCAACGAGAACAAGGAATACATCGAGCAGAAACTCGAAGAACAGGAGCGCGAGGAGATCTTCCGTCTCAAGAAGATCAAGGCCAAGAAGGAAGAAGAGGAGAAGGCCGAGCGCGAGGCCGCCGCGGCCGAGGCCGAGGAGGCCGCCGAGACGGTCACCGCCGACGACTGAGAGAGTTTCGTCACGTTCGGACGGTCCGCTTTCGCTTACGCTTTTCACTACGCGCCGCTACCATTCGATATGACCTGTTCTTCGTGCGGAAGCGAGCAGTTACTCCTCGCGGTCCCGACCGACTTGCGGGAGTACCTCCCCGAGGAGAGCGAGCGCGTCGCGGTCTGTACCCACTGCCTCGCGCTCGAACCGACCGACGACGAGCCGCCGGAGTCGCCCGACTTCGCCCGCATCAGCGACGCGTTCCCCGGCGGCGACGCGGGCGTGGCGATGGCGCTCGCGGTCGGGTTGCTCGACTCGCTGGCGCTCTACCGGCGCGAAATCGCCGCCCTGTTGGAACGCGTCGAGCGCGGCGGAACCGACCCACTCCTCGTGTTGGACCGACTCGACGCCGACCCCGAACTGGAACCGCACTTCGACGTGGACCGACGGCGGACGCAGGCCGAGCAGTTGTTGTACGAGTAGCCGAGCGGTCAGTTGGTCGTCGTGGTCGTGACTGGCGTCGTGGTCGCGTCAGTCGCCGAAGTCGAATCGGGGACTGAGGCCGCGTCGGCCGCTGACGACCGGCGTGGCCGACGCCGTTATACTCGTCCGGACCGTGTCCTCTTACGACATGTCCCATCCCGTGTTCAACCGCGAGACGCTGCTGGACATCTCGGTGAACATCATCCCGCTGGTCATCCTGCTGTTTTTCACCGTGTTCCTCTTGGTGTTCTCGCCGTGGCCCCAGAACACGTTCCTCGACCTCATCGCGCTCGGACTGCACATCATTCCGTTCGTTCTGCTAGCTCTCTTGACGTACATCGCGGCCTACTACATCTGAGGACTCGCGGCGCGTTCGGGAGCGACGAGTTCGGGACGCCGGTTCGCGGAAATTCCGGCCTGCGTCTCTACCCCGATGCTTGCGGTTAGTTTCACTTTCGCTCCGGACGGCTCACATTCATACCGGTTCCGCGACAGCTAGTAGATATGATAACCCAGTTCGCTCGCGGAGAACGGCCGTCCGACGGCACCGACCGGACGATACTCGACGTGTCCGGCGTCGAAACCGGCCGCGTGAACGAGTACGTCGGCGAGTCGTTCCCCGACGTGGCCGACGTGTATATCGAACGCAAGGGCGGCAGGACGCTCCTCGTCGCCGGGGAGTGACCGTCGGCCTCCGGACGCCAGCGCCCTGACCGCGAGCGACCGCTGGAAACGGTTGACGTAAAGGTTTAGGTAGACCGGCCAGTACCCTCAGTCATGCCGGACTGTCCACTCGCTGAAGAGTGCCCGAGTTTTCAGGAACGAATCGAGGGGATGGGATGTCAACACTACGGCGACCGCGGCGGAGCCGAGTGGTGTCAACACTACAGCCAACCGATTTCGGACCTCAAGACCGCCCCGGTCCAACCCGGCGAGGAGGTCGTCGTGGACGTAGAGGACATCCACGAGAGCGGCGCTGGCGTCGGTCGCACCGACGACGGGTTCATCGTCATGGTGGACGGTGTCCTGCCGGAAGCCCGCGCGAAGGTCCGGGTCACGAACGTCCACGGGAGTCACGCGGACGGCGAGGAGGTAGAGCGCCTGCCGATGGACGACGCCGCCGACGAGACCGAGACCGAACCCGACGACGACTCGGAGGACCACGCCGATTCGGACGACGGCGACGACGGCGACGACGGGTCGAATCGGACGCGACTCGGCAGTCGGGACAACTTCTGGGGGAGCTGACCTCCGGGACCGGCGGCCGGTCGCGTCGGGGTGGACAGTCCCAACAGCGTGCATCTCGCGTCCGGTCGCCACGGCGGGTTTTTTCGTGCCGAGTGCGTACCACCGACCATGAGCGCACGCCACGCGGAGACCGACCCGGCGCGGGCGGGTGATGGTCCGTGACCGACCAACACGACGTAGACGAGATTCTCGACCGGGCGGGGTTCGACGCCGAGACCAGCGTCCTGACCCGGCGACAGGCCGAGGTGCTGGCCCTGCGCGAGCGCGGGGTCGCGCAGGCGACCATCGCCGACCGACTCGGCACGTCGCGGGCCAACGTCTCCAGCGTCGAGGCCAGCGCCCGCGAGAACGTCGGGAAGGCCCGCGAGACCGTCGCGTTCGCCGAGGCGCTCCGCGCGCCGGTCCGGGTCGTGGTCGAGACGGGCACCGACCTCTACGACGTGCCCTCGCGGGTCTACGACGCCTGCGACGAGGCGGGCGTGAAGGTCAACCACGCCGCGCCGGAACTGATGAAGCGCGTGAGCGACGAGGCCGGTGAGGCCGTGGAAGGCCGGGAGGTTCACGAGGACCTCCTCATCGGCGTGACGACCGACGGCGCGGTGACGGTCCGGAAGTCCCGCGAGGTCAGCCGGTAGGCGTGACTCCGTGTCGTCTTCACGATTCGTGTCCATTCTTCAGAAATCTCTAGTCACTCGGAAGCCTGCGAACTGGTTGGTCGGTGTTCGTTGCCACCGACCACAATCACGACCGCACCTCCACAGCACCGCGCCCCGTACCTCCCCGCCCCGCAGACACGAGACTCTCGCGGCGCGTCCCGTCGGCGGTTACGAGTCGCGTTCACGTGGTGCGTCGTAGCTCACGCTCGCAGTCGCCGTGTGAATCGATATGTAATGTACCGAACGTTTAATGCAACGCAACTACGTAACATATGGTATGTCGAACGAAACGGAATCTGCCGGAACGGAGGAGTCACCCGCCGACGAGGAGATACGAACCAGCGGTCACGTCGAGCGCACGATACTGAATCACATGGTCGGCGACGACCACGAGAGCGACGCGCCGACGACTGTCAGCGGCGTGCTGGACGACGTGGCGGCGGTCATCGAGCGCGGCGACTACGCTAATATCGGCCCGCAGGGAGCGGCGAACGTGACCGTTCGGAAGGCGACGGTCCGGCGGACGTTCACCCAACTCGCCGAGAAGGGACTCGTCCGGCGCGTCTCGGACCTCGCCCCGTCGGAACTCCGCGACTCGCGGTTCGACCTCGGGGCGCTCGAAGACGGCGAGGCGGCCGACGACCCGACGGCCTACGCCCGCACGACCGACGACGCGCGCGTCACCGACTGGATTCTCACCGACGAGGGACGCCGCGAGGTCGAACGACTCGACGCCCGCTACGAAGCCGAGGTAGACGACCTCGCGGCCCGATACGGCCGCCCGCACGGCGAGACGACCGCTCGAATCGACGCGTAACGACAGGGAGAACGGCGAAAGCGACGAGGGAAAATTGAACGGATAGCCGCCACCCCGAGACCTTTGACCACGGCCTCCGAACCACCGGGCATGGACCTCGGATTAGACGGTAACTCCGCACTGGTAACGGCGAGTTCGAGCGGTCTCGGCCGCGCCTCGGCGAAGGCGCTCGCGGCGGAAGGCGCGAACGTCGCGCTCTGTGCGCGCGGCGAGGAGAAACTCGAAGACGCCAGAGAAGAAATCGACGCGGCGGGCGACGGCGACGTGGTCGCGGTCCCGACCGACATCACCGACCCGGACGAAATCGAGGCGCTGGTGGACGCCACCGTAGACGAGTTCGGCGGACTCGACCACGTCGTCACCTCCGCTGGCGGGCCGCCGAGCGGTCCGTTCCTCGACACGACCGAGCGCGACTGGTACGAGGCCTACGACCTGCTGGTGATGAGCGCCGTTTGGCTGACGAAGGCCGCTCACCCGCACCTCGCCGAGAGCGACGCGGGCACCGTCGTGAACGTCACCTCGACCAGCGTCCGTGAGGCCATCGACGGACTCGTCCTCTCGAACGCGGTCCGGCGCGGCGTCATCGGCCTGATGAAGACCCAAGCCCGCGAGTTCGCGCCCGAGATTCGCGTCAACGCGGTCCTCCCCGGCGCGCACGAGACGCCCCGAATCGAAGAACTCGTGGAGGCGGCCGTCGAGCGCGGCGAGTACGACAGCTACGACGAGGGGTTGGCGGCGTGGGCAGACGACATCCCGCTCGACCGCGTCGGCCAACCCCGCGAACTCGGCGACGCGGTGGCGTTCCTCTCCAGCGAGCGCGCGAGTTTCGTCAACGGCGTCGCCGTGCCAGTGGACGGCGGGCGACTCCGGAGCTAAATGACAGACGCGACCCCGGACGCCGCCCCGACCGTCCTCTCGTGGAGCGGCGGCAAAGACGCCAGTTACGCGCTCTGGAAGATGCTTGAGGCGGGAGAGAGCGTCGCGGAACTGCTGACCACGGTCTCGGCCGAGACCGGACGCACCAGCATGCACGGGGTCCGGCGCGACCTCTACGAGCGACAGGCCGACGCGCTCGGCCTGCCGATTCGGTTCGTGGAGATACCCGAGGAGGCCGACAACGACGAGTACGACGAGCGGATGGCCGAGGCCACGGCCGACTACGACGAGCGAGGCGTCGAGCGCATCGCGTTCGCCGACCTCTACCTCGAAGACGTGCGGGCCTACCGCGAGGAGCGCCTCGCGGACGCCCCGGTCGCGGGCTACTGGCCGATCTGGGGCCGGGACACCGAATCGGTCGCCCGCGAGTTCGCCGACGCCTTCGCGGCCACGGTGGTCGCGGTGGACGACGACGCCCTCGACGCCGACTTCGCCGGTCGGCGGTTCGACGCCGACCTCCTCGCCGACCTGCCCGAGGAGGTGGACCCCTGCGGCGAGAACGGCGAGTTCCACACGTTCGTCCACGACGGCCCCGTCTTCGACCGCCCCGTCCCAATCGAGACCGGCGAGCGCGTCACGAAGGAGGTCGGCGAGGAGACCACGATTCACTACCGGGACCTCGTCGCGGCCGACTGAGCGCGAATCCGCCGGAATTTCGCCTCAGCTCTCTATCTTCTCGACTATCTCCTCGGCCTCGGATTCGGCCTCGTCGCGGTCGGTTCCGGCCGGAATCAGCACGCTCTCGACCAGCCAGTCGTCTTCGTCTTTCAGCTTCCCGGTCCTGACCTCCGCGCCCTCGGCCACGTCTCCGGCGGCGTTCTCGGCCCAGTCGGGCGTCCGGATGGTGTCGAACTCGTCCGGGTCGCGGAACCGGACGTGAACGTAGTCGTCGGTCTCCTCGACGACTTCTCCGTCTGGCATATCGGACATGACGGCGGCCGTACGACCGACTGAGACAAAGTTCGACTGGCCGCCGGAAGCGGTCGGTCAGCGATACTCCTCAACGTCGATTATCTTCCGGTAAGAGGGATGAGTGTGGTCGCTGTCGCTGGTGACTAACGGTGCGCCCAATTCGCGGGAAACGCCTGCAACGAGGGAGTCGATTGGCGACAGGTGCGGTCCCTGCGCATCGATTTCGTTTGCGATATCGGTGGCGTGGTCGGCGGTCTCTTTACTGGCCGAGTACACTTCCACCCATTCGAGATGCTGTCGTGCCCGCTTGGGGGAACTCGCTTCACCGTAGACGCCACCGAGGAGAAATTCGGCGTAAATCGGCGCGGGAACGAAGAACTTCTCGTCGCTGTGGTCGAGTAAGTACTCTTTCGTCTCGGCCAGACCGTCTTCGTAGTCCATTAGAAACGAACTGTCGAGGACCTTCACTCGTCGTCGCTCCCGCGGTCGGCGATTTTTTCGACTCGTCCCGTACTCTCGCGCTCTCCTCGGTCGTGAATCTCTTCGACTACCTCTCGCTGGTCTGTTCCTTCCCACGCGCCGAACCCCGCGAGCAAGTCGCGGTCGTCGCCGAGGAGTCGGTCTACCACGTCGTCGAAGCTCTCGCCCTCCCGCCGACGCGCCCGCAGTCGCTCGTAGTTCTCCTCGCTGATGCGGACGTGCTTGTCCGTCGTGCCCATACTACTCTGTTAACAACGCTGTTAACATCAAAGTTTGGCACACCGCCGACTAAAACTGCCCCTGCTCGCGCAGTTCCGCTACGACCTCCCGGACGCACTGGGCCTTGTCTTTCGGCGCGACCAGCACGCGGTCGTCGTAGGCCGCGACGACTACCTCGTCCAACCCGACCACGCTGACGTGGGTCTCGTCGTCGGCCGCGAGGACGTTCTCCGCGGCGTCGATGGTCAGTCCGTCGCCCAGAATCGCGTTCTCCTCGTCGTCGGTCTCGACCACGCGCTCGATGGCGTCCCACGCGCCCACGTCGTCCCACTCGAAGTCGGCGGGCACGACGTAGGCCTCGTCGGTGCGCTCCATGACGGCGTAGTCGATGCTGACGCCCTCGATTTCCGCGAACCCACGTTCCGGTTCGCCCGCGTCGAGTGCTTCGACCAGCGGGCCGAGCGAGGAGGTCCGCGCTTCCCGAAGCAGGCTCTCGGGCGTCCACGCGAACAGTCCGGCGTTCCAGTAGAAACCCTCCTGTACGAACCGCTCGGCGGTCTCGCGGTCGGGCTTCTCCCGGAACTGTTCGATTTCGGCGCGCTCGGCCGCCGAATCGCTCGGCTCGATGTAGCCGTATCCGGTGGCGGGTCGCGTCGGTTCGACGCCGAACGCGACCAGCCCCTCCGTTTCGACTGCGGTCCGGACCGCGCGCTCGGCGCTCGCCGCGAACTCGCCCGCGACGAGGTGGT
The DNA here is from genome assembly GCF_004765815.2 of Halorussus salinus. NCBI lineage: Archaea > Methanobacteriati > Methanobacteriota > Halobacteria > Halobacteriales > Haladaptataceae > Halorussus > Halorussus salinus. The sequence continues at coordinate 167,992 of NZ_SBIS02000011.1, read as the reverse complement.
CGCTGGGCACGCACAGCAGGACGCACTCGCCGACCTGCTCGCGGATTCGGTGGGCCGCGTACACCAGCGCCGGGCCGGTGTCCTTGGGTTCGGGTTCCACGAGGAGACCCGCCTCGGGGACCTCCTCGCGCACCCGCTCGGCGTACTCCTCGCTGGTCGAGACGTAGCGTTCGTCGGCGAAGCTCACCCGCGAAATCGTCCGTTCGAGCAGGCTCTCGTCGGACTCGCCGACCCCGAGCGAGAGGAGTTGCTTGGGTCGGTCGGCCCTGCTCGCGGGGTAGAGTCGGGTGCCCGTGCCGCCCGCCATCACGAGCGCGACGACCGGTCGGTCGAGAGCGTCGCTGGCGTCGGGGGAATCGGCGTCCGGCATCGCTACCACGTCTCGATGCGGCCGTCGCGCACGTCTCGGACACAGCCCTCGCAGTCGGGGTGGTCCGGGTCGAAGCAGGCGGGGCGAGCCTCCGAGTCCAACTCGACGGCCCGGCGCTCGGCGTGCCGTCGGCAGACGATTCTGGCCTTCCCCTCGTCGTCTTGGGGCAGGTCTGCCAAGGCGGCCTGCCGGGCGTTGGCGTAGGCCCGCTTGGCGTCGGCGACCTGCCGCCCGGCGGACCGAATCTTCGACCGGAGGAAGCTTTCGAGGCGGTCGTCCATTTGCCGACTCCTTGGTGGCCCCGCAAGATAGGTCTGTTCGTCACGTCGCGGTCCGGCGCTTGACCCGCCGGTAGACGACCGCCGCGACGCCGAGACCCGCGAGGCCGCCGACCACCAGCGCGCCGCCGACGAGTCGCTGGCCGCGGAAGACGACGAGCATCGCCCCGAGCGAGGCCGCGAGGAGCGCCGCCTGAATCAGGACCGCCAGCAGTGCGAACGCTTTCAGCACCTCCGGCGACCCCTCGGAGAGTCCGTGCCGGAGGTCGCGGTCGGCCTCCTCGTCTTCTGCGAACTCCGGGTCGAAGAACATCGGTCTTACGTTGTGCCGCGAGACTGATAGTCGTGTGGTCTCCGTCGGTCGGATTGCCGAGTCAGTAGGCTTAACAGTCTCACGGCCGACGTTTCGCCAATCGAATGCTCCCGACAATCGACCTCCAGAGCTACCTCCTGTTCGTCGGGGCCGCAGTCGCGCTGGTGTTGACGCCCGGCCCGGACACGGTGTTCGTCCTCACGCAGGGCGTGAGCGCGGGCAAGCGCGGGGGCGTCGCGTCCGCGCTCGGCGTGAGTACGGGCGTCCTCGTCCACACGGGTGCGGCCGCGCTCGGTCTCGCGGCGCTCCTGCGCGCGTCCGCGCTCGCCTACGCGGCGGTCAAGTACGCGGGCGCGGCCTACCTCCTGTACCTCGGCGTGACGACGCTCTGGCGGGGGAACGACCTCGATTTCGCCGACGGTGCATCGACGGACGCTCCGTCGGCCGACACGACCGACTCGACGCTCCGGGACGGGGAACTTCGAGGCGGCTACGTCCGCGGCGTGACGGTCAACGTCCTGAACCCGAAAGTCGCCCTCTTCTTTCTCGCCTTTCTCCCGCAGTTCGTCGGTTCGGGTCCCGAGGCCACCGCCGAGATGCTGGCGCTCGGCGGGACCTACGCGGCTCTCACGGCGTGCTACCTCGGGACGGTCGGCCTCGTCTCTGGCGGCGTCCGGTCGGCGTTCCGCGCCTGCCCCCGACTCGCCGACGGCCTGCGGTGGGTCTCGGGGTCGGTGCTGGTCGGTCTCGGGGCCGCGCTGGCGCTCGAATCCCGGTGACCGCGGACGACCGCGGACGACGGTTGGCGGCTCTGACGCGTCCACTTTCACTTTCACCGCGCGTACCAAGCCTTTTATACCATAGCGCACTAACCCGTCGCATGTCTCCCGAAGAAAACGACGCGGAGACGGATTCAACCATGAGCGATGTGCGCCAGCACGCCGAAGAGATTCGCGAACAGTTCTCCGAACACTTAGACCTGACAGTCGAGGAGGTCGAGGACCGCCTCGACAACCTCGTCAACGAGTACCGCGTCCCTCTCGAAGAGGCCCGACGGAGCGTCGTCAGCCACTACCTCGACGAGGCCGGACTCGAACGCGACGACATCCGGAGCGGCGGCGGTGGCTCCGAGCAGGTCAACGTCGAAGACGTGACCGAGGACGAGCAGTGGCTCAGCCTCACCGCGAAGGTCGTGGACCTCTGGGACCCCCGGAGCGACGCCGTCGGGCAGGTCGGTCTGCTCGGCGACGAGACGGGGACCATCAAGTTCACCAAGTGGGCCGATTCCGACCTCCCCGAGTTAGAGGAGGGCACGGTCTACCACCTCGGTAACCTCGTCTCCGACGAGTATCAGGGCGACTACTCGGTGAAACTCAACCGCACGACGACCGTCGAGGAGGCCGACGAGGACATCGAGGTCGGCGACGACACCGCGGAAATCGACGGCGCGCTGGTGGACATCCAGAGCGGGTCCGGACTCATCAAGCGCTGTCCCGAGGAGGGCTGTACCCGCGTCCTCCAGAACGGGCGGTGTTCCGAACACGGCGAAGGCGAGGGCGAGTTCGACCTCCGCATCAAGGGCGTCTTAGACGACGGCACGGACGTTCACGAGGTCATCTTCGACAAGGAGGCCACCGAGGAGCTAACCGGCATCGGCCTCCAAGAGGCCCAAGACATGGCGATGGACGCGCTGGACACGACCGTCGTCGCCGAGGAGATGCGCGAGCAGACCCTCGGCCTCTACTACCGCGTGGCCGGACCGACCATGGGTCGGTATCTCCTCGTGGACGAGATGGAGCAACTGGCCGGGCCGACGAACACCGAAGACGCGCTCATCCGAGCGAGGTCGATCTGACATGAGTGGAGCACCTACCCGCGAAGTCGCCCGACGCGTCTTCGCAGACGAGTTCAACGACGCGACGCACACGTTCAAAGAGTCCGACGAGGAGCGCGCCCCGGTGTACGTCCTGTTGCCGACGGGCGCGCGGGCCAACCGCATCTTCGTCGTCGGTACGCTGACCGAGACCGAGGACGTGGGCGAGGACAGCGAGTACTGGCAGGGCCGGGTCGTGGACCCGAACGGCGACCCGTTCTTCGTCTACGCCGGTCAGTACCAGCCGGAAGCCGCGAGCATGCTCCGGGAACTCGAACCGCCCGCGTACGTCGCCATCACCGGCAAGCCCCGGACGTTCGAGACTGACGACGGGACGGTCAACGTCTCCGTGCGACCCGAGTCCATCACCGAAGTCGGTCCGGACACCCGCGACCGCTGGGTGGTCGAGACCGCAGAGCAGACCTTAGACCGCATCGAGGCGTTCGAGGCGGACACCAACGAGTACGCCCGGATGGCCGAATCGGAGTACGACATCCCGCTCGAACGCTACCGCGAATCCGTCGTCTCGGCGCTCGAAAGTCTCCAAGACGACCCGAGCGCCGGGAACTCCGGCGCGGACGACCGCGACGCCGCCGGAACCGAATCGGAGTCGGCCGACGACGCCGAGGCCGGAACCGAACCCGAACCGCAGGCGTAGCCCGCGACTCGGGCACCTAGCCGGACGAACATCCGGCGGCGAGGAATCGACGCTCGACCGACTTTCGAGGGGGAAGCCGACCGACTCACGGGGGTGAGTACGAGACAGGAGACCGCCGAATACCGCGAGAACAGTGCTACGAGTAGCCCAGCGACCGCGCCTCGAAGTGCGCCGGGTGGGACCAGCACCCGAACGCTGGGCGTGCCCCGAAACGAGCAAGCCCAATGGCCACGAACACGCCACGGTCACAAGAAAGTACCGAGACCGTCACCGGCCCACACGTCGGCAGGGACAGCGACGGCGACCTCGACCACCGCTACTGGCGGTGCGAGCGATGCGGCCTCGAAACCACCGACCGGCGACTCCGCGAGGAGTGCTTCCGCTGCGGTGGCCGAGCGACCGACGAGCGCGACGACGAGACGGGACCCGGTGACGAGCGACGCGGCGGTGACGAACAACGCAGCGGTGACGAACAACGCAGCGGTGACGACCGACGGAACCGCCGACCAGACGGAGCGCGGGCGGATGGTTGACGAACGCGAGTCGCCGAGCGCCGGGTGGCGCGAAGTTTATCACGAGATGGACGCCGACCCGAACGCCGAGGAGGCGACCCGCCCGTGTCCGGACTGCGGACGGACGTGCCAGCACGTCGTCCGGGACGCGTACGAGTGCGACGAACACGGCGTCTTCCGGGCGTCGGCGAGCGGTGGCGAGAGCGCAGACGCCGACTCGCCGGATGCCGACCCGCCGGACGCCGACGAGACCCGCCGCGCACGCGGGCCGGTCAGAAGCGACTGAACGCGCCCGGAGACAGATTTTCCATACTCTAACGACTATTTATATTTTCTATCGGTGGATAGAGTTGTCTAGCTCGTCGCCTACTCGCCCGCCTCGCCAGCGCCGACGACGAGGACCGGCCGGTCGCCCTCCAAGAGAACTTGCTGGGTCACGCTCCCGAACAGCGCCTTGCCCGTCGGTGTCCGCCCGCGCGGCGCGAGACACAGCAGGTCGGCGTCCATCTCGTCGGCGGTTCGGAGGATGGTCTCGGCGGCGTCGCCGCTCGACTCGGCGTAGCCGACCTCGATGCCCGCTTCTTCGAGTCGCTCGGCGGCCCGGCGGACCGCCCCGACCTGATGGACCGACGCGCCCTCGGGGTTGCCGTCCGCGAAGTCGTGGAACAGCGTCACCGACACGTCGCCGTTCCGCGGCAGGTCGAGGATGGTCTCGGCTTGTTCGAGCGCCCGGTCTTCGTCCGTCCCGATTGCGGCCAGTATCTGGTACATGTGTCTGGGTACGGTCTCGCCCCCGTTAATAGAAGGTTCCGACTCTGACGCGGCGAAAACGACCGCAATACTTTTTGCTCGGTTCCCGAGCGATTTTCAGCGACTGGGATTCGCGGCCCCCGTTAAAGGGTTGTGCCGAACAACTACCGCATGTGAGGTGACCACCGATGTCCACTCGTGAACTCGAAGCGGAACTGTTCGGGCGACGCACAAACTTCCGGTACTCCGAGACGTGGGTCGGCTACGCCCTGTTCGGCCTCCGGGTCGTGATGGGCTGGACGCTGTTCTACGCCGGAATCACGAAGGTGCTGGACTCCTCGTGGTCCGCAGAGGGCTTCCTGCTCAACGCGATTCCGGAAGGTAACCCCTTCACCGGCGTCTGGGCCACGATGGCCAACGACTGGCTGTGGCTCATCGACCCGCTGAACCAGTGGGGACTGACGCTGGTCGGCCTCGCGTTGCTCGTCGGGGCGTTCGTCCGGTGGAGCGCGCTCTGGGGCGCGGTGATGATGCTGTTCTACTGGGCGGCCAGCCTCCCGCTCGCGAACGGCATTGTCATCGACTCGCACGTCGTCTACGCCCTGCTCCTGTTCGGTCTCGGGGCGTTCGGCGCGGGCCGCATCCTCGGCCTCGACGAACTCCTCGAGGAGACGGCGTTGGTGAAACGGAACGGATGGCTCCGGTACCTGATGGGCTGACGGGGCGCGCCGCGCTGGCGGTCTGTCCCTCCGGACGGACACCGCGCCGCGACCCGAGCAGTTCGACCGACTCAATCGAGTGACTCGCCGAGGGCCTCCTCGACTCGTTCTGCCAGTAATCCCGACGCGACGAGTGCGTCGGCCCGCTCGATGTCGCCGTGGAGCGGCCGGTCTTCGACCAGCGGCGCGACGACCTCCCGTACCGCCTCGTAGGCCGCGCCGGTGCCGACGCCGTGCGAGAGGTCGTCGTCCAGAAATTCGGCGGCCTGCGCGCCGCAGACGAGTTCGATTCCCACGACGGTGAGCGCGTTCTCGACCGCCCCCCGCGCGTCGAACGCCGACTGGGCGCTCATGCTCACGTGGTCCTCTTGGTTCCCGCTGACCGGCGTGTTGTCCATCGAGGGCCTCCCGGTCGCGCGGTTCTCGTTGACCAACGCCGCCGCGGTGTACTGGGCTATCATGTACCCCGAGCGCAGGCCGCTCTCCTCGGTGAGAAACGGCGGCAGGTGGTCCTCCTGCACGTTCGGGTTCAGCATCCTGTCGACGCGGCGCTCGCAGATGGCCGCGAGTTCGGTAATCGCGTTCGTCAGGTAGTCAAGCGGGAGCGCGAGCGGGTCGCCGTGGAAGTTGCCGCCCGAGAGGACGGCGGCGTTTTCCGTCCCCGACGCGCGCTCGTCGGCGTCGGCCGCGTCGAAGATGAGCGGGTTGTCCGTCGCGCTGTTTAGTTCGACTTCGACGGCTTCTCGCAGATGACCAATCGCGTCCCGGACCGCGCCGTGAACTTGGGGCAGACACCGAACCGAGTAGGCGTCCTGCACTCGGTCGCAGTTTCGGTGGGACTCCACGACTTCGGAGTCCTCGGTGAGGAGCTTGACGTTCCGGGCGCTCTCGGCGTGGCCCGCGTGGGGTCGGACGGCCGCGATGGATTCGTCGGCCGACGCCGTGGTCCCCATCGTCACCTCGGTCGTGAGCGACCCCGCCACGTCGGCGGCCCGGACCGCGCGCTCGGCGTCCACGACCGCCAGCGCGGCGAGACCGACGGTCAGTTGGGTCCCGTTGATGAGCGCGATGCCCTCCTTCGCCCGGAGGGTCAGCGGTTCGAGGTCGGCCGCGGCGAGCGCGTCCGCGCCGTCCATTCGATGAGTCTCTCCGTCCATCTCCACTTCCGCCTCGCCCTCCCCGACCAGCACGAGCGCGAGGTGCGCCAGTGGCGCGAGGTCGCCGCTCGCGCCGAGGCTTCCCCTCGATTTCACGACCGGGTGAATCCGCTCGTTGAGCATCGCCGCGAGGAGGTCCACGACCGACTCCCGGACGCCCGAGTACCCCTTGACCAAGGCGTTGAGTCGCCCGAGGAGTAACGCCCGGACCTCCTCGCGGGCCAGTTCGCGGCCCGCTCCGGCGGCGTGGCTCCGGACCAGATTGAGCTGTAACTGCTCGATGTCCTCGCGGGGGATGCGCTCGTCCACGAGTTCGCCGAACCCCGTGTTGACGCCGTAGACGGCCTCGCCGCTCTCGACGACCTCCGCGACGCGCTCGCGGGCGGTCCGAACCTTCTTGCGGGCGCTCTCGGGCACGACGACGCGCGCGTCCTCGCGCGCGACCCGAGCGACCTCCTCGGGAACGAGCGATTCGCCGTCGGCCAGCACCGCCTCGCCGTCGGGGTCCGATTCCGGTCCGCCGCCGCCGCCGACATCACGACCGCGGTCCGAATCACTCACGGGAGACCACCTCCCCGTCCTTCAGGACGGTCTCGACCGCGTTCACGCCGAAGTTGTAGGGAACGTGGACGTAGCTCGGCGCGTCCAGAATCGCCAAATCGCCGGGTGCCCCCTCGCGCAGGGTGCCGACCGATTCGGGCAAGTCGAGCGCGGCGGCCGCGTTCGTCGTCGCCGCGCGGAGGGCTTCGGCGGGGGTCAGTCCCATCTCGACGCAGGACAGCGACGCCGCGAATCCCATGCTCTGGCTGTAGCAGTTCGGGTTGAAGTCGGTCGCGATGGCCACGTCCGCGCCCGCGTCGAGGAAGGCCCGCGCGTCGGCGTACTCCGCGCCGAGACCGAACGCGGTGCCGGGGAGGAGAACCGGAACCACGTCGGCGTCCACGAGCGCGGCGATGTCCTCCTCGGTCGAGTGGAGGAGGTGGTCGGCGCTCGCGGCCCCGATTTCGGCCGCGAGTTTGGTCCCGCCGATGTGGGACAACTCCTCGGCGTGGACCTTCGGCGTGAGTCCGGCGTCCTTTCCGGCTTCCAAGACGCGGCGGGACTGGTCCACGTCGAAGACGCCCTCCTCGCAGAACACGTCGCAGAACTGCGCGATGCCCTGCGACGCGACCTCGGGAAGTTGGTCGTCCACGACCTCCGCCACGTAGTTGTCTGCCTCTCGGCCCTCGGGCACCGCGTGGGCACCCATGAACGTCGCCACCACGTCCACGGCGTGGCGGTCGTCCGCCCGGTCGATGATGTCGAGCATCCGGAGTTCGGTCTCGGTGTCGAGACCGTACCCCGACTTTACCTCCACCGTCGTCGTCCCGTGGGCCAGCATCGTGTCGAGGTGTCCCAGCAGGTGGTCGAGCAGTTGCTCGTCGCTCGCCTCGCGGGTCGCCCTGACGGTCCGGAGGATGCCGCCGCCCTCGGCCATAATCTCCTGATACGTCTTGCCGCGCAGTTTGGCTTGGAACTCGTCGGAGCGGTCGCCCGCGAACAGCGCGTGGGTGTGGGGGTCCACGAACCCCGGAATCACCGACTTCCCGGTCGCGTCCACCGCGTAGGCCGCGTTCTCCGGCGGGAACTCGCGGGTCACGGGACCGGAGGCACCGACCCGCGCGACCTCGCCGTCCTCGATGGCGACGGCGGCGTCCTCGTAGATGCCGAGGTCGGCGGTCTCGTCGGGGGTCTCGTCGTCGCTCGCACTCGCCCGTCCGCCGTCGTTGCCCTCGTTCGCTTCGAGCGTGACGATTTCGGCGGCGTCGTAGACGACCGCGGTGAGCGTCATCGTCGCCCTCCCGCGGCATCGCGTCCGCCGTTCTCCTCGCGCTCGTCGCGTCTCGGCCGGGCGCTCAGGAGGTGCGCGATAGCGCGCGACCCGGCGCTCGCGGTCAGGTTCGCGGTGCCCGATTCGAGCGCCGGGGCACACTCCACGACCTCGAAGCCCGCGAGGCGGTCCTCCGCGCCGACCAACCGGAGCATCCTGAACAACTCCCGCGAGGAGATACCGCCGGGCGTGGGCGCGCTCACGCCGGGCGCGGCCGCGGCGTCCAGCACGTCCAAATCGACGCTGGCGTATATCCGGTCAACGTCGCCCATCGCGTCTATCGCGCGGTCGATTGCTTCTATCGGGTCGTCGCCGACCTCCTCGGCCGTGACGACCTCGCCGCCCCGCTCGCGGACGTACTCGGCGTAGTCGGTCGAGGTCTCGAAGTGGCGCGCGCCGACGCAGGCGTAGGCGTCGAGGCCCTCGTCGTAGAGTTGCCGGTAGGGCGTCCCGCTGGTCGGGCCGCGCTCCTCCCGGACCTCGCGCACGTCGAGGTGGGCGTCGAAGTTGACGACGCCGAGCGACCCCTCGTCCAGCAGAGGCGCGGCGTTCGGGTACGTCATCGAGTTGTCGCCGCCGAGGAAGACGGGAAAGGCGTCCGCGTCGTGGACGCGCTCGGCGATGGTCCGGACGCGCGCTTGGAGGTCGGCGACCGACTGCTCCTCGGGGTCGCCATCACCCATCGTTACGTCGCCCAAGTCCGCGACGGAGCCGACCGGTCCGGCGTCGAAGTGGTGGGTCTTGGTGCCCGCGAGGTGCTGGCGGAGCGCCGCCGGTCCCTCGCTCGCGCCCTTCCGACCGATGACCGCCCGGTCGAACGGTTCGCCGACCAGCACGGCGTCGAAGCGGTCGGCGTCGTCGATACTCGCGAGTTCGACCACGTGGCCGAACTGTTCGTCGTGGTTGTCGTTGGAGGGTCCCATCCAGTCGAAAGTGTGTCTGCAGTCGGTCATTCTCGGTCCCGCATCGGTACGGCGACGTTCGATTCCTCCGCCTCCGCCAGCGCCTCGTCGTAGCCAGCGTCGGCGTGGCGAATCACGCCCATGCCGGGGTCGGTGGTGAAGACCCTGCGGGCCTTCTCGGCGGCGAGGTCCGACCCGTCCAACACGACGTGGTTGTTCGCGTGGAGCGCGTTGCCGATGCCGACCCCGCCGCCGTCGTGGACCGACACGATGTCGGCCCCGGCCGCGCAGTTGAGCAGGGCGTTCAGTATCGGCCAGTCCGCGATGGCGTCGGAACCGTCGCGCATGGCTTCCGTCTCGCGGTTGGGGCTGGCCACGCTCCCGGCGTCCAAGTGGTCGCGGGTGACGACCACCGGGGCCGAAATCTCGTCCTCCGCCACGAGGTCGTTGATGCGGAGCGCGAACCGGGCGCGCTCGGTGAGACCGTCGCCCTCCTCGACATCATCCCCGGCGTCGGTGTCGGCGTCGTCGCCGTCGCCCGCCTGATACCCCAACCAACAGACTCGCGACGGGAGGCCCTGAAACTCGACCTGCTCTCGGGCGAGGTCTATCCAGCGGTGGAGGTGGTCTTTCTCGGGGAACAACTCCTTCACCGCCTCGTCGGTCCGATAAATATCTTCGGGGTCGCCCGAGAGCGCGGCCCACCGGAACGGTCCCTTCCCGCGACAGAACAGCGGCCGGATGTAGGCGGGGACGAAGCCGGGGAACTCGAACGCGTCTTCCATCTCGCGGTGGTCCTCGACCTGCCCGCGGATGTTGTTGCCGTACTCGAAGGCTATCGCGCCCTCGTCCTGCATGTCCAAGATGCCCCGCACGTGGCGCGCCATCGTGTCGAGGCTCGCTTCGACGTACTCCTCGGGGTCCTCGTCGCGCAACTCGTCGGCCTCCTCGACGGTGTAGCCCGAGGGGTAGTAGCCCTCCAACTCGTCGTGGGCGCTGGTCTGGTCGGTCACCACGTCGGGGACGAAATCCCGCTCCAACATCCCTTCCAGCATGTCCGCGGCGTTGACGTGGACGCCGACCGAGTAGGGTTCGCCCCGCTCGGCGGCTTCTTTCGCCTTCTCGATGGCCTCGTCTAAGTCGTCGGTCTTCTCCTGACAGTACCCCGTCTCGATGCGCCGGTCGATGCGCTCCTCGTCTACCTCCGCGGCGATACAGACGCCGTGGTTCATCGTCACCGCGAGTGGTTGGGCACCGCCCATCCCGCCGAGACCGCCCGTGACGACGATTTTGCCTTCGAGGCCCCGATTGTCGGGGTAGTGCTGTTCGGCCAACTCCGCCAAGGTCTCGTAGGTGCCTTGGATGATGCCCTGCGTGCCGATGTAGGCCCACGACCCGGCGGTCATCTGACCGTACATGATGAGGCCCTTCGCCTCCAACTCGTGGAAGTGGTCCCAGTCGTCCCACTTGCCGACGAGGTTCGAGTTGGCGATGAGGACTCTCGGTGCCTCCTCGTGGGTCTCGAACCGACCGACCGGTTTGCCGGACTGGACCAGCAGGGTCTCGCTATCGGCCAACTCGCGCAACTCGGCCAGAATCGCGTCGTAGGCGTCCCACGACCGCGCGGCCCGACCGGTGCCGCCGTAGACGACTAGCTCCTCGGGCTTCTCGGCGACCTCCGGGTCCAAGTTGTTGTTCAACATCCGGAGCGCGGCCTCTTGTCGCCAGCCTTCGCACTCGATGTCGGTGCCGGTCGGTGCGCCCCGATACTCCTTCCACTGGTCGCTCGGTTCGCCGACGCTCCACTCCGCGGTCTCCTCGGCGTCGCGGCGTTCTTCGTCGGACTGTTCCGATTGGCCTTCGCTCATGGTACGCTAGTCGGGCGCGAGACGCAAATAGCTGAATACCGCCTAAGGGAGGGTGTTTTAAGTATCGTCACGCTCCCTTTCCGGTCGATGCACGAGGCCCTCCTCGGAATCGAACACCCCGGCGCGTACGCCGCCGCGACCGCGGGCACCGACACGACCGTCGAACTCTGGTGCAACGACCACTGCGACCTCCTGCACGTCGGCGGGTCGGGAGCCGAGGAGGTCCTTACTCACGTCGAGGAGGCCGTCGGCGTCCGCGAGCGTATCGCCGAGGGCGACGAGCAGTTGCTCATCACCGACGAGTGCCTGAAAGCCCGCGACGAGGACCCCATCGAGGCCACGCTCGCGGCACACGACTGCCTGCTGGTGCCGCCGCTCCGGTACGCCGAGGGCCGCAAGTGGTGTCGCGTGCTTGCGCTCGACTCGGCGAACCTGACCGCGTTCTACCGCGACGTGGCCGCCGACTTCTCGGTCGTCGTGGAGTCGAAGCGTGAGGTGGCGTCGGTCCGGGCCGACCGGCCGCTCCTGACCTTCGATTCGGCGCTCCCGGACCTCTCGCCGCGCCAGCGCGACGCGCTCGCGACCGCCGTCGAGATGGGTTACTACCGGATTCCCCGCGACGTGACCACCGCCGAGGTCGCCGACCAGTTGGGCGTCGAGCGCCGCACCCTCGAAGAACACCTCCGCCGAGCGGAGAACAAACTCCTGCGGTCGTTCGCGGACGCGATGTAACTCGCCGACGCGACCGGTCCCGAAAGCGACGGCCTCGCCGTCCGCTCGTCGGGCTACTCCGGCAGTTCGATGCCCGCCTCGTTCAACCGCCGGTTCACGCGCTGGAGGTAGTTCGACCGGATGGTGACGAACGCCTCGCGCGAGGGCTTGTCTATCCAGTAGCGGGCCTGCACGCCCGCCCGGCCGTTGTCCAGTTCGACCACGCGAACGGTCGGCGTCGGCCGGTCGAGGACGTTCTCGCTGGCTCGGGCCTCCTCGACGAGGAGGGTCGCCACTTCCGCGAGGTCGGCGTCGTCGCCGACGTGGAACGTGTGAGAGATGCGGCGGGGGGACTTGGCGACCGCGTTGACGACGGCGCTGGTGGCCAGTTGGGAGTTGGGCACGGTCAGCAGTTCGTTGTCGAACGTCCGGACGCGCGTCACGCGAAAGCTGATGTCCTCGATGACGCCCTCCTTGTCCTGCCAGCGAATCCAGTCGCCGATGTTGAACTTCGGGTCGGTCACGATGAAGACGCCGCCGACGAGGTTCGCCGCGATGTCCCGACTGGCGAAGCCGACGGCGACCGTCAGGGCGGCGACGACGGTCGGCGGAATCGACAGTAGGTAGCCGTAGTCGGCCACGTCGAGCGCGAGGCGGAGCGCGGTCAGTATCACGACGACGTGGGCGGTCTTGACTAGCGCGGTGGCGACGGTCTCTTGAATCCGTTGGGTGGCGAGCGCGCGCTCGACTATCGGGAGTACGACCCGCCGCCCGACGACGTACAGCGCGACGAACACGACGACGGCCACCGCGAAGTCCCAGAGCAGGTCGAGGTACCCCTCGATAGCGACTCCCGATACGTCGTCTATCTGCAAAACGAAGGGTTGCACCGCTGACCCCGTCACTGACGGGACGACGACGCGAATCCGTATAAAATCTGGCCGGAAGACGGTAGTGCGGCCGTTTCGGTGGGGTCTCCGACTCGGCGGAACCGCCGAGGAGCGGCGGTGACCGTCGGCCCGGACCCGCGCTCGGTTCCCCTCCTCGGGCGTCTGACCAATCCTTAAGTGGTCCCGCGTGCGACTTATCACCAAGATGGGTAACAAGAACAAGACGATCTCGTTCCGGGTCAACGAAGACTCCTTCGAGACGCTCCGGGAGATTGCCGAGGAGCGAGACATCTCGCTGTCGGCGGTGTTCCGCGACTACGTGGACACCCTCGTCGCCCACGACGGCCGGGTGCAGGTCGTCCCCGAGACCGAACTCGGCGAGGAGACCGACGGCACCGAGTTCCCGCCGAAGGTCGAAGTGCCCAAGAGCTTCATCCGCGAACACGAGCGCCTCGAACTCGAAGCCGAACATCTCCGCGAGCAGTTACAGGAGTACAAGCAGTACGCGAGTCGGCTCCAAGACGAGGTCGAGGAGAGCGACGACGTGGAGGAGGTCGTCCACCTCGAAGAACTGGACGACGAACTCGACAGCGACGAGACCTACCGACTCGGGTAGGTCGGGGCGATTAGCCGGACAGGCTCTCTTTCTTCCGTCTCGCCTTCGACTCCATCTCGCCGTCGCCCTCGACGCCCGCTAGCTCCTCGACGGCTTCGAGCGTCCGCACCGAGTTGTCGAGGAACGACAGCACGTCGCCGGGGTAGGCGTACACCATGTAGTCGTCGGTCATCACGTCCACGATGGCGTCCGGTCCCATCCCCTGCTCGCGGAGACGGAGCAGGTAGCGCATGAACTTGCGCTCGGGACAGCCACAGTAGGGGTTGCTCTGGCAGTCGCAGTCCAGAAAGTCCTCCGCGAAGTCCAGCACCCGCTCTTGGGTCGTGTCGTCCAATTGCGCGAGGTTGTCGCCCTGAAACAGCATGTCGAGCGTCGCGCCCTTGAACGCGCCCTTCGGGATGTTGGTCTCTAGCTGGGACCCGATTTGCCGGTGGTTCTTAACGTAGATTTTGTCCGTGATGGCCACGCTTGGCCGTCAGTTGGGTGCTGGCACCCAAAAGCGTGTCGTCGCTTCGCTCGTCGTCACGGTCCTACCACACTTCTCCGTTGGTCGGAGTGTCACTGTCTGGCAGTATCGCACAGAGTCGTAACGTATTTTAATTTCAGGCTACTATCGCCAAGTGCGTGTCCGGGTTGGGGTAGTGGACTATCCTTCAGCCTTGTGGAGGCTGAGACGCGGGTTCGATTCTCGCACCTGGACCCTTCAAAATTTCACGCTTTTACTGTTTATGCCGTATCGCTTCTTCGAATCGTAGTTCAACGACCGGATAGCTCTGCTCCGACCGTTCGCGGACGACCGTTTCAATCGTTGCAAAACGAGTTCAGACCTCGTCTGATTGGCCCACAGTCGCCTCCTTCCGCAGGGAACCCGCCGTATAACAAAGTCCGAATCCGCGTTACGAGTGAGTGCGCCCGACGGCTCGGGCGCGACGTGCAAGCAGACGGCTCCCCGGCGCTGCCGGAGGCGCTGGTGGCGGGCTGGCCTCCCGCCGTCGTGTCACCAACCCTCCCGCGAAAGTTCTCGTCCCGGCGGCCGTGAACTCTGCGACCTCTCCTTTCGGCTCGACGCGGTACTACGGTCACTGTGGTGCGGTACGACCTCGCAGTCTGAAGCGAATGTGGCGCTACGGTGATGCGGTTCTCGATTTTCTTCTCTCTGACTCCACACGAAACGAGGGGGTAGTTCAGAACTCGTCCAGCCCTGTCTGTACGTCCTCCTCGGCGGGGACCTTCTCGATTATCTCGGGACCGTCGTTCTCGGGGTCGTTGACCGTCTCGGAGACCGGATAGGCGCGCATCTCGTCGGCGGGGTACGGGTCCAGCAAGTCGGCGAGCGCGTCCTCCGAGTCGGCATCGAGCCACCGCCCTTCGTCGCCCGGCGAAAGCATCACCGGCATCCGATGGTGGACCTCCTCGACCACTGCGTTCGGTTCGGTCGTGACGATAGTGAAGGTCGCGGCGTCGTCCGTCCTGCCGCCGGTCCTACTGCCGTCCGTCGCGGCATTGTCCGCCGCGGACGACGCCGCGCCCTCGTTCCGGGGTTCCCAGAGGCCAGCGAACGCGAAGGGTTCGCGGTCTTTGCGTTCGATTCGGTAGGGCTGTTTCCCGGTCGGGGTGGGCTTCCAGTCGTAGAAGCCGTCCGCGAGGACGAGACACCGGCGCTCGGCGAACGCCTCGCGGAAACTCGGCTTCTCGGCCAGCGTCTCGCTCCGGGCGTTGATGTGGCCCGACGAGGGCGCGTCGTCGCTCCACCGGGGTACCAGCCCCCACGTCGGAAACCGGATGGCGTCGGGGTCGTCGTTCCGGACGACGGGGTGAGACTGGCCGGGCGAGACGTTGTATCGGGGTTCGAGCGCCCGGACCGGTTCGGCGTCGAATCGCTCGCGGACCAGTTCCGGGTCGGCGAACAGCGAGGTTCGTCCGCACATTATCGGGAGGGCTGTTCGGTCTCGCGCACGGGCTGTTCGGTCGGCGTGATGCGGTCGGCGCGGCCGCTCTTCTGGATGATGTCGAAGGCGGTCATCAGGTCGGTCCGGGAGACCAGTCCGGCGAGTTCGCCGTCGGCGTCGATGACCAGCAGGCGACCGATGCCGTGTTGCTGGAGTTGCTCGAACGCGCTCATCGCGTCGTCGGAGGCCGGAATCGTCTTCAGGTCGCCGGACATCACGTCCCGGACCGTGTAGGCCTCTCGCTCCACGTCCGAGACCTGTCGGGCGTCGTCGAGCGTGACCATCCCGACCAACTCGCCGCGGTCCATGACGGGGTAGCCGGTGTGGCGCTCGCGGAACATCGTCTCCATCAGGTCGGCGACCGAGATGTCGGCCTCGACCGTGTTCAGTTTCTCGACGGGCGTCATCACGTCCCTGACGCGCACGTCGCGGAACGCGGCGTTCATCACGGTCTGTTGGGCCTCGCTGGTCGCGCCGATGTAGATGAAGAAGGCGATACCGATGAGGAGAATGTTGCCGCTGAACAGGCCGAACAGGCCGAGGACGATGGCGAATATCTTGCCGACCTCGGCGGCGGTCTGGGTCGCGTCGGCGAACGACCGGTTTCGGGCCAGTAGCGCGCGGAGGACGCGCCCGCCGTCCATCGGGAAGCCGGGCAGGAGGTTGAATATCGCCAGCGTGATGTTTATCAGCGCGAGGTAGCCGAACAGGAACTGGACCGCGGGTAGACCGCCGGTCACGAGGAGCGCGCCGTAGGAGAGGACCCCGAGTGCGACGCTGACTGCGGGACCGGCGACGGCGATGAGCAGTTCCTGCTTCCACTCCTCGGGCGTCTCGGTCAGTCGCGCGATGCCGCCGAAAATCCACAGCGTGATGGAGTCGATGGGGAAGCCAAAGCGCATCGCCACCAGCGAGTGGCCGAGTTCGTGGAGGACGACGCCGACGAACAGGCCGACCGCCGCGACAGCGCCGAGTATCCACTCTAAATTCCCGGTGGTGAGCGCCGCGGCATCGAGGTTGGTGCGCCAAAGCAGGTTGAGACTCCCGACCAGCGTCCCCACCTGCGAGCCGATGAGCCACGCGAACACCGGCAAGACGAGGAGGAACGTCAGGTCGAGTTTTATCGGAATCCCGAACGCCCGCCCGACGGTGAAACTTCTCATACGTATGGGTAGCCGTGGCAGAGTATTAACGGTAGGGTTGGCGGCGACGGCCCCCGGCCTGCGCTCGCGCCAGCGACCGGGCCTGTCGTCAGTTTCGCCGCCTCGTTCCACCAACGTTTCGCCGCCTCGTTCCACCAACGTTTCGCCGCCTCGTTCCACCAACGTTTCGCCGCCTCGTTCCACCAACCGTTCTGACGAGTTGACTTATTCTGCCCGGCCAAGCCAAAGTATTCAAGATGCCCCCGGAGACAGTCACGTACAACGTGGCAGACACCGAATATTGCAGACGAACCGCAGTCACCGGACTCTCCGTGTCCCCGACGGACGCCGCACGGCTTCGCGAGTTGGTCGACGCGTGGAAACGCGGGTGCCAACTCGCGGTCAACGAGGCGTGGGGTGTCTGTCACACGCGAAGCGAAGTCCAACAGCTCGCGTACGACCGCCTGCGCGAGGAGACCGACCTCGGAAGCCAGCACGCGGTGTTGGCGACCCACCGGGCAGCCGAGGCCATCAAGCGCGCTCGGGAGCGCGAGGGCGAGCGACCGGAGTTCACCACTCCGACCGTCGCGTTCGACACCCGGACGATGACGGTGTTCGACGACCACACGGTCAGTCTCACGACGACCGGCGAGCGCGTTCGGTGCGACCTGAAGCTCTCGGACGACGGCTATCAGTCCCGGTACTTGGACGACGACGAGTGGGAACCCGCCAAGAGTACCCTCCACTACCGCGACGGCGAGTTCACCTTCCATCTGGGCTTCCGGACTCCTCGGCCCGCCATCGACTCGCCGACCGAGGGCGCGACGGTTCTGGGCGTCGATTTGGGCGTCGAGAACCTCGCGGTCACCAGCACCGCGCGCTTCTTCGGCGCGGGCGAACTGAACCACCGCCGCGACGAGTTCGAGGAGGTCCGGGCCTCCCTCGACGCCACCGGCACCCGGAGCGCGGCGCGCACGCTCCGGCAGGCGGGCGAACGCATCGACCGCTTCGTCCGCCAGCGCCTCCACGAGGTCGCCAACGGCATCGTCGCCGAGGCCGTCGAGTACGACTGCGAACTAATCGCGTTCGGCGAACTGAGCGAAGCCGCCGACCTCCTCCCCGAGGCCGAGACGTACCACGAGTGGCTCTTCGAGCGACTCCTCTCGTTCGTGGAGTATCGGGCCGCCGAGGAGGGCGTCGCGGTCGTGGAGGTCAACCCGGAGTACACCAGCCAGCGGTGCATGGAGTGTGGGTTCACCCACCCGCAGAACCGGAACCTCGACGAGAGCCAGTTCGAGTGCCTGAAGTGCGAGGCGTCGGCTCACGACGACTACAACGCCGCCAAGAACATCGCGTTCCGGTGTGTCCGGCGCGGCCCGCTCTCGTCGCGGGGTCTCGGCGCGGCGGCCTGTGCGCTCCAGTCGGGGCTGGTGACGCCCGACGACGGCTTCACGCCCTACGCGGAGCTTTCGGAGGCTCCTCGGTCGGATTAGGGCGGAGTGGGGTTTTATTTCGGGTTGGTTCTGTTTTTGTCTGCTTCGAGTTCGTCGGCGACGCGAACTTGAGTTTCCGCTTGAGCGAATCCTACTGCGACCGCACCGCAACAGCACTGCTACCGTGACTGCGAACCGCGACAGCACTGCTACCGCGACTGCGAACCGCGACAGCAACGCAAGCTAGAGCCGACAAAAAGGAGCCACCGCCACTGCCACCGCCCCGCACAGCACCGCGACGGCCACGTCCTCCCCAACCGACTGCGCTACTCGGCCTCCGCTTCGCTCCGGCCTCCGTTGCTCGTCCACCGGGAGACAAACCGCGTCTCCCGAGCCGTGCGCTCACATCCGTTCGCGCAGACCTCGCGCGCCGATGGCGCGACCACTTGCGGGTCGCACCAGCGCGCGCCGACCGCAGAACAATTTAAAGGTTTCTCAAAGAGAGTTAATTCTGTCTCATATGAGTCCAAAGCAGTCCCGCCGTCGCTCGACGCAACTTTTTACGACTCGCCCGCGTAGCCCCGGCCATGAGTCAGCGACCGAAGCCACTGATTCGCCGAAGCGAGGAGATAGAGTACGAGGAGGTCGGCGCGGCCGACGGCATGTCCAAGGGCGTCCTGATAGACGAGGAGCGCGGCGCGCCGAACTTCGCCATTCGGCGATTCGAACTCGACCCCGGCGCGTCGGTGCCCGAACACACCAACGAGGTCGAACACGAGCAGTACGTCCTCTCGGGCGAGTACGTCGTGGGTATCGGAGACGAAGAGTACACCGTCGGCGAAGGCGACTCGCTGTTGATTCCCGCGGGCGTCGTCCACTGGTACCGAAACGAGGGCGACGAACCGGGCGCGTTCATCTGCGCCGTGCCCAACGGCGACGACGAGATCGAACTGGTCGAGTAGTCCAGTAGAAGTTACTCGTACTCCGGTAGCGAGACGAGGGCCTGAATGTCAGCGGAAATCCACGCGTCGGCGGCCGACTCGTCCTGCATTCGGACCGTCGGCGTGCCGTCCGTGTCGTCCTCGATTTCAAGCGTGACTTGTTCGTCGAACCGCTCGGGTAACCGCGTGTTGTGTCTCCCCCTCATAGTTGGTCGGTCGCTTCGCATCCGGCGCTTACCACGAAGCGGTCTTTGTTATTTGCCGGTTGCCCGAGCGGTATTACCGGAATAACCGTGTGAGACGGAAGTTATCGTCGGCTTACCGCGAGTTAGGGTCACATTTCCGGGGAAGCTGTCGGCCTCGGACGCGCGATTCCGGCATCGAATTCCGTCCGTTTGCCGTCCGTACCCACAGTTCCGAACCGCTCAAATACCGCGAGCTATTATCCGCGAACGTGTCGAAGCAGGTCCCGCAGGTAGACGCGCTGTTCCTCCACGAGTCGTCCGGCGACTACGTCGCGGTCGTGAATCGGGACGGCGAGCGCGTCTTCCAGTCGAAACTCGAACTACAGGAGACGAGCGCCGGTCCGCGACCCGGCAAGTTCCGCGTCAAGCGCGGGACGAGCGAGGAGCCCCGCAGTCCCGACCAGTTCGTGGAGATCGCCCGCCGAGCCGACCGCATCCGCATCTCTCAGCAGACCTCGAAAGCCGCCCGCGACGAGCTACAGGAGATGCTCGACGCCTACCAACTCGACGCGAAGGCCGTCCGCACCTGCCGGTTCTGCGCGTCGAGCGGCCACTACTCGCCCATCACCGGCGACACCGCGGTCGATACCGGCGACGAGTACATCTGTCCCGACTGCGCGAAAGAAGAGTTGGAGCGGGAACTCTCCTTCCAAGGTGACATGACGAGCGAGGCCCGAAACCGCCTCGAAGACCTCCTGTTGGAAGTGCAGGACTTGGAACGCATCACGAATCTGTTGAAGGGGCAACTCGACCCCGACCTCACGAAGTTCGACGAGATAAGCGCGAACGTCGAGGACGTGGACAACATCCGGGTCGATTCGCTCGGTCTCCATCCGGGCATCCAGAACTTGCTGGAACCGCGGTTCGAGGAGCTACTCCCGGTCCAGAGCCTCTCGGTTCAGAACGGTCTCCTCGACGGCGAGGACCAACTCGTCGTGAGCGCGACCGCGACCGGCAAGACCCTCGTGGGCGAGATGACCGGCATCGACCGCGTGCTGAACGGGAAGGGCAAGATGCTCTTTTTGGTCCCGCTGGTCGCGCTCGCCAACCAGAAACACGAGGACTTCGAGGACGAGTACGGCGATTTGGTGGACGTGACCATCCGCGTGGGCGCGAGTCGCGTCCGGGACGACGGCCACGCCTTCGACCCGAACGCCGACGTAATCGTCGGCACCTACGAAGGCATCGACCACGCGCTCCGGACCGGCCGCAATTTGGGCGACATCGGGACCGTCGTCATCGACGAGGTCCACACGCTCAAAGAGCAGGACCGGGGCCACCGCCTCGACGGACTCATCGCGCGACTCAAGCACTACTGCGAGAACCGCGCCGCCCAAAGCCACGACTACGGCGGGGCGCAGTGGGTCTACCTCTCGGCGACGGTCGGCAACCCCTCCAGTCTCGCCGAGTCGCTGGAGGCGAACCTCGTGGAGTTCGAGGAGCGTCCCGTGCCCCTCGAACGCCACGTCACCTTCGCCGACGGCAAGGAGAAGCCCGACATCGAGAACAAACTCGTCAGGCGCGAGTACGACAGCAAGTCCTCGCAGGGCTACCGGGGTCAGACTATCATCTTCACCAACTCCCGGCGTCGGTGTCACGAAATCTCTCGCCAACTGGAGTACAGTTCCGCGCCGTATCACGCCGGACTCGACTACGGCCGCCGGAAGAAGGTCGAACGCATGTTCGCCGATCAGGACCTCGCGGCGGTCGTGACGACCGCGGCGCTGGCGGCCGGGGTGGACTTCCCGGCCTCGCAGGTCATCTTCGACACGCTCGCGATGGGCATCGAGTGGCTCTCCGTACAGGAGTTCCACCAGATGCTCGGGCGGGCGGGTCGCCCGGACTACCACGACCGCGGGAAGGTGTACGTCCTCGTGGAACCGGACACGTCCTACCACAACAGCATGGAGATGACCGAAGACGAGGTGGCGTTCAAACTCCTCAAGGGCGAGATGGAGAACGTCCGGACGCTCTACGACGAGAGTTCCGCGGTCGAGGAGACCCTCGCCAACATCACGGTCGGCGGCGCGGAGGCCAAGCGACTGGGCGACCGGATGATCGGCGAGATTCCGACCAAGCACGCGCTCGGGAAGTTGCTCGAATACGGCTTTATCGACGGACTCGAACCGACCGACCTCGGCCGCGTCGTCACGAGCCACTTCCTCGCGCCCGACGAGGCGTTCAAGATTCTCGACGGGGTGCGAAAGGACCACCACCCCTTCGAAATCGTCGCGGAACTCGAACTCCACGGCGAAGAAGAGTAGAATGGGTTACAATCCTTGAATTCATACAAACTACAAACCCAAAAATTTAAGTCAATAAGTGGTAACTAGTATCTCGGGTATAATCGCCCATAGATACCATGAAACGGATTACCACACTTTTCGTAGTAGTTGGCGTCTCGCTCGCACTGTTGGCTTCGCCCGCCGCTGCCGCGGGTGACGCGACGACCGACGGCCACCCGAACCCAATCTTCGGTGACAAGTCGGTAACGGTGTTCGGTCAGGACGCGACGACCGAGGGTCATCCGAACATGCCGATTTTCGGTGACAAGTCGGCGACGGTGTTCGACCAAGACGTGACTACGGACGGCCACCCGAACATGCCGATTTTCGGTGACCTGTCGGTGACGGTGTTCGGCGAGGACGTGACGACGAACGGGCACCCGAACATGCCCATCTTCGGCTAATTGTAGCCGGTCGTATCGCGTCCCCGATTACACGTCCCGCGCGAGGAGTACCCGTTCCCGCTTTCGGCGTCGTCGGCCGATTCGAGAGTTTCGAGTCGGTTCCGGTTCGGAGATTAAACTCGCTGTCTTCGAACCCCCGTGAGACGGAGAAATACCGGTCTATCGCGGTACTCGGAAATCATTCGGTAGATTGACCTTCGTCTGACGCTCGTCTGCCGGGATTTAATAGTGGGTTCACTCGAAGACCGTCTCGATGGCGACAGCAGACGGTAATGGACCTCCTCGCGGGGGAGTCCCGGTCTACGAGACCCACCACGACGGGGACGCGTCGCTGAGTCAGACGATCATCGAAGCGGTCGCTTCGGTCGAGGGGGTGGACCCGACCGACCGGGACCTCGAACTCTACAAGGCCGTGGATTTGGAGGCGCTCGACACGCTGTTCGAGCGCCGCTCGTCCGACGGCCACTGGCAGTTCGAGTTCGCTATCGACGGCTTTCTGGTCGTCGTCACCGGGAGCGGTCACGTCTCGGTCTGGGACCACTGACCGTCGCCGCCGAGCGGTCGGCCGACGGTCGGGCCGTCGCCGCGCAGTCCGCACCATTTTTGCTCTCGCCGTGAGATGTATTCGACGTGGCACTCTCGCTGACGCCGAGCATCGTCGTCGTGTTCCTCGTCATCCTCGCGGCGCTGGTGCTGTTCGCGACCGAACCGGTCCCCATCGACATCACCGCTATCGGCATCATGGTCGCGCTGATGGTGCTGGAACCGTGGACCGAGGTCTCGCCCGCCGAGGGCGTCTCGGGGTTCGCTAGCTCCGCGACCGTCACCGTGCTGGCGATGTTCATCCTGAGCTACGGCGTCCAGCGGACCGGCGCGGTCCAGATTCTCGGCCGGAAAATAGCGGCGTTCACCAAAGACGACGAGGACCGCCAGCTCGGCGCGACTATCGGCGTCGTCGGCTCCATCTCCGGGTTCATCAACAACACCGCCGCGGTCGCCATCCTGTTGCCGATGGTGACCGACCTCGCCCACGAGGGCAAGACCTCGCCGTCGAAGCTCCTGCTCCCCCTCTCTTACGCCTCGATGTTCGGCGGCACGCTCACGCTCATCGGCACCTCGACCAACATCCTCGCCAGCGACCTCGCGGCGCGACTCGGCGCGCAGAACCCAGAGGTGTACCCCGAACTCGGAGCCTTCTCGATGTTCGAGTTCACCTCGCTCGGAATTTTGGTCTCCATCGTCGGCGCGGCCTACCTCATGACGGTCGGTCGGTGGCTCACGCCCGCTCGCATCCCCGTGCGCGAGGACCTCACCGAGGAGTTCGAGTTAGAGGAGTACCTGACCGAAGTGGTCGTCACCGACGACTCGCCGCTCGTCGGCCGGACCGTCGCCGACGCGCTCGCGGACACCGACTTCGACGTGGACCTCGTGCAACTCGTCCGCGGGGGCAAGACGTTCGGCGAACCGCTCGGGCAGAAGCAGATTCAGGCCGAGGACATCTTCGCGCTCCGGACCGACCGCGAGACGCTGTTGGACCTCACCGACACCGAGGGGCTTCGACTCCTGCCCGACGTTGACGTGGACGACGAGGAGCTAGCGGGCGAGGACGCCGACCGGAGCCTCGTGGAAGTCGTCATCGCTCCTCGGTCGTCGCTGGTCGGCGAGACGCTCGCCACCGCGAACTTCCGGGACCGCTACGACGCGACCGTGTTGGCCCTGCGGCGCGGCCCGGAGTACATCCGCAAGCGCATGGACCACGCCGAGTTGCAGGTCGGCGACACCTTGTTGGTGCAGGCGACCCCCGACAGCATCTCGCGGTTGAACGTCAACCGGGACTTCATCGTCGCCCAAGAGATAGACCGGCCCGACTACCGCGAGTCGAAGATTCCGCTGGCCATCGGCATCGTCGGGGCCGTCGTCACGGTGGCCGCCCTCGACGTGCTTCCCATCATGGTCTCGGCGCTGGCGGGCGCGCTCGTGATGGTCCTGACCGGCGTCCTCAAGCCACCGGAGGTCTACGACGCGGTGGAGTGGGACGTTATCTTCCTGCTCGCGGGGGTCATCCCGCTCGGCATCGCGATGGAACAGACCGGTGCGGCCGACCTCATCGCGGACCTGTTGGTGGCGTCGGCCACCTTCCTGCCACCCATCGCGGTACTGGGCCTGTTCTACGTCGTGACCGCGGTGCTGACCAACATCGTCAGCAACAACGCGAGCGTCGTGTTGATGATTCCGGTCGCGGCCGAGGCCGCCAGACAACTCGACGCCAACGCCTTCGCGTTCGTGCTGGCGGTCACGTTCGCGGCCTCGACGGCGTTCATGACGCCGGTCGGCTACCAGACGAACCTCTTCGTCTACGGTCCCGGCGGCTACAAGTTCACCGACTACGTGCGGGTCGGCGCGCCCCTCCAACTCCTGTTCGCCGTGGCGACGACGCTCGGCATCGCCGCGATTTGGGGCGTGGTCTGAGGAGTGCCGACGGGTCGCTTTTCGCCGACCTAAACGAAACTCTTTACACGGCCTGCCGTCTACTAAATCGTGCGGGACCGTGGGGTAGCTTGGTATCCTTTCGGCCTTGGGTGCCGATAACCCCGGTTCGAATCCGGGCGGTCCCATCCAGCTTCTGCGATTCTGTGACGGACTCGTCGGGGTCCATTCGCCTTCGGTCCAAATCACCGTATCAGATTCTCTCACTTCCCGCCGGTTACGAAGCTGTAGAGGCCGTAGAGGAGAACACCGACGCCGAGAAACGCAACCACTGCCTGTGCCGTCTCTAGAGTCTGGACGAGCGAGGGGTCCGCCGAGTAGGGGACGCCGCGGCCGGGCAACGCGACGCTCGGTTGCAGGAGCGCCGACCCGAACCAGACGACCACGCCGACGAGCGCGATGCCCGCCGATTTCAGCCGACTGCCCTCCGAGGCCGACTCGCGGGTCGATTCGACCGCGGCGTCGCTCGTCGCTCCTCGGCGGTCCGGCGTCGCGTCCGTGCGTTCGGCGGTCGTCCCCGCGGTTTCGGTCTCGGTCGCGCCGGTGGCGACGCTGCCGGGCGTCGAGGTGTCTACGACCACGTCGTCGGGCGCGAGGTAGACGTGGATGTCGCCGCGGACGGTCTCGGCTCCCTCGAACTCGGTGAGCGCGTTGTCGCCGCCCTCTACGCTGACGCCGATCTCGAACGCGCGGTCCGCCGGGAGGTCGGTCCACTCCTCGCGCTCCCCGCTCGGTATCGTCACGTCCTCGGCGAACTCGGTGCCCTCGTCGGTGCGACAGCCGATGCGCGCGCTGACCGGGCTTCCGGTGTCGTTGCGTGCGACGAGCGTCGTGTCGCCGGTCTCGCCGTCGAATCCCGACGCGTCGGTCTCGCCGCCAGTCGTGCCGCTCGCTATCTCGGTCGTCGCCCCGCTTGCTGTCTCGGTCGTCGCTCCGCTTGCTGTCGCGGCGGTCGCCGCGACTGTTCCGCTACCGCCCGACGCGACTGCTCCGCTATCGCCCGATGCGACCTTGTTCGCCGGGGGGGCGTCCGATTCGGCGTCGGCCTCCGCCGACAGCGCGCGGACGACGCGAGCGAGCGCCGCGTGGCGCTGTCGCCCGCTCCCGCGATTTCGCCAGCCGCGGCCGAGCTGTATCACCAGTGATTCGCCAGTCAGTTCGGCGGCGTCCACCACGACCGCGTAGGTCCGGTCCGCGCCCTTCAACTCGCTTCCCTGCCACTCGGCGAACTCCACGCCGGTCACTCCGGCGAACGCGACCGAGCGGGTCCGTTCTCGACTCGCGGCCTCCTCGACCTCGAACTCCTGAAAGCCCTTGAAACCGCCGAGAAATCGCCTGACTGTCGAACCGGCGTGGTCGTCTACCTTCCCGACGTACCCCGATTGGACCGTCGGGTCCCCGGCACCGCAGACGAGTCGCCGGTCCTCGACGAAGAGTCGTCCCTCGACGCAGGACTCGTCCGGTGGATTCCGACCGACCCTCTCGGTCGCGCAGAAGTACGCGGGCGCTTCGTGGCGGCTCATAGTAGACTCCCCAGTGCCAGCACGAACAGGATGAACGGCGACGCTAGCAACAGCACGAACAGCCAGTTAGTCGAGCCGTCGAGTGTCTCCTCGTGTCGCCGGAGCCGTCCCACGTTCCCGACGTTCGCCGACCAGACCAGCCCCACGAGGTCACCAACGATGGGAATCGCACCCACGATCCCCTCGACTAGCAGGATGACCGACATCTTCACGAGCGTCCACGTCGGCGCGCCGAGTCCCGTCCCGTGGTAGACCAGCGTCGCCGCCAGCACCATCATCGCACCGTCGCCGACGCCGGGAAGCAGCCCGACGATAGTCGAGACGCCAACCCGGAAGTCGGTGAACGGGAGGCGAAACTCGGCGTCCAGCCACACCGCCCTGTTCTCCAACGCGTCCAGTTTCTCGCCGACCGCCGACGCCGACTCGAACTCGGCCCCGGCCGTCGCCGGATCGAGTTCGTGGGCGACACTATTATCCGAAACTGACATATGCGCCGGTTTCACAATCATCAGTAATAAAACTCCAACGTTGCCGGGGTGGGTTTCCGTGGCCCGACGAGGCCGAACGGACTCCTCGGTCGTCTGCGATCGAAATAATCGAGAATTCGATATGTAGGAGACGACACGAGGAGAGACGCGACGGGAAGAGACGCAGTGGGGAGGAACGCGACGGGAAAGAACGCGACGCGACCCGTGGCCGTCACCGCTCGTTCACTTTCAGCGTGCTTTACGAACCTTCTTACCGGAGGAAGAACTACGTTTCTGGTGAATGGCTCGCGCGGAGAATACGGAGCTTATCGACAACTTCGAGCAGTTCTACCGGCGGTACTACAGCGACGAGATCGGGCGACTCGCGCAGAACTACCCGAACGAACAGCGGTCGCTGTACGTAGACTGGACCGACCTCTATCGCTACGACTCGGACCTCGCGGACGACTTCCTCTCGCAACCCGAACAGCTACGCGAGTACGCCGAGGAGGCCCTGCGCCTGTACGACCTCCCGGTGGACGTGAGCCTCGGGCAGGCCCACGTCCGCGTGCAGAATCTGGACCAGAGTACCGACATCCGGGAGATTCGCGCCCGGCACGTCAACACGATGGTCAGCGTGCAGGGCATCGTCCGGAAGGCGACCGACGTTCGGCCGAAGATTCAGGAGGCCGCCTTCGAGTGCCAGCGGTGCGGGACGCTGACCTACATCCCCCAGAGCGGCGGCGACTTTCAGGAACCCCACGAGTGTCAGGGCTGTGAGCGACAGGGTCCCTTCCAGATCAACTTCGACCAGTCGGAGTTCGTGGACTCCCAGAAACTCCGCGTCCAAGAGAGTCCCGAGGGACTCCGGGGCGGGGAGACGCCCCAGAGCCTCGACGTTCACATCGAGGACGACATCACCGGCGAGGTGACGCCCGGCGACCACGTCACGGTCACGGGCGTCCTCCACCTCGAACAGCAGGGGAGCGGACAGGACAAGTCCGCGGTCTTCGACGTGTACATGGACGGCATCTCGGTGACCATCGAGGACGAGCAGTTCGAGGAGATGGACATCACCGACGAGGACAAGCAGGAAATCGTCGAACTCTCCCAGTCCGACGACATCTACGAGCAGATGGTCGATTCGATGGCCCCGGCCATCTACGGCTACGACGAGGAGAAACTGGCGATGATTCTCCAACTGTTCTCGGGCGTGACCAAACACCTCCCCGACGAGTCGCGGATTCGCGGGGACCTGCACATGCTCCTCATCGGGGACCCCGGTACGGGGAAGTGTGTCAAAGGCGATACGAGAATCACGCTCGCAGACGGGACCGAGCGCGAAATTCGGGAATTGGTGGAGGAGAACTTGAACGACCCTCAGCCAATCGACGACGGCGTCTACGACGACGTAGACTTCGAACTCCCGTCTCTCACTCCTCGGGGGTCGTTAGAACAGCGGCGCGCGACGAAAGTCTGGAAGCGCGAAACACCGGAGCGGATGTATCGCATTCGGACGGCCAGTGGGTCGGAACTCGAAGTTACGCCGTCGCATCCGCTCTTCGTTCAGTCCGGTGGCTCGTTCGATGCAGTTCGGGCCGAAAATCTCGGAGAAGGGGACTCCGTGGCAGTCAGTAAGCAGAGTCACCCCGCGCTGACCGACGGCGGGACACGAGTCACAAATCGGGCAGGAGGGGATTCGAGTTGGCTCCTCGGTTCGAAGGTCGGAACATCTCCAATCAAAGCCATCGAAACCGTCGAACCGGACTACGACTGGGTGTACGACCTCGAAGTCGAAGGGACACACAGCTACGTCTCTAATGGAGTTCTCTCGCACAACTCGCAGATGATTTCCTACGTGCAGAATATCGCGCCACGGTCTGTGTACACGTCTGGGAAGGGTAGCAGTTCGGCAGGACTTACGGCGGCGGCTGTTAGAGACGACTTCGGCGACGGCCAGCAGTGGACGCTCGAAGCGGGTGCGCTCGTCCTCGCGGACCAAGGCATCGCAGCGGTGGACGAGTTAGACAAGATGCGCTGTGTGACCGGCGACACGCTCGTTCACCTCGCCGACGGCCGGGTTTCGCGCATTCGGGACCTCGCACGCGAAGCCGCCGACACGGGCACTATCGAGGAGCTTCCGAACGGGCGCACGATTCGGGATGTGGACCTCGAAGCGTGGACGATGACCGACGACGGGCGGCTCGTCAAGCGCCCAGTTACGGCGGTCCACGAGTACGACGCTCCGGAGGAAGTGACGACGGTCAGCGTCGAGTCGGGCGAGGAGTTGACCGCGACTCACGACCACCCGTTCTTCGTGTTCGAAGACGGCCAGCGAGTCGAGACGCCTGCCGCAGAACTCGACGCTGGCGACTGGGTGTACGTACCGCGCCAGTTGTCTCAGCCGACGACAGACGGCGGAACTGCTGTCGAGACATCAGAATCGGCCGACTTACCGACGGGTACGGAACCGTCTCTCGGCGCAGTTCTCGGGTATCTCTCCGGCGATGGAAACGTATACTACGACCGTGACGAGGGCGTCTACGGGATTCGTTTCATCAACAAGGAAGAAGAGCTGCTACTGGACTTCGAGAGAGCGTGCCGGGAAGCGTTCGACGCACACCCGGTTCGACCGCCGAGCGAACAGCGCGACGACGGTGTCGAGACCGTTCGCCTTCCGGGGCGCGAGTACGCCGACGCGGTACTTGATGCGGGGATGAACCTCGAAACGTACGACGAGAAGGCGTTCCCCGACGGCGTCACCGACGCACCATCTGCCACGAAGGCGGCCTTCATCCGGGCATTGGCGGATAGTGAAGGGAGCGTCGATCCGGAGACGGGGAACGTCACGATTCACTCGTCCAGCTACGAGTTGCTACTCGGCGTCAAGAGTCTGCTCTTGGAGTTCGGCGTGACGAGCCAGATTCAGACCCGTGAACACGACACGGGTCGGGATATGTATCTCCTCGCTATCACGGCGGCAGACTCACTCGAAGCGTTCGACAGTCACATCGGGTTCACGCTTGACCGAAAACAGTCGTCACTCGAGGCCGTCTGCGAATCGGCATCCGGCGACCGGACAATACTCGACGTGATTCCGGAGTGTGGCGATTTGATCGCCGAGATTCGGAAGTCACTTCGACTCTATCAGTCGGAGTGTGGACTCGACGACGCGACGTACTGTAACTTCGAGAACGACGACGCAAACGTCTCGCTTCGCTTGGCTCGACGTATCCTAGACGCATTCGAGGACCGCAAGCGAGACGCCGCCGCTACTCTCGAAACGCTGACCGGCGACTGCGACTGGGCGACGCTCACCGAGGTCAAAGACCGATACCATGCGTCGCAGAGCGAACTCGCCGACGGAACCGAGTACACTCAACAGATGATTTCTCGGGAATGGGGTCGAAACGACGACCTCCGTGCCGTCGTGTGCGACCGACTCTCTACGCTCGTCACGTCCGTTACCGACACCGATCTCGACCCGTTCCGGTCGTTAGTTCACGGCGACGTGAAGTGGCGGCGCGTCGAGTCCGTGGACGCGACGACGGCGAGCGAGGCAACCGACCGAAAGCGACTGATGCGCGGCGAACTCGCCGACCTTTTGACGTGTTCGCCCGAGAATAGCGTCGAAACGGCACGGAACCTGTTGGCGACCCAACCGTCGGGAGGAACATGGAGCGACCTGCGTGACGAACTCGACCGACACGACGTTTCGCTCGCCGCTCTCGCCGACGATTTAGATGTCGCCCCTTCGACCGTCTCGCGGTGGTTCAGGGGCGTCGTGGAGACCGACCGCTTCCCTGAAGTAGAAGCGGTTGCACTCGATCACGTCCGGAACGTCCGCGAGGAGGCCCAGCGACTGCTGGATGCAATCGAAGCGAGTTCCGAACCGAAGGTGTACGACCTGACGGTCGAGGGAACACACAACTTCGTCGCCAACGGAATGGTCGTTCACAACTCGGAGGACCGCTCGGCCATGCACGAGGCCCTCGAACAGCAGAAGATTTCGGTCTCGAAGGCGGGCATCAACGCGACGCTCAAGTCCCGGTGTTCGCTCCTCGGGGCGGCGAACCCCAAGTACGGCCGGTTCGACCAGTACGAGTCCATCGGCGAGCAGATAGACCTCGAACCCGCCCTGATATCGCGGTTCGACCTCATCTTCACCGTCACCGACCAGCCCGACGAGGAGCACGACAAGCGCCTCGCCCAGCACATCATCCAGACCAACTACGCCGGGCAGTTGAACACCCAGCGGACCGAAATGAGCGCGCCCAACATCTCCGAGGAGGAGGTCGAGAGCCAGACCGAGGAGGTCGCGCCCGCAATCGACCCCGACCTCCTGCGCAAGTACATCGCGTACGCAAAGCGCAGTTGCTTCCCGACGATGACCGACGAGGCCAAACGGACCATCGAGGACTTCTACGTGGACCTCCGGACGAAGGGGGCCGACGAGGACGCTCCGGTCCCGGTGACGGCCCGGAAACTGGAGGCGTTGGTCCGCCTCTCGGAGGCCAGCGCGCGCGTCCGTCTCTCCGACGAGGTCGAACAGGAAGACGCCGAGCGCGCGGTCTCGATTACGCGCTCCTGCCTGCAGGACATCGGCGTGGACCCCGAGACCGGCCAGTTCGACGCCGACGTGGTCGAGACCGGGACCTCGAAGTCCCAGCGCGACCGCATCAAGAACATCAAGCAACTCATCGCTGACATCGAGGAGGACTACGACGAAGGCGCGCCGATGGACGTGGTGTTGGACCGCGCCGAGGAGATCGGCCTCGAACACTCGAAGGCCGAACACGAGATAGACAAACTGAAACAGAAAGGCGAGGTGTACGAGCCTTCGACCGACCACCTCCGGACGACGTAGCATGGACCGCATCTCCGCGCTTCGGAACGTCGAGGAGGCGCTGGCCGACTTCGAGTCGGGCGAGGCCGACCTGCGCGCGACCGAGCGCCGCGTCGTGAACGTCCTCCGGACGTACGCCACCGAGTTCGAGGACGACCAGTTGTCGGTCTACCGCGCTTCCGGCACCGACGAGGCGGAGGGCGTCGTCGTCGTCGCCGAATCGGCGTCCCGCGCCCGCGAGAACGTGGCCGAGCGCGTCGAGACCGACGAGTCGGCGGTCGAGGTCCGGGAACTGAGCTAACCGTCCCGCGTTCGACGACTCGCGGACCCGCGACGAGGCTCACGACTTCGGTCGCACGTGAATGACAAAGGAAAATAAATAAGGTAGGTTCCCGTAGGAGTATCCGTTCAGACGTACCAACCAGTCGAATCAGCACGCACGGGACATCACAATGCGAAGCAAGGGCCACGACGAGAGCGAGTCACTCCGGGCGGACGTAGAGCAGGGGGCCTGCGTTCTGCTACTGACGCCGTCGATTCACGAGGCCACCGACGACGCGTGCCACGACCTCCTCACGCCGACGGGGGACACCGACGAGAACGTCCTGTGGGTCACGTACACGCGGTCGGCCGACGCCTGTATCCGGGACTGGCTATCCCACACCGACGAGCGCCCCCGGAACGCACGCATCGTCAGCGTCGGCGAGACGACCCGGTCGGCCTCGGCGGCGGTGGGCGACAGCGCCGGACCCGCGCCGACCAGCGACATCGTGGAACCGCTCTCGAATCCGGGCGACCTGACCGGTCTCGGTATCAAACTCAGCGAGATTCTCAAGGAGTGGGGCGACAACGACAACGAGACCGTCGCGTGTTTCGACTCGCTGACGGCGCTGCTCCAGTACGCCGACCTTCAGACCATCTACAAGTTCCTCCACGTCCTGACGGGTCGGTTCGACACGGCCGACGCGACCGCACACTTCCACCTCGACCCGGAGGCCTGCGACCAGCAGACCGTCAGCACGCTCACCTCGCTGTTCGACACGGTGGTCGAACGCGAGGAGGGCGAGTGGGTCGTCCGGAGCAGATAGTCGTCCGCAGGTCGCCCGGAGCGAGAGGATAATTTTAAAATCGAACGGACGGCAAGCTACGCCCGTGCTACTGGTCGTGACGTACTCGCGGGCCGCGCGCCAGACCCTCCGGAACGTCTGTAACCGACACGACGAGGCGGTCGTCCAGCGGTTCGGCCGCGCCGCCCTGCTGGACGCGACCGAACTCGGCGCGTTTCTGGCGTTGCGCCTCCGCGAGAAACACGCTGGCGACGTACAACTCGAACGAACCACCACGTTCAACGAGTTCGAGGAGGTCCCCGAGTCGGTCCGGGACGCCGCCGCGGCCTACGAGGAGCGCGACCACGCGAGTACACCTTACGCCAAGTTCGCGGTCGGCACCGACCACCCCGACGCCGACGCGATGCGCGACGCGGAGCTATGAGGGTCCGCGTCGCCGACGAGACTCGGACGGGCAACGTCATCGACCTCCGGAGCTACGACCTCGAAATCACCGCGGTCGCCGAGGCGATTCGCGACGAGAACACGGATTCCCCGGTGGCAATCGACTGCCCGCCGCCGGGTCCGGCCCACGCCCACGTCGGCGCGATTCGCGCCGGAATGGCGTGGTCGCTCCGGCCCGCGCTCGCGGCGGCCGCGCGCTCGCGGGGTCACGCCCCGCCGCAGGCCGACGCCCTCGCGGAAGTCCGGGACCTCCTCGACGACCTCGACGCGCCCGCCATCGACCTGCGGGACGCCCGCCGCCGGGTCGCCGAGACCACCGACGCGGCCGAGGAGTTACGCGAGGAGGTCGCCACCCTCCGGGGGCGCGTGCGGGCGCTCCGGGAGGCGGACGCCGACCCGACCGACGCGGAGGCGGACCTCGCGGAGACCACGCGACTCCTCTCGGAGGCGGAAACCGAGCGCATCGCGGCCGAGCAGACGCTGGCCCGCGCCCGCGAGCAGGCCCGCGCCGACCGCGAGCGCCGCCGGGAGCGACTGCGCTTGGAGGACCGCGCGGCGAACCTCCGCCGGAGCGCCCGGAAGTCGTTGGCCGACGACGTGCGCGAGGCGTTCGAGGAGGCCCGCGAGAAACTGCCGGTCGATGCCGAGCCGCCGGTTTCGGCCGCGCTCGCGGTCGCTCGCGTCGCGGCTCTCGACGCGCCGGTCGTCGTCGGCACGGTCGAGTCGTTCGACCGCGTCGATGCGCTCGCGGAGTGGGTGGACGCTCCCGTAGTCCGGGTGTAGAGTTCTATAGGTTTCTTTGAGAATTATACAGGAGTGCTAAAGAATGGTATAGAAGTGCTAAAGGTAGATTTAGTCGGCTTCACTCGTCGGCTCGGCTACCGGTTCGTCTTCGAGCCGCGGAAGCGTTCGGCGCGACGCGCCCCGACTCGGGTCCACCTTTATCACCGAAGACGGGACGAACCACGGCCATGCTGGAACTCGACTCGCAGGTCGAACGCCGCGCTGGCGTCGCGCTCGTGACGCTGGTCGTCCGGAATCCGAGCGACGTTCCTCGCCGGGTTCGGATCGCCGACCTCCTCGCCGGGCCGATTTGGCCGCCGCGGTGTGAAGGCGTCCCCGCCGCGGGGTGGGACGACGGCGGCTTCGAGGGCGTCGTCCCGGCCCGCGACCGGCGGGCGTTGGGATACGCGAGTCCCGTGGACGAATCCGACGCCGACGCTCCTCGCGGTCCCGAGGTCTCCCACGATTCCGACGCGCTGGCGAACCCTCCCGCGGAAATCGTCTGGTCCGAGCGCGCCGGGTCGTCCGAGTCTCGTTCCGAGACCGACCCCGAGGAGGTCGCCGCCGACGGGACCCCCGAGGGCGTCGTCCGGTCGCTCGGCGACCCGCGGCCGCCCGCCGACGCGGTGCCGACCCCCGACTCCCCCGCGGCTGAGTCCTCCGCGGCCGACTCGTCCGCCGACTCCGTGTCATCAGTCTCCGAGTCGGAGACGGACGATGCGCCGGTTCCCGACCGACCTATCCCGGAACCGGTCGAGGAGTGGCTCTCGGCCGTCGAGGAGCGCGCAGACGCCCGACCCGGCGAGTCCGGACCGGGCCTCCGACCGGCCGACCGGGCCGCGCTCGGGACCGTCGCGGACCGAATCGACGCGCTTCGCGGGCGCTCGGGGCGGTCGCCGTGATTCTGGCCGTCGCGGGCGGCAAGGGCGGCGTCGGCAAGTCCACCGTCGCGCTCGAACTCGGCGCGCAACTCGACGCCGTGGTCGTGGACGCCGACCTCGCGATGGCCGACCTCGCGGCCGGGCGCGGCCCGGACCTCCACGACGTACTGGCCGGGCGGGCCGACCCCCTCGAAGCGGTCTGTGAGGAGGGACCGGTCGCTCTCCTCCCCTGCGGGCGCACCCTCGCCGGAGCGCGCGCTGGCGACGTGACCCGCCTCGTCTCGGCGGTCGAGGCGGTCGAGGAGACCTACGGGTCGGTCGTCGTGGACTGTCCGGCGGGTATGGCCGCCGACGTGGGGATGGGTCTGCTGGCGGCCGACGCCGCGGTTCTCGTCACCGCGCCCCGCGAGTTCGCGCTGGCCGACGCGCTCCGGACCCGCGCGCTCGCCAGCGAACTCGACGCCGGACTGGCCGCCGTCGCGCTCAACCGGACCGGTGAGAACCCGCCCACCGCCGAGGTCCGGCGGGCGCTCGGTGCCCCCGTCGTGTCGATTCCCGACGACGACCGAGTGGCGCGCGCGCATCGCAACGGCTCGCCGGTGGCGGCCCTCGCGCCCGAGAGCCGCCCCGCCGACCGGTTCCGGGACCTCGCAGAAGAGTCGCGTCTGGCGTTCGATTCGCGGTCGTCGGTTCGATAGCGGGCGGAACTGCTCGGCGAAAACGCTCAGTCCTGTAAGTCCTTGTACGCCGACCGGAGCGTCACCGCGGTCACGTCCGCGACCTCGGCGGCCGCTTTCTGGGTCATCCGGTGGCGCGTCCCGAGCGCGGCGGCGTACAGACACGCCGCGGCGAACCCGCCGGGGTTCCGGCCCGAAATCAGGTTCCTGTCGTGGCCCTCCTCGACCAGTTCGGCGGCCTCGCGCTCCACGGCGGTCGGGAGGTCGAGTCGGCTGGCGAACCGGGGCAGGTACTGCTTGGGGTCGATGGGACCGGTCGGCAGGCCGAGTTCGGTGTTCATCACGTCGTAGGCGGTCTTGAGTTCGCTCCGGGTCGCCCGCGCCACGTCCAGCACCTCGTCGAGCGTGCGCGAGACCGAGGAGGTCCGACACGTCGCGTACACCACCGCGGCGGTGAACCCTTCCAGCGACCGACCGCGGAGCAGGTCCTCGGACTGGGCGGACTCGAACAGCACGCAGGCGCGGTCCCGCACGTTGTTCGAGAGGTCCAGCGAACTCACTAGCCGCCGAATCTCGGTGAAGGCGTACACCTGATTGCGCTCGGTCTTCGAGCCTATCTTGGCCCTGTCGTGGTGCTTTCTCATTCGGGCGACGCGCCGCCGCTTGCGACCGGTCAACCGGAGGTCGCTGTCGTGGCCGATTTCGGTCGTCAGTCCGCGGTCGTGGCGCGACCGTGTGAGGGGCGCGCCGGTCCGCTCTTTCTGCGTGTCGTCGTCCGCGAACGACCGCCACTCGGGACCGCGGTCGATTCGGTCCTCGGCGACCACGAGTCCGCAGTCGTCACAGACGGTCTCGCCGCCGTCGGGGGTCAGTCGGCCGTCGCATTCCGGGCACGTCTCGGTCGGTGCGTGTGCTTTGCTCATTACACTCCAAACTTCGGCCGAAACGGTATTTAAAGGAAGGAAGATTTCGGGAGAAACGCCCGACTCGGCTCCGGAGAGCGTACCGGTAATCGGTAGGTTTCGTCGCGCTACCGGTTATCAGGTTCGATACCTGTCACCGACGCTTAAGTCGATGACGGGACAACCCTCGGACGTGACACTCTCGGACATCGCCGACGGACTCGAAGTCACCACCGAACAGCGCGACCGCGGCGTCGCGTCGGTGGACGCCACGGCCGACGCCGGAACCGAGGAGGGCCTCCGAGAGCGACTCGCCGACTTCGCCGACGACCTGCCCTGCGACGCCGCCTCGGCGGCCGCCATCGTCGATGCACACACCGCGGGCACCTCGGTCG
This sequence comes from Halorussus salinus, assembly GCF_004765815.2. Taxonomy (NCBI): domain Archaea; kingdom Methanobacteriati; phylum Methanobacteriota; class Halobacteria; order Halobacteriales; family Haladaptataceae; genus Halorussus; species Halorussus salinus. Next base: position 131,634 of record NZ_SBIS02000011.1, on the reverse strand, counting down.
GCGACGCCGCCCACGACGCGGGCGTCGCGCCCATCACGGCCTCGAAGACTCTCCACCTCCTCGGGTGCGAGGGCGTCTCGCCGCTGACGCCGCGCGCTCATCAGATTCTCCGCGACTGGCTCGCGGCCGACCTCTCCCGGACCGAGGCCCGTGAACTCGCGGGCGCGAGCGAGACGGAGTTCGCGCTGGCGACGTTCGTCGAGACCCACGAACCGCTCGACGGTGCGCGGGAAGTCGTCTCCGGGGTTCAGTCGATGCGCGACGATAGAAATCGAGACGCGCTCTCGGAAGCGAGAAGCACTGTAACGGATTTGATTTGAGGACGATGCGGGCGTCGGTTGCGTTCCGACGGTCGGTTACCACGGGCGGGGGTCGCACGCGAACGCGCCACAGCCGAACGGACGGATGCTAATCATTATCTGTCACCTCCTATCGACAAATCGAAGAGAAATATAATAAATCTAACCATCAGTTACGAAATAATCTATATTAAATATAATTAAATATAGGAAAATCGACTAGAGAACGTAGGCAGTGGACGGAGACGTATCGAGGAGTGTTTTCGTGAGTCTCCGGCGGGTGCGAAAAGTGACGTATTGGATTCGGCTTGTTGGCGATTCGACTCGCTATCAACGTCTCGCCCGACCTCTACACGGGGAGACACTTGTGGATGCCACAGTCGAACGGCGTGGTGAAGAGCATTCTCTGAACCTCCACTGAACGTTATCAGTTCACACGGTATAAATTCTACTAATGAATTCTGAAAAATATAGGTCTGCTTCCGTTTCTCCCGTTCTACTCCGAGAGCGCGTCGGGCAACAGTTCGCCCGCGTCGAAGTCGAACAGTCCGGACTCTTCGAACTCCAGTCCCAACTCGGCGTTTAACGCGACCTCCGCGGCGTGTGCCACGGCGGGCGCGAAGGTCGCTTCCGGCTCCGGCGCGCTGGCGGGCACGTCCGCGACGGTCGAGGAGTCACCCCTTGGCACCGCGGCGTCGGCGCTCCGGAGCGGATGGTCGGGGGTAGCGCGGTTCGCGACTACGGCGTCCACCCTCGCGCCCACGTCGGCGACTCGCCCGCGAGTGCGCTGGAGCGCGTCCACGCCGCGCTCGCTCGCGGGTGCGACGACCGCAACCCGCTCGGCGCTCGTCACCGCCGCGACGGCCTGATTCGCGGCGACCGGCGGCGCGTCCACCAGCACGTGGTCGAACCTGCTCGCGGCCTCGCCGAGGAGGTCCCCGAACCGTTGGGCGGCCTCGGCGGTCTTCGCCCGTGCGAGTCGCTCGAACGGGCCGCGCGCCGGGCAGAGTTCGAGTCGCCCCGCGAGGTCGGCGGTCGCGGGATGTTCCCGGAGGCCGTCGGCGAGCGGTCGCTCCTCGGTGAGGAGACTCGTCACGTCGGGGTCGATGCGGCCCGAGCAGTGGCGGGCCAGCCCTTCGGTGGCGAAGTCGGCGTCCAGAACGGCGACCTCGCGGCCGTCGCGGGCGAGCGTCGCGCCGAGTTCGACGGCGAGTCGAGTCGTGCCAGCGCCGCCGGTCGCGCCGACGAGCGCGGCAGTCGAACGTGTCATTACTGCGAGCTTGCTTCGCCCTGATATAAAAGCGTATGCTTGGCTGGCCCGGCCGTCGGGTCGCTTCGCTCAGTCGCGCTGGGTGTGAATCTCCTCGGCGATTTCGTCCAACTCGTCGTCGGTGAGGTCCGGGCGCTGGCCCGCCACCGCGTGGATGGGGTTGCCGCCGTCGCCGTCGAACCGCGGGATGATGTGGCCGTGGACGTGCGGGACCTCCTGTCCGGCGGCCTCGCCGTTGTTGAACGCGACGTTGGTGCCGTCGGCGTCCACGGCGTGTTCGACCGCGGTGTTCAGGCGGTGGAGCGCGCCGAAGACGTGGGCGGCAACGTCTTCGGGAGTGTCTTCGAGCGTCTCGTAGTGGTCCTTCGGGATGACGAGCGTGTGGCCCGGCGCGAGGGGGTTCGCGTCGAGGAACGCCATCGCGGTGTCGTCCTCGAAGACCTTGCGGCTCGGGATGTCGCCGTCCACGATTTGACAGAAGATGCAGTCGTCTTGGCTCATGGCTGTCCCAGCGTTCGACGCCGCGACGTATCAATTTTGAGGCTTCTTGACTCGCTCGACCGGGAAGGCGAGGCTCAGGACGACCGGTCGAACGACTTTTCGGTCTGCTCCTCGCGGGCGCGAGCGCGGTCCTCAACGTCTTCTAACGTCTCGGTGTCGAGGAGTCGCTCCAACTTTCGCTCGAACTGCTCGTCGGTGAGTTCCCCCCGAGCGTAGCGGTCTCTGAGCGTCTCCAGCGCGTCGTCGTCGGATTCGTCTCCGCGTTCGTCGGTCTCGGCGTCGGCTTCGCGTTCGTCGGCCTCGTCGTCCCACCACTCGCCGTCGTCCTCCTCGTCGCCGAACAGGAGTTCGGCCACCGGAACGACGACGACGTAGCCGAACAGGAGCGCGGCGAGCCACCAGTCCTGTCCGGTGAACATCGCCGCGAGCCAGATGCCCGTGACCAGCATGCTCACCACCTCGGTCGCGTTCTCCCGAAGACGCTCGTAGGGCGTCGCTGTCATGCCAGCGACTACGAAGGTCGGCGTAAAAACAGTGCGGGAGTCGTTGGGGTGTTTCGCTCCGTCGCCGCCGACAGTTCCAACTGCACAACCGAACCCGATTTAACTCAGTAGAAGCACAGGACAGGTATGAGCAGGTTCGGCGAAGTCGAGGACCAGTACGACCCCGACGCGGTCGAAGACCGGGTGTTCGACTACTGGGACGAGGTAGACGCCTACGAGAAAGCAACGGAGCATCGCGCCGACGCCGAGACGTTCTTCTTCGTGGACGGGCCGCCCTACACCTCCGGCGCGGCCCACATGGGCACCACGTGGAACAAGACCCTGAAAGACGCCTACATCCGGTATCTCCGGATGTCCGGCTACGACGTGACAGACCGGCCGGGCTACGACATGCACGGTCTGCCCATCGAGACGAAAGTCGAGGAGCAACTGGGCTTCGAGAACAAGAAGGACATCGAGGAGTTCGGCGAGGAGAACTTCATCCAAGAGTGCAAGGAGTTCGCCGAGGACCAACTCGACGGTTTGCAGGAGGACTTCAAGTCCTTCGGCGTCTGGATGGACTGGGACGACCCGTACAAGACGGTCAATCCCGAGTACATGGAAGCGGCGTGGTGGGGCTTCGAGCAGGCCCACGAGAAGGGACTGGTCGAGCAGGGCCAGCGGTCCATCTCCCAGTGCCCGCGCTGTGAGACCGCCATCGCCAACAACGAAGTCGAGTACGAGGACGTGGACGACCCGTCCATCTACGTCAAGTTCCCGCTTCGCGAGACCGACCACGGGGCGGTCTCGGAAGACGCGAGCGGTGAACCCGCGAGCGACGAGTATCTGGTCATCTGGACCACCACGCCGTGGACCATCCCCGCTAATACCTTCGTCGCGGTGGACGGCGACGTGACTTACCAGCGAGTCCGAGCGACGAAAGACGGGAAGGAGGAGGTTCTCTACCTCGCGGACGGCTGTGTCGAGGAGGTCCTGAAGAAGGGCCGCTATTCGGACTACGAAGTCGAAGGCGAGGTCACGGGCGACGAGATGGTCGGCTGGAAGTACGACCATCCCCTCCGCGAGGAGGTCCCCGACCACGCCGAAGGCGAGGACGCACTGCAGGTCTACACCGCCGACTACGTGGAAGTGGACCGCACCGGCCTCGTCCACTCCGCGCCCGGCCACGGTGAAGAGGACTTCGAGCGCGGCCGCGAACTCGGACTGGACATCTTCTGTCCAGTCGGGAGCGACGGCGTGTACGGCGACTCGGCGGGCAAGTACGCCGGGCAGTACGTCAAGGACGCCGACGAGGAAATCATCGCCGACCTCGAAGAGAAGGACTTGATGCTCTCGTCGGGCACCACCACCCACAGCTACGGCCACTGCTGGCGGTGTGACACCGGCATCATCCAAATCGTCACCGACCAGTGGTTCATCACCATCACCGACGTGAAAGACCAACTGCTGGACAACATCGAGGACAGCGAGTGGCACCCCGAGTGGGCACGGGACAATCGCTTCCGGGACTTCGTGGAAGACGCCCCGGACTGGAACGTCTCGCGTCAGCGGTACTGGGGCATCCCCATCCCCATCTGGACCCCCGAAGACTGGGACGGAAGCATGGAGAACGTCGTCGTCGTCGGCACCCGCGAGGAGCTAGCCGAGAAGGTGGACCAAGATATCGACCCCGAGTCCGTGGACCTCCACAAGGGCACGGTGGACGACCTCACCATCACGCAGGACGGCACGACCTACACCCGCGTCGGCGACGTGTTCGACGTGTGGCTCGACTCCTCGGTCGCCTCGTGGGGCACGCTCGACTACCCCGAAAAGGACGACGAGTTCGAGGAGCTGTGGCCCGCCGACCTCATCATGGAGGCCCACGACCAGACCCGCGGGTGGTTCTGGTCGCAACTCGGCATGGGCACGGCCGCCGTCGGCGAAATCCCGTACGACGAGGTGCTGATGCACGGCTACGCCAACATGCCCGACGGCCGCGGCATGTCCAAGTCCAAGGGCATCCTCGTGGACCCCCACGAGGTCATCGACGAGTACGGCACCGACCCGATGCGGATGTTCCTGCTGTCGGCGAACCCGCAGGGCGAGGACATGCGCTTCTCGTACGACGAGACGAGCGAGATGCAGCGGGACCTCAACATCCTCTGGAACGTCTTCCGGTTCCCGCTCCCCTACATGCGACTGGACGACTTCGACCCGAAGGAGACCACCTTGGACGACGTGGACGACGACCTCGAACTCGTGGACGAGTGGGTCCTCGCGCGCCTCCAGTCGGTCGTCGCCGAGATGACCGACCACTGGGACGACTACCGACAGGACAAGGCGCTCTCCGTCCTCCTGAACTTCGTCGTGGAGGACGTGTCGCGGTTCTACATTCAGGTCGTCCGCGAGCGCATGTGGGAAGAGGAGGACAGCGACTCGAAGCTGGCGGCCTACGCCACGTTCTACGAGGTGCTGACCACGGTCGTCGCTCTGCTGGCACCCTACGCGCCGTTCGTCACCGAGACCATTTACGGCACGCTCACGGGCGAGGAGGGCCACGACACGGTCCACATGCTCGACTGGCCCGAGGCCGACGAGTACTGGCAGGACGCCCAATTGGAGACCGACGTGAGCCTCCTGCGCGCCATCGAGGAGGCCGGGTCGAACGCCCGCCAGCAGGCCGAGCGAAAGCTCCGCTGGCCCGTCACGCGCATCGTGGTCACCGCCGACGGCGAGCGCACGGTCGAGGCCGTCGAGCGTCACCGCGACCTGCTGGCCGACCGGCTCAACGCCCGCACCATCGAACTCGTCGGGCCCGACGAGGACTGGGGCGAACTCCACTACAGCGCCGAGGCCGACATGAGTCTCCTCGGGCCGGAGTTCGGCGACGACGCTGGCCGGGTCATGCAGGCGCTCAACGACGCCCAAATCGCGGAGCCGACGCTCTCGGCGCTCGAATCGGCGGTCGAGGAGGACATCGGCATGGACGTGGACCTGACCGACGAGATGGTCGAGTTCGTCACCCGGACCCCCGAGGGCGTCACCGGCGTCGGCTTCGACACCGACGACGACCAGCGCGGCGTCGTCTACGTGGACACGGCACTCACCGAAGACATCGAGAGCGAGGGCTACGCCCGCGAGGTCATCCGGCGCGTCCAAGAGATGCGCAAGGAGATGGACCTCGACATCGAGGAACGCATCCTCCTCGAACTCGCTATCGCCGACGACCGCGTGGCCGACCTCGTGGCCGAGCGCATGGACCTCGTACGCGAGGAGGTCCGCGCCGACGAGGTGGGGAGCGTCGAGGACGGCCACCGCAAGGAGTGGGAGGTCGAAGGCGTCGAGATGGAGATTGCGATTGCGCCGCTGGCGGAAGCAGAGGCGTAGAAAACCGACGATTTTCTTTCAGAGTTTTTCGGCCAGCACGGGCGCGACAGAGACTTCACTCACCGGTCGCTCGATAGTGTCGGTCCCGCAAATCGACTCGACGCCAGCCTTCGAGAGCTTCGTGTAGGCGTCGGCGGCCAGCATCGGGTGGACGCAGGTGACGAACACGCGCGAGGCACCCTTCTCGCGCAGAATCTCGACCGCGCCGGACATCGTGGAGCCGGTGGCGATGATGTCGTCGGTCACCACCACGTCGCGGCCCGCAACGGCCGTGTCGCTCGGCGTCAACTCGACCTCGGTCCCGGAGTGGCGGACCTTCTCGAAGTAGTCGGTCGCGCCCGACCCGTAGGCGTCCCGGACCGTCTCGGCGATGTCCACCGCTCCTGCGTCGGGCGAGAGGAAGACCGGCTCTTCGAGGTCCGCGGGCAGCGGGTCCGCGAGGAGTCCCGCGGCGTCGACCGACTCGGCGGGCACGTCGAAGAAGTCACAGACCGCCTCCTCGTGGGGTTCGACCGTCAGCACGCGGTCGGTCCCCGACGAGATGGCGCGAGCGACGGCGCGGGCCGAGACCGGGTGGCCCTCCTCGAACGCCTCGTCTTGGCGGGCGTAGCCCATGTACGGCAGGACGGTGACGACCTCCGAGGCACCCCACTCGCGGGCGGCGTCCTGCAACTGGAGGAGTTCGACGTGGGCGTCCGACGAGACCGTCGAGGCGACGACGACCGCGCGGGACTCCTCGGCGTCGGCGACGCCGGGCGCGCCCGCCAGCAGTTCGCCGTCGGGGAATCGTTCGTACTCGACGCTCGCCAGAGGTTCGTCCAGTGCGGCCGCGAGTTCGGCCGCGAGCGACTGGGACGCTGACCCGCTGATAATCATGTGCGAGGGGTGTACGTCGGCGGGTAAATCGGTTTTCAATCGCGGCTCGTCGGTCGGCGTCACTGACGTGTCCGGCATCGGCGGTGCGGATAGAGATAGCCCGCCGTTTGTAAGACTATTGAATATATTGCTTAGAAATAGCTAGAGGTTTCTTTGGCCCGACGGCACGGCGACCGCTTCGACTCCCCGTAATCCGAGAACCTGGTGGTGCCAGCCGTCGCCGACCGACAGCAGGAACGTTCCGTCGGCCGTGACCGCGTACGCGCCGTCGCCGTGGTCGAGCGCCACCACTTCGCCGGAGACGGGCAACTCGACGGCCTGCCACGCGCCCTCCTCGCGGGCGAACAGGCCGTCCGCGCCCGCGGCGTGCGCCCACCCGAGGCTCCTCGCGGACGAACCCGTCTCCGCGGGCGCGGCACTGACGGCCCGGAACGCTCCGTTCAGTACGTCCATCCACCCGTTGCCGAGCCTGTAGAGGCCGTCGTCGGTCGCGGCCAGCGGCACGCCCGCGGCGGACACGTCGCGGACCTCCTCCAAGCCCACGTGTTGGAGGTCGTCGCCCACGGCCCGGTAGACGCCCGATTCGGCGGCCACGAGGTCGCCGTCGATGGCTCGCACGTCGTCCAGTTCGCCGAGTTCGGTCCAGCCGCTCGCGCTCCCGCCGGAGTCCGCGCTCGTCGCTCCCGTCTCGTCGCCGCCCGTCGCGTCTCCCGTCTCGCCGCCGCCCGTCGCGTTTCCGCGGACGACCGTGCCGTCCTCGCGGGCCGCCACCAGTTCCCCGTCGGCCGCGAATCCGACCGCCGCGGTCGGGCCGAGGCCCAGCGGTTCGAACTCAACTTCCGTTTCGGCGTCGCCGAAGACGCCGACCAGTAACTCCTCGTCGGTCGCTATCCCGAGGAGCCCTCCTCGTCCCGCGGCGTCGCGGGCCGTACACCGGTGGGCCAGTCCGAACTCGCCCACGAGGTCGTCGGAGGTGTCCACGCGGGCGACCCCGAACTCGCCGACGACGAACACCGGGGTCGGTCCCTCGCTGGCGTCGTACACCCGCTTCTCGTCGATGCTGATGCCCATGTTCGAAGGAGCGTCGGACGGGCGGGAAAACGTTCGGGTTCTATGTGTTGGTTGGGCTTCGGTCTGGGTGGTCGTCGGAGAACTGGAAGACGAAACGCCAATCTGCAGGAAGCTAGCTTCAGGCTTGAACACGGGAGTCTACCGCACAGCACCCACACAGCGGGCTATCGCCGACTCCAGCTATCGCCGACTCCAAGGATTTTCCGCCCCGCACCGCACAGCACCGCGACCGCGGCCCACACCCTCCCCAACCGACTGCGTTGCTCGTTTCACTGCGCTACTCCTCCCTCGCGCGGTTGGTGCGACCCACGGCGGCGTCGCACCAGCACGCGCCGGGTGGTCGGTGTCGTCGTCGCGTCGGGTCGGTGTCGTCGTCGCGTCGGGTCGGTGTCGTCGTCGCGTCGAGTCGGTGCCTTCGACGCCGCGCTCGATTCGGTTCTCGAACGGCCACGCTCTCGACCCGTCAACCCGCTAAGGGAGTGAACGACTCCCTCGCTGGATGCGCTCCGGAATAACTTTTGCCCGCGGGTCCCGAGCGTGTCGTATGAAAGTGTTCGGGTCCAGTGGTACTCGCGGAGTCGCCAACGAGGCGCTGACTCCCGAGTTCGTACTCAAGGTCGCCAAGGCGGCGGGCACCGTCTGGCGGACCGAGCGAGTGGCGGTCGCACGCGACACCCGCGCGACCGGCGAGATGCTGGCCGACGCGGCCGCGAGCGGTCTCGCCAGCGTCGGCGCGGACGTAGACAGGTTGGGCATCATCCCGACGCCGGGCGCGCAGGCTTACGCCGAGCGCCGCGAAATGCCGGTCGTGATGATAACCGCCTCGCACAACCCGCCGGAGTACAACGGCGTCAAGCTAATCGGCGTCGATGGCGTGGAACTCTCCGTCGAGGAGCTAGAGCGCATCGAACAGAAGTTCCTCGCCGAGAAGTTCGACTCGGCGCGCTGGAGCGAGACCGGCGAGAGCCGCCGCGTCGAGGGCGCGGGCCGCGAGTACGTCGAGGCCCTGCTGGACGCGGTAGACCGCGAGACCATCGCCGACGCCGACCTGACCGTCGCGCTCGACCCCGGCCACGGAGCCGGGTCGCTCACCAGCCCCGAGTTCTTCCGGAAACTCGGCTGTCGGGTCGTCACCGCCAACAGTCAGGCCGACGGCCACTTCCCCGGCCGGAACCCCGAACCCGTCCCCGAGAATCTGGGCGACCTCGGCCGACTCGTCGAGGCGACCGACGCCGACGTGGGAATCGCCCACGACGGCGACGCCGACCGCGCCATCTTCTACGACGAGAACGGCGAGTACGTCGAGGGCGACGCCACGCTCGCCGCGCTCGCGGCCGCGGAACTCGACCCCGGCGAGTCGGTCGTCTCGGCGGTCAACGTCTCCCAGCGCCTCGTGGACGTGGCCGACGAGCAGGACGCCTACCTCGAACTGACGCCCATCGGCTCGACCAACATCATCACTCGCATCCGGGAACTCCGCGAGCAGGGCAAGCCGGTCCCGGTCGCTGGCGAGGGCAACGGCGGCATCTTCTTCCCCGACTACCGGCTCTCGCGCGACGGTGCCTACACCGCCGCCCGGTTCCTCGAACTGCTGGCCGACCGCCCCGCCAGCGAGGTCGTCGCGCCCTACGACGGCTACCACAACGTCCGCATCAACGTCGAGTACGACACCGACGCCGAGCGCGACGCCCTGCTGGCCGCGGCCGAGCGCGAGGCCGAGGAGTCCGACGCCGAGACCACCACCCTCGACGGCTACCGAATCGACTACGGCGACGCGTGGGTGCTGGCCCGCCCGAGCGGGACCGAACCGATGGTCCGCATCTACGCCGAGGCCCGCGACGAGGCCCGCGCCGAGGAGCTAGCCGCGGAACTGGAAGGTCAGCTTCGCGCCGCGAAAGCCGAGGTCTGACGCTCCGCCCGATTGTTCCCACAAATTTATATTATATCTGAACTAAAACTGCGCCATGAATCGAAAGGCGCTCGCACTCGGTGCGTTCGGTCAGGTCGCCGTCTTCACCGCCCTGTTTCTGGCGACCGACTCGTTGCTCGTCTCCAGCGGCTCGCTCGTCGTCGGTGGTCTCGTCGCGGGGCGGACCAGCGCCACCGTGGACGCCCAACTCGGGTACGGTGCCCTGACGACGACGCTCGGCGCTGGTCTCTCGTGGGCCGCCTTCGGCGCGTTGGTGTGGTTCAACGCGGCGTCGCTCTCGTCGGCGGCCAGACTAGACCTGACCTTCCTGACGCTAGTCTGGGGGACCATGCCGTTGATCGCCATCGTCCCGGTCGCGGCGTTCGGCGGTGCGTTCACCGGCTACCTGTCGGGCCACGTGCTACCCCACATCTCCCGGAACGTTCACCAATCACTGGAGTGACCCGACGTGCCGCTGGCCGGAATCGTAGCGGCTCACCGCTCGGGATACTCCTCGCGGGCGTCTTCCAATCTCGCTTTCTTCTCGCGCAACTCCGCCAGTTCCGATTCTATCGCACCGCTCGCTACCTTCTCGCGCTCCGAATCGGACAGTTCCGTCTTCGCCTCGGCGGCGGTCCGCAGGCGCTCGAAGCGGGCGTCGTCGCGCACGAGCGACTGGACCGCGCGCAGGTCGGCGACCACCTCGTCGTCGGCGAACCGGGCGACGACCGAGATTAGCTCCTCGATGCGCCACCGGAGGTCGGCGGCCGACCGCGGGGGCCAGTCGAGTCGCAGGGGGTCGGCGTCGAGTCGTTCGAGGTAGGTCTCGTTGGTCGCCACCGCGCGCTTGAGCGCGGTCGGCTCCTCGACGTAGTGGTCGAGCTTCGAGTTCGAGTAGCGGGCGTACTCCAGCAGGTCAGAAATCGGTTCGGTCCCCACGTCGCGGGTCTCGACGTACTCCCGAAGGGCGTCCGGCGGGTCGCGGAACTCGACCAGCGAGTAGTCCTCCGTCGCGGCGACGAACGACAGCACCTCGCGGGCGCTGGCCGACGACCGGAACGAGTCGAACGCCTCGCCGACCGCCTCGTTGTACGCCTCGATGGGGTCGCGTATCTCCTCGACCGGGGCGTCCAAGTCGGCGTCGCCCAACTCGACCAGTCGCTCGCGCTCGGAAATCTCCTCGCGCACGTCCACCAGAGCGTGACCGACCTCCCGGCGGACCTCGCGGTACTCCGCGAGGGCGTCCCGGCGCTCGTCCAGCAGACCCGCGATGTCGCTCGCGGTGGCGAGTCGGTCGCGGGCCGCGGCGAAGTCCGACTCGCTGAGTCGGCGCTTGTCGAAGCGGTCGTCGGCGTCCTCGAAGGCGTTGCGCTCGGGCAGGTCCTCGGGCAACTCCTCGACCAGCGAGGAGAACCGCTCCTGAAACTGGATGAAGTTCTTGAAGTTCTCCTTGCCGGTGCCGGTCGCTTGGTCCTCGTAGCGGTCCAGCAGGTCGGTCGCCCGGTCGTAGGCGTCGGCGACTCGCTCGACGGTCTCCTCGCCGTGGTCCTCGATGCGGGCCTCCACGTCCCGGTAGGCCGCGTCGGCGTCCGCTAACTCCTCGGGCAGGTCGTCGGCCGCGGCTTCGGTGGCGCTACTCATACACGTCGTCGGGGTCGAAGGCTTTCTCGCCGACGACCTCGCCGTCGAGGGTGCGGTAGAAACACGACTCGTAGCCGGTGTGACACGCGCCGCCCTCCTGCTCCACGAGGTACAGCAGGGCGTCGCCGTCGCAGTCCGCGCGGACCTCCCGGACCTGCTGGACGTGCCCGCTGGTCGCGCCCTTCTGCCACAACTCCTCGCGGCTCCGGGAGTAGTAGTGGGCCAGCCCGGTCTCGCGGGTCTGTTCGACGGCTTCGGGGGTGACGTAGGCCAGCATCAGCACGTCGCCGGTGTCGGCGTCCTGTGCGATGGCGGGGATGCGACCGGTCTCGCCGAAGTCGAGTTCGACGGCGGCGAGGTCGGTGTCGGGGTCGCCGTCGATTTCGGCGTCCGGATTCCGGTCGCCGTCGGGGTCGCGGTCGGCGTCGCCGGTGTGGGCGTCGCTCATGTCGCGGTAGTTCGGCTTTCCCGGCGATATGTTTTGTGTGTCGCTCGGCGCGACCCGTCGGCTCGTCGCTCGGCCTCGCGTGTATAATCTTTCAACGGACTCGTCTACCGGGAATCGAGGGTACATGAGGCTCCGCGTCGTGTAATCGAGTATGTCACGCTGGGGGGTGGGAATCGGGTTGGTAGCGGTCGCGTTGCTCGTCGTCGCGGGTGGCGTCGCGCCGGTGGCCGGGCAGAGCCACGGACGCCCGCACGACGCGACTTTCGCGCAGGACGACGGCGAGGAGGGCGAGGGCGGCATCGAGGGCGCAATCGAGGAGGTCGTCGGCGGACAGGGGCTGGCCGGTGCGGTACTCGTCCTGCTCGGGGGCGCGGCCTTGATGACGGTCTGCGTCGAGAAGCTCATCAGCTATCTGACGCGGGCCGCGTTCGGGTTGCGGTTGTCGCTGTTCGCGCTCGCCATCGTCTTCACGGGGTTCGAGTTCGACGACACGGTGTTGGCGCTGGTCCTCTCGGCGGGCGGACTCGAAGGCGCGGCGCTCGGGACGGCACTCGGGACCGGCCTCGCCATCGTCGGGGTCACGCTCGCGCTGGCCGCCGTCGTGGAGCCGTTTCCGGTGGACCTGCCGACCGACTACGTGGTCCTGTTCGCGGTCGGGCCGCTCCTGTTGGTCCCGTTCGTCCTCGCGGGGACACTGACCGCCGTCCACGGCGTCCTACTCGTCGGGTCGTTCGTCCTGACGTTCGGCTACGTCATCGTCCGGGAGTACCGGCGCGACACGCCCGTCTTCCGGAACACCGAACTCGGCGAGTCGGTTCGCTCGGACGGCGGCCGCGCCCTGCCCGCGTCGGTGTCCGAGATTCCGGAAGACCGCCTCGTCTCCGGCCGCACCGGCGCGGGGTGGCTGTGGGTCGGACTGGCGGTCGTCTCGCTGGTCGGCATCGTCTTCGCGTCGATGCTCCTCGAAGCGGGCTCCGGGGTCGTCGTGGAGGGGGTCGGCATCGACGGGACCGTCTTCGGCGCGACCGTGCTGACCGCGATTCTGACCTTTGAGGACCTGTTGCTCACGCTCGAACCGGTCCGACGCGGCGTCCCCGAAATCGGCGTGGGCAACGTCATCGGGAGCGTCCTCTTCTCGGTGACGGGCAACGTCGGCGTCATCCTGCTGTTGAGCGAACTCACCGTCTCGTCGTCGGTGGCGACGTTCCACCTCCCGGCGGTCGTCCTCGTGACCGCGCTCGCGGCCTACTTCTTCCACGAGGGCCGCCTGAAGCGGTGGCACGGCTACCTGTTGGGCGGTCTCTACGTAGCGTACTGGGCGATTGCGCTGGTCGTGTTCGGCGGGGTCCCCCTCGGCGGCTGAGACCGGTCTCGACGCCGCGACTCACCGCTCGGGACCCGGTTCGACGCCGCACTGGTCCTCGTAGTACATGGTCTCCTCGCAGTTCGTCGCGTTCATCTGCTCGGGGTACACCGGTCCGACGAACCCGCTTCGGTTCAGTTTCCGGGTCGCTCGCTCCGAGAGGTAGGTGTCCTCGGTGTACGAGAGGAACCCCTCGCAGGTGTGCATCTGACCGTTGCAGTCCTGCCCGCCGACTTCCCGGACCATGTTGTGAAGCATCTCGTGGACGATGGTCCGGGCGTACCGCCGCTCGGTCGTGCTGTCGCCGCCCTGCCACTGGCGGATGATGGAGGTCTTCGACCCGCCAGCGTTCCCGCCGCCCCGGACCGGCACGTCGTCGCCCGGAATCACGACGAGGAAGTGGCTCCCCGTGTTCGCGCCGATGGTCTCGCGGTTGTAGAACTCCCGCATCACCATGTACCCGCCGACGCCGAACGTCGTGTTCCCGTCCTCGTGAACCCACTCGTCGATGGAGCGGTCGGTGCGCTGTTCGTCGGTGACGTGAACGTCGATGCCCGTCTCGCCGTCGGGGTTCCGGACGGGCATCTCACGAAACCACTCCTTCGTCCGAGAGAACACCGGCAGGGGAAGCGTCTCGTCGGCTCCGCGCAGGTAGAGGACGTGGACGAACGCGTCCTTGTGGAGCGGGTCAGCCTCCGCGATGTTCGCGCCTCCGTCGGTCTCGCCGCGGACCTCCCATCCGTCGAGCAACTGGTCGCCGTCGGTGTCCCGGTTCGCCGGGTCGGTCGGTCCCTCCCGCTCGCGGGGGTCCGACAGGCCGTCGCCGTCGCTGTCTTTCGCGGTCGGATTCAGTCCCGCCTCGACCTCCGCGGCGTCCGCGATGCCGTCGCCGTCGGAGTCCTTCGAGGCGGGGTCCGACCGCTTCCACTCGAACGGCGAGTCGGTACCGACGCCGAGGCTATCGTAACCCCGGTTTCCCCAGTACTCCTCGCTGTCGGTCAGGCCGTCGCCGTCGGTGTCCGCGACGGTCGGGTCCGACCCGAATCCGGGTTCCACGTCGTCGTCCAGTCCGTCGCCGTCGGTGTCGGCCGAGAGGGGGTCGGTCGCGCCGACCTCCTCGCGGGTCGGGATGCCGTCGCCGTCCACGTCGAGGAGGAACGCCGACCCGGCCCCCACGGCGAGAACCACGACGAACAGGCCCGCGACCGCGCTCGCACTCGGTGGTTTCATGAACTCGATAATTCACGCGGCTGGTATAAACGTTCGCCAAGCAGTTAGCGGACGTTCAGGTCTCGTGACGGCAGAAAAGCCGATTTCGCTCACTCGTCGCCACCGGTAGCGTCGCCGCCGCTAGCGCCGCCGATGTCGGCCCGACCGCTCGTCGCGCTCCGGATGCGGTCCCGAAGCCCCTCGGCCTCCTCGACGGGCACTCGGACCTCGAACGTCACGCGCTCGGCGTACTCGGCGTCGAACGTCGCGCCCTCCTCGCCGCTCGCGCTCTCTAAAATTCCCCGCACGGTCCCCGAATCGTCGTACTCGACGCCGACCGAGAACCGCTCGTGGGGGCGCTCCGTGACGATTCCGGCCTCCTCGATGGCCTCCTTGACGCCCTGCGAGTAGGCCCGCGCCAGTCCGCCGACGCCGAGGTTCGTCCCGCCGTAGTAGCGGGTCACGACCGCGACGGCGTTCTCGACGCCCTCCTGCTGGAGGACGTTCAGCGCGGGTTTGCCCGCCGACCCGGAGGGTTCGCCGTCGTCGTCGCCGTACTCCCGGAGCATCCCGCGACTGGTCCCGGCGTCGCCACCGGACGCCGACCCGCCGCCGCTCGACTCCCGGACCCGGTAGGCCGGGACGTTGTGCGTCGCGTCGTCGTACTCGGCCCGAACCTCGGCGACGAACTCCTCGGCCTCGTCGCGGTCGGCGGCGGGCGCGGCGTGGCCGATAAATTCCGAGCCGCGAATCTCGAAGGTCGCCTGCCCCCGGCCCGCCAGCGTGAGATACGTGTCGTCGGTCATTCCTCGCGCTCGCTCGCGGCTTCGTCCTCCCCGGTCTTCCCTCCGTCGGTCGTCGGCTCCTCGGCCCCGGACTCGTCGGCCGTCGGCCCTTCGGCCACGGTCTCGGGGTCGGCCCCGAGCGATTCGGCGGCCCGGACGACGCCCGTGACCGGTTCGCCGTGGACCAGTCCCGGCAGGACGATTCTGGCGAGGTGGACGCCCACCACGACCAGCAGGGGGCCGAGGAAGAGACCGTACCAGCCGAACAGCATCGTCCCGCCGATGTAGGCGAATATCATCAGTCCGCCGTGGATGTTCCGCCCGGCGATGTACGGCCGGAGGACCGCGACCGGAAGCAAGTCCAGCAGGACGAAGCAGGCCCCGAAGAAGACCGCGGGGAACCAGAGCGGTCCCGGCCCGGTCGCGGCCAGATACGCGAGATAGATGCCAACGGGCACGTAGACTATCTTCCCGACGACGAGCGGCACGAGCGTCGCCAGTCCGGTCAGCAGTGCGAGGAGGGTCGGCACCGGCACGCCGATGGTGGGCGGCGCGAGGAGGTCCAGTCCGTTGTACACCACCAGTCCCAGCACGATGACCGCGAAGACGGTCAGGACGTTGCCGACGTACACCGTCCGGAGGTCCTCGTCCACGGCCTCGGCGTAGGCGTAGACCGCCGACCCCTCTGCACCGAACTGGTCGCGGAACCACGCCGCGATGCGGTCGTCCTCGCGTAGGAGCGTGAACGCCAGCAGAAAGGCGAGGACGAGGTGGGCGAGTCCCCCGGTCAGCGTCGTGAACACCCCGATTGCCGCCGAGAGGGCCTGCTCCATCTGGCCCCGCATCGGGCCGGAACCGAGGAGGCCCCGCGCGTTCTCGACCAGCGCGGTCGCCTGCTCGGGCGACCCCGGCACGAACCGGGCGTAGGATTCGAGGTCGGTCCCGGTCAGTTGGCTCAACTGGTCGAGGCCCACGAGGACGGTGTAGCCGACCAGCGCGAACACCGGCACGAGGACGATGAGAAGGGTGAGGTCGGCGGCGTGGTCCGACGAGAACTCGGTCCTGAGCCGCCGGTAGAGCGGTCGCGCGCCGTAGTAGATGAAGATGCCCAGCACGATGGTCCCGACGAACGACCAGAGGACGAACGCGAAGACGCCCGCGACCGCCAACGTGAGGCCCCACCACGCGAGGCGTTCGCGCTCGTCGGGGAGTTCGACCATACCCTCGTCTTGTCACCGACGCGGTAAAGTTCCGCGGGCCACAGGAGCCCGAATCGCTTGGTCGGCGAGACGCGACTACGCCGGGACGACCCGATGCAGACCGCCGCCGTCGTCGCCGCTCGCTAAGACGTACACCTCGCCGTCGGCGTCCCGGCCGAACGAGTAGACCCGACTCACTTTCCCGGCGTCGTCGGCCACGTCCACGACTCGGGTCGGCCAGAGGTCGCCGTCGCCCGACCCACCGCCAGCACCGCCAGCACCGTCGTTACCGCCCCGCGACTCGGGCGGCGTCGCGGCGAACAGTCGCCCGCGGGCCGCGAGGTCCGCGAAGAGGTAGACCCCAGAGAGGTCGGGCATCGCCGACCCGCGGTAGACCGCCCCGCCGATGACCGAGACGCCGGTCACGCCCTCGCCGCCGTGAGGGTACTCGATGACGGGGTCCACGAGCGGTTCCCCGCCGCGCACGTCCTCGGGCGTGCTGTCCGGGCAGTCGTCCGCGGAGTAGCAGTGGGTCGCCTCCTTGACGTTCCAGCCGTAGTTGCCGCCCCGCTTGACCAGCGAGACCTCCTCGTAACCGCTCTGGCCCACGTCGGCGACCAGCAGGTCTCCGCGGTCGAAGGTCATCCGCCACGGATTCCGGAAGCCCCACGCGAAGTGTTCGGGGAGACCCGCGCTGTCGTCGCCAGCGAAGGGGTTCTCCTCGGGGATGGCGTAGGGCTTCCCTCCCTGCCCGCCGTCGGCGGTTTCACCGCCTCCGTTTCGAGGCGTCTCCGACGCCTCGCCGTCCACGTCGATTCGCAAGACACTCCCTAACAGGTTCTCGGTCACGTCCTGTCCGTTGCCGCCCTCCACGGCGTCGTACCAGTCCTCGACGTGGCCGGTGCCTTGGTCGCCGCCCGACCCGCCGTCGCCGACGCCGACGTAGAGGAGACCGTCGGGACCGAAGACGACCGACCCGGCGTTGTGGTTGCCCTGCGGTTCGGGGATTTCGAGAATCGTCTCCTCGGAGTCGCGCTTCGCTCGGCGACCGTCGTCGGTCGCCTCGAACTCCGCGAGGACGAAGGTGTGGCTGTAGCCGTCGGGCGTGCCCTCGCGCGGCGGGGCGCTGTACCGGACGAAGACGCGGCGGTTCTGCGCGAAGTCCGGGTGGAGCGCGATGCCGAGCAGGCCGGTCTCGCTCCCCACGGTGACGGTCTCCCGGAGGTCGAGGAAGGGCTCCTCGCGCACCCCCTCGCCCTCGTTGACGAAGACGCGACCCCGCTGGTCGGCGACGTAGCGCCGGTCGGCGCCGGGCGCGAACGCCACGTCCAGCGGAATCTCGAACCCGGTCGCCAGCGTCTCCAGTCCGACCTCCTCGGGGAGCGAGTCGCCACTCTCGGCGTCCGTCGTCCCGGTCGTCGTCCCGTCCGAGTCGGTCTCCTCGGTGGTCGCGTTCCCGTCGGCCGACGGCGCGTCTCCGGCACAGCCAGCGAGTCCGACCGCGCCGGTCGCGCCCGCGAGCGCGAGGAACCGGCGTCGGTTCGAGTCGAAGGTCATGGCAGTCGTCTACGGGTCGGACACGGAAATAGGTGGGCGCGACGCTCCGCGGGGGAGCCACCGGCGCGGCGACCGCACCGCCCGGTCCCGCTCGGAGGCGGGCGGCTTTTCAGCGCGGCTCTCCTCGGTCCGAGCGTGACGGCGGACCTCCGACTGCGGCGCTACGAACCGAGCGACGGCGACCGCGTGCTGACCTTAGAGCGCGAGGCCCTCGAAGCGGTGGACGCGAGACCCGACGAGGAGGGCTGGACCGACGACCTGCGGGCGGTCGAGGAGACCTACATCGACCCCGGCGGGGAGTTTCTGGTCGGCGAACTCGACGGCGCGGTCGTCGCGATGGGCGGCCTGAAACCCCGCGACGGCGAGACGGCCGAGGTGACTCGGATGCGGGTAGACCCCGACCACCACCGCCGAGGGTTCGGCGAGGCCGTGCTGGTCGAACTCGAAGCGGCCGCCGCGAGACTCGGCTACGGCGAACTCGTCCTCGAAACGACCGCCCGCCAGCGGGCCGCGCAGGGTCTCTACGAGAAACACGGCTACGAGCGGACCGACGCCCGCGAGCGCGGCCGGTTCGAGGTCCTCACCTACCGCAAGTCGCTCGACGACGCGTCCCCCTGACCGGTTGGCGCGGGTCGGTGGAGACTCCGCGACGACTCACTGGAGTTCTATTTTCCGCACGAAGTCGAGGCGCTTCAGTTCGTTCAGCAGGTCGCCGGGGACCTCCTCGTCGGTCACCAGATAGAGGCGCGGGTCGTCGGTGAACTCGGGGTCCTCGCTGACGGTCTGGCGGATGGAGATGCCGTCGTCGGCCAGCAGGGTCGTGATGGTCGCCACGATGCCGGGCCGGTCGGCGTCGGACACGTCCACGGTCAGGACGTGCAAATCGAGGACGGGCGCGAGGTCCATCAGGCTCGGAATCGAGGAGATGTTCTGGAAGATGCGGCGCAACTCCTCGTCTTCGAGGATGGCG
The DNA here is from genome assembly GCF_004765815.2 of Halorussus salinus. NCBI lineage: Archaea > Methanobacteriati > Methanobacteriota > Halobacteria > Halobacteriales > Haladaptataceae > Halorussus > Halorussus salinus. Next base: position 112,664 of record NZ_SBIS02000011.1, on the reverse strand, counting down.
TCGGTCGTGGAGTCCACGACGCGCCGGTCTACGTCGATTTCGCGGGCGATTTGGGTGTTGGGAATCTCGATGCTCCCGGAGACGACCCGCCCCTCGTCGTTGACCGAGAAGCCCCGTTCGAGGAGCAGTCGGATGACCGCCTGTTGGGAGGGACTGCCCTCGAACTTCTGCATAATCTCGTCGAACATGGCTTTGCTAACGGAAGCGCCTCTTAAGGGTCTCCCGGTCGTTCCTACCATCTTCATGTGGGACTGGGCCGTCGGTCACTACATGTCGCGACGCCAACCGGAGGTCATCGACCTGCAGACAGGGCCTCGCACCGCGTCGCTCGTCTCGACGGGATACGGCACCGCGACCGGGGCCAGCGTCCAGTTGGAGTGGGTCACGACGGCGACCAGCGACGCGCCAGCCGTCCTCCGAGCGACGGCTACCAACTGGAACGAGTTCCGAGCCAAGTTCCGGACGAGTTCGATACCACCGTTCGACCGCGTCAGTTTCTCACGCCTACGTGGGTCGGACCGTTCCGACGACGCGACTCTCTATCTCGCGCCGACCGAGGAACACCCGCTCGTCGAGTCGTCTCCGGAGTACGAACGCCGAGAAAACGGCCACTGGCACGTAACCGAGGTCCCGCCGGAACAACCCGAATCCCTCTGGCTCGACCCCGACGAGGAGGTAGCCGGGGAGTACTACCTGCTCGGCCACCCCGACGCGGACGACGTCGCGCCGGGTCGATACCGTTTCGGTAGCCCGTCTGAGGGGTTCTCGGTCGCTATTTGGGACACCGACGCTCCCGGTCCGGACGGGGACTCGCAGTTCGCCGGAATCGGCCTCCCTCTGCTTCCGGACGCCGACGAGATGGCGTGGTACCACGAGGCCGACTCGACGACCGAGGTGTATCTGACACCGAGTGCGGAGGAGGCCGTCGTTCCGGGTCGCCTCGACTTCGAGTTCGTCAACCGTTCCCACGATGTCGTCGAGGGGAACCCGCTGGAGTGGCACCTCTACAAACTCTCGGACGGAGATTGGTACCGCGTCGCGCCGGAGGTGACGCCGCTTCCACTCACGCATCTTTCTCCCGGAACCACCCGAACGGACGCCCTGCGCGTCTTCCACGGCGAACCAGTCACATGCGAGGATGGCCACGACGTGGGATATCTGGGCGGCGGTCGGTACGCCTTCACCGTCGGCATGGACGACCGCGTGACCCACGCAGTCGCGTTCGACCTGCTCGGCGACCCCGTGAAAGTGACGCCGAGCGACGCGATTGCGAGCGTCGAGCGCGGTGGCGACTCGTTGACCGCGACCTCGACGCGCGGGGACCCCGACGACGAGTGGAGTCGTCCCGCGAAATACGACCTCGCCCGAGTCGATACTCCGCCCGCGGACGCAGACCCTCGGCGACTGATCGCCGAGCAGGTCCTGCGGCGCGACCAACTGCGCGACGCGCTCGGACTCCTCCGCGAGTACGACTCCGAGGCGATCACGATAGAGGAGTACGACTCGTCTCGGCCGCCCTTCGGCGTTTGCGAACCGTACTTCGTCGAGTACGACGGCGACGTGTACCGAATCACGGCCGAAGCCGAGGACTGATTCCGGTCCGAAGCGCCGTGGCGACTTCGCTCGGCGTTACAACTGTCCCTTTGTACTCGCCACGTCGCTCCGGCGTTCGTCTATCCTCGTCGCGTCGTCCAGCGCCCGCGCGAGCGACTTGAACATCGCCTCGATTTCGTGGTGGGCGTTCTCGCCCGAGATAGCGACGTGCAGGGTCAGGCCCGCGTTCATGGCCAGCGAGCGGGTGAAGTGCTTGGCCATGTGACTCGTCATCTCGCCGACGCTGGACTGGGAGAACTCGCCGTCGAACTCGAAGAGGGGTCGCCCGCTCACGTCCACGACGACGCCCGCGACCGCCTCGTCCAGCGGGACCTTTCGGTCGGCGAATCGCTCGATGCCGCGCTTGTCGCCGAGGGCCTCCTCGAAGGCGTCGCCCAACGTGATGGCCACGTCCTCGACGGTGTGGTGGTCGTCGATGTCGAGGTCGCCGTCACAGCGCACCGTCAGGTCGAACAGGCCGTGCTTGGCGAAGCTTTCGAGCATGTGGTCGAAAAAGCCCACGCCGGTCTCGACGGTGGCGTCGCCGTCGCCGTCCACGTCGAGGGTCACGTCGATGTCGGTCTCCGCGGTCTCGCGGGTCACCGCGGCGGTTCGGTCGCTCATACCCGACAGTTCGTCCCGAGCCACAAGGTCGTTGCCCTCCGGCGCGCAGTGACGGCCTCCGGCGCGGGGATGTGACGAGCGTCTGACGAACTTATATTAAATAGTTGACCGTAATTCCTGTTGGGAAGATGGAGATACAAAAGAGAGACGCCCTGACGCTCCTCGGACTGTTCGTGGGCGGACTCCTGTCGCTCGGCGACGGAGGAGTCCTCGGTGTGCCACTGCTCGTCACCAGCGCGTACCTGCTGGCCGAACGGCGAGCGCGACCGGCCGAACGGCGGTTGACCGCCCGACTGACCGCCGCCGTCGGTGCGCTCGCTCGCTGACCCGCGACTCAAATCGACTTCGCTTCTTCGAGCGTGAACTCGCCCTCGTAGAGCGCGGTTCCGACGACGACGGCGGCGGCCCCCGCGTCGCGGAGCGCCCGCACGTCGTCCAGTGTGGCGACGCCGCCGGACGCCACGACCGGGATATCGACCGCTTCGACCACCTCGCGCACGCGGTCGGTCTGGACGCCAGCGAGTTGGCCCTCCACGTCCACGTCGGTGAACAGAATCGCGCCAGCGCCCAGTTCTTCGTAGCGCGCCGCGGCCTCGGCGGGGTCGAGTCCCGTGCCCTCGGTCCACCCCGAGACGACGACCTCGCCGTCCTTCGCGTCGAGGCTCACCGTGACCGAACCGGGGTACTCCGCCGATATCTCCGCGACGATTTCGGGGTTCTCGACCGCCGCGGTGCCCAAAATTACGCGGTCCACGCCGCGACCGAGGAGGTCGGTCGCGTCCTCGACGGTCCGGATGCCCCCGCCCAACTGCACGTCCACGCCCTCGCCCACCGCGTCAAGGACCGCCTCGACCGCCGGGGCGTTCCCGCGCTCGCCCTCGAACGCGCCGTCCAAGTCCACGAGGTGCAGGGTCTCGGCACCACGCTCGACCCACTGCTCGGCGGCCGCCACGGGGTCGCCGTAGGTCGTCTCGGTGCCGCGCTCGCCAGCGACCAACTGGACGACCTCGCCGTCCTGCATGTCCACCGCGGGCACGACTTCGAACTCCGGGAAGTGTGTCATGTGCGTCGATAGGCGGAGCGTCGGTTAAAGACTCACTCTTCGGCGGGGACTCGTGACAGTCGGACGTTCGCGGTCGCCAAACCTTGACGGTCGCCGAACGCTCGCGGCCGCCAGACCTTGGCGGTCGCCGAACGCTCGCGGTCGCCAGACCTTGACGTTCGTCGAATGCTCGCGGCCGCCGGACGCTACTTTTAGGTCGCTTCCGGTGGACGTGTCGCTATGAAACAATCTTCGTTCCGGTATCTCGGCGTCTTCGACCTGCTCCTCGTCGGAGCGTTCGTCGCCGTCTTCGGGGTCGGGGCGTTCACCGCGAGCGTCGTCGTCCCCGCGATGGCGCTCGCTGGCGTCGCCGCGCTCGTCGCCGGAAGCGTGAAGTCGGTGTCGGTCGGCCCGCTCGCGCTCTCGTGGCGGCACTTCGTCGCGCTCACCTACGCGCTGTTCGCGGTGATACTCCCCGGCAGCTACCTGTCGAGCGTTCTCGCGGGCACCGCTTCGCAGGCGGAGGTCGCACTGTTCGTCGTCTCCTCGGTCGGCGCGCTCTCGCTCCTCTTCTTCGGCTACGACGTGCTTCGCGGCGGCAAGCACTTCGACGTGGACGCGAACGTGGAGACGGTCGTCGGTCGATAACAGTACGTGTCGGTCCTACTGCTCGCGGTATCGTTCGAGTTCGAGACCGTCCACCTTCTCGAAGTCCCCGTCGGCCGTGACGAGCGGTACGTCGAACGCTCGTGCAGTTCCAGCGATGTAGGTGTCGTTCGCGTTGATTTTCTCCCCACGCGAACTGAGCGCGGCACGGATGTCGGCGGTTTCGAGCGCGACTTCGTCGGTAAACGGGACCGCTCGGACCCACCCGTACTTCGCTTTCACTTCTTCACGACTCATCTCCGTCGTTCGGAAGAGACCCGTGTACACCTCCGAAAGAACGATGCTCGGCGCACCGAAGACCGTGTCGTCGTTCCGTTCGAGGTACTTTGCGGCGGCTCGCTCGCCCTGTGCGTAGCCGACGAGAACCGAGGCGTCGAGCAGTTTCATTCGCCGTCGTCCTCGCTGAAGGCGTCAACGATTTCGCGTTGTCGCTCGGTTACCTCGGCGTCGAACTTTTCGCGTTCGGCTTCGACGGCTTCGGCCAACGACTCGCCCGCTTCACTGTCGAGGAAGCCGAAGTTCGTTCGCCAGTCTCCCTCGGCGTCTTCGAGGAGTCGCTGGATAGTGTCCGAGAAGCTCTCGTCGCCCTGCTTGTGAGCTTTGAGGTGTTCGTACACGTCCTCTCTGATGCCGATGTTCTTGGTCGCCATTTTGTTTGTGTTTGTGTCCGTAATGAGTGTTGTCCCGGCGCCGTCTCGTTTCCGAGTCGACCGTTCGCTCGTCGGGATTTCGACTCGCAACGCCCGCGCCTTCCGTTCGTTTCAAGCCCCCGGCAGACCAACCCCCGGCCATGACGCTGGTCGCGTTCGACTTCGACGGCACGCTCTCGGACTCGGAGATGACGGTCCTCCTCGGCGAGCAGATGGGGGTCGCCGACGAGATGGCCGATATCACCGAGCGAGCGATGAACGACGAAATTAGCTACGCCAAGAGTCTCCGGGACCGGGCGGCCCTGCTGGAAGGACTCCCGGACGCGAAGGCCGAGGAGGCCTTCGAGCAGGTCTACCTGCGCCCCGACGCGGCGACGGTCATCCGGGAACTCAACGAGGCGGGCGTGACCACCGCGGTCCTGACCGGCGGGTTCGAGCGCGGCGTCGAAGTCGCCCTCGAACGCGAGGGCGTCTCGGTGGACACCATCGTCGCCAATCGCCTCCCAGTCGAGGAGGGCGAACTCACCGGCGAGGTCGAGGGGCCGCTCATCGAGGGCACGAAAGACGACGCCCTCGAACGCCTCGCTGGCGAGCGCGAGATAGACATCCGGGACACCATCGCGGTCGGCGACGGCGCGAACGACCTTCCCATGCTCGAAATCGCTGGCCTCGCGGTCGGGTTCGTCCCGAAGTCGGCGGTCCGGCCTTCCTGCGACGTGGTGGTCGCCACGATGGAGAAACTGCGGGACGTTTTCGAGGAAGAGGGACTGCTCGACTGACGCGTTTTCGGTCGAGTCGGCACGCCGCCGCGGAACCGTTCGGACGACTCCCCACTACGTCAGTCGCCTCGCGCCCACTCGATGGCGTCGGTTTTCTCGCCGAGGTCGAACGTCTCGACTTCGAGACCGTCGATGTCCGCTGTGGTCTTCATCGTCAACTGCTTCGTTCCCGCCGCGACCACGGCCCACCGCGTGACGCCGTGGTCAACGCTCGCCTCCGCGGACTTGCGGAGGTTCTCTTGGCCCTCTTTGGAGTACGGTTCCCTCGAACGGAGGACCGTCACGTGAGCGTCGGTTTCCGGCCGCTCCAGCAGTTTCCCGAACTCCTCGACCATCTTGTCGCTCTCGGGACCGGTGAGTTCCGTCTCCTCCGGGAACTCCCCGACGATGACGTTCTCCTCGACGTAGAACTCCCAGTCCGAACTTTTACTCTCCGACATACTTTGGACGAACGTATCGAGCGTAAAAATAACCCACTCTCGCGCCCGGTCTCGCCGGAAACGACCGCCGGTCGCCGACCGTCGGCAGAGCAGTATCTTTCGATTTCGGCCGCGTGATAGCACGTATCCTGCTATCTTTATCTCCTCAGCTCGCCTATAGGTAGTCGGTGAATTAGAATGGAGCGACACGACCCCTTCGAGGAGATGAACCGGATGTTCGAACAGATGCGCACCCGAATGTGGACCGAGGGTTCGCTCGGCGACCTCGGGACGCCCCGCGGCGGACGCTCTCGCACGGGCGAGGACGTACGCATGGACCTCAAGCGCCACGACGACGAGTACGTCTTCGTCGCGGACCTGCCGGGCTTCGAGCGCGAGGAGATCGACCTCAAATTCGCCGACGGCGTGCTGACCCTCGCCGCGGAGAACGAGACGCACGAGGAGACCGGCGGCGAGCGCGCTGGCGACGAGCGCACCGACGCCCGCAAGCCCGCTCGCGCGGACGAAATCGCGGTCCGGAGCAAAGTCACGCGCTCCCGGCGCGTCGCCGAGCAGGTGACGATTCCCGAGGAGATTCTCGAAGACGAGATTACGGCCTCGTACCGCAACGGCGTGCTGGAGGTCCACCTGCCCCTCGCGGAACCCGTCGAGGAGACCGACGACGAGGGCAGAATCGACATCCGAGACTAGGATTTCTTTTGGTGCGGCCGACTGCGGCGTGGAGACGTAGTAAGTCCGCCTGCGGTAGAGGTATCTATGTGCGTTTTAGAGACATATATGTGTGTTTTAGAAGCAGCTATAGAAGTTCAATAACAATATATTGGTGTTTTTATTCCGCTGTTCGCTACCGCCGACTCCGATGAGGTCAGCACTGCGACTGCACGGTAACGCGGCCCGAGACCGCACCGCGACGGCAACCGCACCGCGACGGCAACGCGGACTATCTCCGACTCCTGTCAGACCGCGACCGCACGGCGACCGCACGGCACCGCGCCCCGAACCTCCCCGCCTGCGCGCTCGGCCGCGCGGAACCGCAGGCGCGGCCGAGCGGGCGGCGCATCCCGTGGTCTGTGGAGTCGTGTGCCTGCGGTGGTCTGTGGAGTCGTGTGCCTGCGGTGGTCTGTGGAGTCGTGTGCCTGCGGTGGTCTGTGGAGACGTGTGCCTGCGGTAGTCTGTGGAGACGTGTGCGGTGGTCTGCGGAGTCGTGCGCTCGTAGTGGCCGATGACGATGCGCGCTCGCCCCACTCCCGCCGTCCGCCTCGACTCCCCCGCCGTCCGCCTCGACTCCCCCGCCGTCCGCCTCGACTCCCCCGTCGTCCGCCTCGACCACTTCCGCCGCCCGACCCGAGGAGTACCCTTTTCCCCCGAGCGGCCTACCCTCCTCCCATGACCGACATCGCCGTCGTGGGCGCGGGCGTGGCCGGACTCGGGGTCGCGTACGCGCTCCGCGAGACGGACGCCGAGGTGACGGTGTTCGAGCGCCGCGAGGAGGTCGGCGGCCGCGCGGCCACCCACCGGCGAGACGACTGCGTGTACGACGTGGGCGCGAATTACTGCAAGGACGACGACGAGCGCGTCGCCGACCTGCTGTCGGGCGACCTCGCCGACGGACTCGTGGACACCGCGGGACCGGTCTGGACGTTCGACGCCGACGGCGAGATTTCGGCGGGCCGCGGCGACGACGACCGCAAGTGGTCCTACCGCGATGGACTGGCGACGCTCGGCGAGCGACTCCGCGACGCGAGCGACGCGACGGTCCGCACCGGCGTGGAGGTCACGGCGCTCACCCGCGAGGGGGACGACGAGTGGCGCGTCGAGTTCGAGGTCGCCGACCCCGACTCGCCGATGGCGGGCGACGAGCGCGCGGACGCCGTGGTCCTCACGCCGCCCGCGCCGACAACCGCGTACCTCCTTGACCGGGCCGACTGGGGCGCGGGCGACGACGCGCTCCGCGAGGACCTCGTGGAGGCGGCCGCCGACGTGCCCTACCGGACGCTCCTCTCGGTCGCGCTCCACTACCCCGACCGGGCCGACCTGCCGTACTACGCGCTCGTCAACACCGACAAGAGCCACGACCTCGGGTGGGTCTCCCGCGAGGAGTGCAAGCCCGGCCACGTCCCCGACGGCGAGAGCCTGCTGGTCGTCCAGCCCTCGCCCGAGTGGTCGCGCCACCGCTACGACGACGCCGACGACGAAATCGCGGTGCAGGCCGCCGACGCGGCCGCCGAACTGTTGGACGACCCCGACCGCTACGAGTTCGACTGGGCCGACGTGGTGCGCTGGCGCGACGCGCTCCCCGACCGCGGGGCAGACGCCCAAATCCTCGACCGAGGAGCCGAGGCCGACCTGTTCTTCGCCGGTGACTGGGTGGCGGGCGAGGGACGCATCCACGCCGCGCTCCGGTCGGGACTGGAGACCGGCGAGCGAATCGCCGAGCGATACTGAGAACGGTTCTACTGTTCGCGCCCCAACAGCACCGCCGACGCCCCCGAGACCAGCGTCACCGCGACGACGTGGCCGACGATGGCCACGACCAGCAGGCTCCGGCCCCAGACGAACGGTACCAGTAGCAGTTGGACCACCGCGAACCCGATGGTCAGCAGGTCGATGCGGAGCAGTTGCTTGCGGCCCACTGCGTCGAACTGGTCGCCGTACTGTACCGTCCGGACGAGTCCCGTGAGGCTGGCCCACCACCCCGTGCCGATGCGGTAACAGAGGTCCCACAGCACCAGCAGGGTGAGAAACACCGCGGGTGCTGGCGGAGACTCGCCGAGGAGCAACGCCAGCAGGGGCACCTGCCCGCTCCGGGCGTCCAGCGTGAACAGGTACGTCAGGAGCGCGACGAACGACACCACGCCGAGGACGACCTCGATGCTGGACGAGAACAGGAGCCGCCGGTACGCGTCGGGGGTCTCCATCCGGCGTATCTCGTCGCCGAGCGCCAGCATGAGGTAGCTCCCCGCGGCCGCGACCGCGACCGCGGCGGTCCCCGCGGGCACCGCGGGCCAGAGGTTGTAGACCGCCGCGAACAGAAGAATCAGGCCCTCGAACAGCGCGAACTGGACGCCGACCGCGACCGGCTGGGACAGCGATAGGCCCGGAATCGCGCCGACGATGCTCTCGTAGACCCACGTCTCGCCGTACCGCGTCGCCGGGGTCTCCCCCGAGGAGCCACGTTCGCTTTGCTCCCGGCTCATTCCGCGTCGGCCAGCGCGCGCTCGACTGCCTCCTCGAAGGTCGTCAGCTCTATCGGCAGTAGCTCGCGGATGGGCGCGTCGTCGGCGACGACGGGATTCTTCAGCCCCGAGATGAGGGGGTGAGCGATGGACTTGGGCACGTCGGTCACCAAATCGACCCAGTAGGCCGAGAGGTTCGGCGTCAACACGGGCACGGAGACGATTCGGGGCTCGTAACCCATTACTCGTCCGGTTTCCCGCATCATCTCGGCGTAGGTCAGCACGTCCGGTCCGCCGACCTCGTAGGTCTCGCCCGCCGTCTCCGGGTGGTCGAGGACGCCGACGAGGTAGGCCACCACGTCGTCGACGGCGATGGGTTGACACTCGTTGTGGACCCACTTCGGCGCGACCATCACGGGTAGCTTGCCGACCAACTCCCGAATCATCTCGAACCCCGCGCTCCCGTCGCCGACGACGATGGCGGCCCGGAGCGTCGTCAACTCGAAGCTCGCGCCCTCGGTCAGAATCGTCTCGACCTCCCGGCGGGATTTGAGGTGTTCGGACAGCACGTCGCCGGTCTCGCCGAGACCGCCCAGATAGACCACCCGCCGGAGGTCCGACCCGCGTGCGGCCGCCACGAAGTTCCGGGCCGCGAGCCGGTCCTGCTCGGCGAAGCCGCTCCCGGTCCGCATCGAGTGGACGAGGTAGTAGGCCGCCTCGACGCCCTCGAAGACGCCCTCCAAGCTCTCGGGTTCCAACAAGTCGGCCTCTACGACCGCCGCTCCTTCCGGGGCGTCGTAGTCCTCGGCGTCCCTCACGAGCGAGACGACCTCGTGGCCAGCGTCCAGTAGAGCGGGCACGAGGCGTCCCCCGACGAACCCCGTCGCTCCAGTCACCAGTACGCGCATTTGATACGTCTACGGTCCGAGGGCTATAATAGTCGGCGGCCGATTGCGGTGAAAAGAACGCCGCGTCTCCGCGAGGAGTTCTCGCGCTCTCCTACAACTCCTCGCCCGGTTCCGGACGCTCGCCCAACTCGACTTGGACCCGCATCCGCTCGCCGTCGCGCAGGATGGTCATCGTCACCGTCTGGCCGGGTCGAGTCTGCGTGAGATAGCTCGACAGGTCCTCGCCCGAGCGAATCCGGTTGCCGTCGATGGCGAGAATCACGTCGCCGCCGCGGGGCACCTCGACGCCTTGGACCTGTGCGGTCCCGGTGTCGCCCTGCAACACGCCGTCGGCGGGACCGCCCGGCAGGACCTCACGGACCAGCACGCCGCGGGTCACGTCGAGGTCGTTCCCTTGCGCGACGAGCGGCGACACGTCAACCGAGGAGATACCGAGGTACGAGTGGGCGTACGACCCGTTCTCGATGAGCGCCGGGACGACGCGCGCGACTCGACTCGCCGGGACCGCGAACCCAGTGTTCTCGCTCTCGGCGAGGGTCGCGGTGTTGACGCCGACGACCTGTCCCTCGCAGTTCACCAGCGGCCCGCCGGAGTTACCGGGGTTGATGGCCGCGGTAGTCTGGACAGTGTTCGGGATGGTGAACAGCGGTCCCTCCGGCCCGCCAGCGGGGAGCGACCGATTGGTCCCGCTGACGATGCCGTCCGTGATGGTGGCGTCGAAGCCGAGCGGACTCCCGAGCGCGCCGACCGGTTGGCCCTGCTCGGGCGCGTCGTCCGCGAGTTCGAGCGGCGTCGCGTAGTCCGGCACGCGGTTCACGTCCAGCACCGCGAGGTCGCTGTACACGTCCGTCCCGACGACCTCGGCGGTGCGCCACTGCCCGCGGTTGAACTGGACCTCGACCGTTGAGGCGTTCCCGACGACGTGTTGGTTCGTGACGACGTGGCCCTCGTCGTCGTAGACGAACCCGGAGCCGAGTCCCTGTCCTTGCCCGGTCAACACCCGCACCGAGACGACCGAGCCTATCGTCCGGTCGTACAGCGATTCGTAGTCACACGACACCTGCTGTCTCGCGGTGTCTTCGCTCGGCGATACCCCAACGTCTCCCGCTGGTCTCGCTTCCCCTGCGTGACCTATTTCCCCTGCCGGTCCCACCGCCCCCACCGGTCCCATTCCGAGGAGCATCACGACGACTACTCCGACGAGTACACGCGTCTGTCCGTGCATCGGGAACCGAGACGGCCGGAACCACAAAGAAAGTGCGGGCCGGTCGGGAACTCGGTCGCTCCGCTACCGACGGGACTTTTAGCCTCGCTCCCTCAACCGACGGTCATGTCCGAACAGAGCGTCCTCGAATCGCTTCCGGACCGGGCGATGAAGCAGTCGGAACTCGACGGTCTCGCGGACGGCGACGCCGTGGAGTGGGTCGAACCGCTCCGAAGCGGGGTCAACGAGCGCGAGAACATGGTGGACGCGTGGGTCCTCGAAACGGACGGGACCGCCCACGTCCTGCTGTACGAGATAGACGGCTGGATGCCCCAAGGCTCGTTCGCCACCGACGGGATGGACGACGACGAGAAGCGCGAGCGCGCCGACGAGATTCTCGGGTTCTGAGGCTCCTCGATTTCGAGATTACTCGCCAGTGGCCGTCACGGTCGCGTTTTCGGCGGTGGTCGTGGCCGCGTTTTCGCCGGTAGTCGTCACGGTTGCGTTTTCGGCGGTGGTCGTGGCCGCGTTTGCGGCGATAGTAGTCGCGTTTTCGCCGGTCGTCGTCGCGGTTCCAGCGGTCCGGTTCTCGCCGGTCGTCGTCTCGCGCGCTCCGGTGGTCGTCGCGGTCGCTCGCTCGCCCGACTCGGGACCGAGACCGGGCCGCAGGTCCCCGAGCGCATCGACCGTCGGCGCGTTCACGACGGTCACGTTCGACCCCTCGCGGACGACCCGGAAGGCGTCGGCGAACGGTCCCGACCGGACGACCCACGTGTTCGGAGCGACGCGCTCGGCTCCCTGTCCGTCCAAGAGGTCCAGATACGCCCGGTGGAACTCGTCGGCGTCGCGGTCGGTGTCCCACGCGGTCCGCCAGACGTAGCCGTAGTCGGTGCCGTCGGCGGTCTCCCGCTGGTAGGGCACCAGCACGTCGTTGCCCCACCCCTCGGAGGGGTCGGCGGTGTAGTCGAACCAGTCGAACGTCGCGTCGTTCGGGTAGAGGTGATCGTTCACGCCGACGATTTCGTTGCCGTACTCGTAGCCCTGATACCAGAACATGGTGAAGATGCCGACCTCGCCGACGGTCGTGGTGGCGTTCACGCCGCTGAACGAGAGATTCGACTGCTCGAACTTCTCCCACCCCGCGGTGGCGGTGTCCTCGTAGTCGATGGAAATCGGCTCCTCGGTCCGGCGCTCGGGGTGGACGAACTGCTCGGTCGAGTTCGGCGGCGTCTCGTAGGCGTCGTTGACCGCCTGCCAGCCGTCCTCGCTCCGGAGGGTGGCGACGTAGTTCGGACCGTCCGAGTAGGGAGCCAGAATTAGCTGGCGGAACGCGAAGTTGCGCGTCGGCGAAATCTCGCCGCCCGGCGGCTCCTCGGATTCGACCTGCACGCAGTTCCAGACGACGCCACAGAGCTGTTCGAATCGCTCCTCGACGAATCTGGCGTCGCCCTCGACCAGCCCGCTCCGGGCGCGAATCGCGTCCTCGGTCCGGGGCCGGAGTTGGTCGCTGGTCAGGTCGAAGTGCTGGTCCTGTAGCGCGTGGACGATTTCGTGGACCAGCGTCGTGCTACTGACCGTCGGCGGGTCGTCGTCGGAGACGATGACCATCTTGTCGGCGTAGAAGTTGTAGAACCCCGCGACGCGCCCCGACTCGTTCTCCGTCACTTGCGTCGAGTTGCGGTCCTCGCCGACGACGAACAGCGCCTCCCAGAGCTGGTTCTCCCACGCCGCGACGGTCGCCGACTGCTCGGGTTCGACCGCGTTCCGCCGCCGGAGTTCCTCCTGCGTGACGACTTCTATCGAGAACGACTCCTCGAACTCCAGTCCGCGCAACTCCTCGGCGCGGGCGATGGCCCGGTAGACGTAGGCGCGTAGCTCCTCGTCGGTGAGTCCGTCCGACTGGTTCACGTCGATGGTCGCGTTCGCGGCGTAGCCGCCCTCCTCGCCGAGGCTCTCGTTGCCCGTGGACTCGATGACGAGCGCGCCGTCGCGGTTGTTCTCGACTCGCACGTCGGTCGAGTTCTCGGCGTAGATTCCGTCGAAACTGTTGTCGAGGACGGTGTTGTTCAGCACCGCGGCGTCGGTCGCGTTCCGGACGAACACGCCCATCACGCCGTCGTTGGCGGTCGAGTCGGTGACGCCGGTGTCCTCCGCGAAGAAGAGGTAGACGCCGTAGCGGTTTCGCGAGGCGTTGGTCGTCGTGACCTCCGCGCCGACGGTGCCCTGCAGGAGGAGTCCCGCGAGACCGTTGTTCGTCGCTTCGGTGTCGGTGATTCGCGGTCCGGTCGCGTTGAGCGCGTAGACGCCCGCGGTCCGGGCCTGCGTCGCGGTCGCGCCGACGACCTCGCTGGTCCGGGTCTCGAAGAGGTAGACGCCGAATCGACTCCCCGCGGTCTCCACGTCGCGGACCGTCGCCCCGCGGGTCCGGTCCAACAGGAGGCCCGCCAACTCGCTGTCCCGCGCGGTCACGTCGGCGACCACGCCGTTCCGCCCCTGCCCGAGATAGACGCCAGCGACGCCGTTCCCGCTGGCGGTGACGGTCGTGACGGTCGCGCCCGGCCCGCCGAAGACGCCGACGCCGAAGACCGCGTTGTCCGCCGCCGTGGTCTCGGTCACGCGGAACCGGGGCGAGCGGAAGGCCGCGACGCCGAAGGCGGTCTCGGTCGCGCGGACGCCCGCGACCCGGCCTCCTCGGAGGCCGTCGGCGACAATTCCCCACCGCCAGTTCCGAACCGTGAGATTCGCCACGGTGACGTTCGATAGCGGCCGATTCGCGCTCACGGCCACGCCGACCGAGGCCCGCGGGTCGAGGGGATTCTCCAGTCCCCGGAAGAACCGGTCGCGGACGCTCTCGGCGTCGATGGTCGCCGACCCGACGAGCGCGTTGCCCGCACCGTCCAGCACGACGTTGCTGGCGCGAATCCGCACGCAGGGACTGCTCGCGTTACTCTCCACGTCGTCGGCGAGGACGTATCGACCGGACTCGGTAATCGTCGTACACGAGTCGATTTCGGTCGGTCCGTTCGCGGCCTGCACCCCGAACGCGCCGGTCGCTCGCTCGTCGCTCGCTCCGCCCCCGGGGCTCGCCGCGCCCGCGACGGGCCAGACGACCAGCGCCGCCGCGACGAGCAGTATCGAAATCCGTCTCCCTGTCATTCCCTCTCACGGAGACGGCGGGCCGGAGCATGAATCTCCGGGACGGATTCGGACACACTCGGGCGTATTCAACGCGCCTCGTCGGTGGTCGGAACTGACCGTCTCACGGCGCGGGGTCGAAGTAGTCGGCCAGTCGCGCGCCGAACTCGTCGGCCAGTTGCGCGACCTCGTCGCCGACCAGCACGTCGTAGCCGTCTTCGAGCGCCGACTCGACGTGGACGCCCAGCGCCACGTCGAACAGCGCGTCGCTCCGCAGGAACTCCTCGGCGGTCTCGAACTCCCGGTCGCGCTCCACGACGTAGCGGTCGCCATCGATGAAGGGGCCGTAGGCGTCGGGGTCGTCCGCATACTTCCCGAAGAAGCCCTCGGCGTGCTGTCGGACGTGGACCGGCGGCCCCTCGTGGCGCTCGACCGCGGGGCGCTCGGCGACCTCCAACTCCACGAGGAGAACCGCCGAATCGGCGGCGAACGCCTCGGCCCGGAGCGGGTCGAACCCCCGGCGCGACAACTCGTCGCGGACGCCAGCGAGCGACTTCCGGAGTTGGGGGTAGAGTTGGTCCTCGACCACGTCGGGCGCGTCGAAGCGCACCGCGACCGGGGTCGTCGCGCGGTCCCGGACCGCATCGCGGACCGCCGCCGCGTCGAGGAGGTCGGCCTCGTCGGGGAAGAATAGCTCGTCGCGGGGGTCGCCGAGGAGGTCCCGCGCGTAGTGCTGGAGGCGCGCGACGTTCTCGGCGGCGCAGACCGCCGCCACGTTGCGCTCGGGGTCGGTCGGGTCCACGACGACTAGCGGGTCCTCGAACGTTGCGGTGGCGTGGTCCTCGGGGTCGAACCGGACCGGAGGGTGCCACTCGTCGGCCGCGGCCTCGATTACCGCGCGGAAACTCCCGTACTCCACGACGAGGAGTTCGGTCAGGTAGCCCGAGAACCCGCGGGTCCGGAGGTCGCTCCCGTACGCGCCGATGCCTTTCAAGAACTGCTTGAACAGGCGCACTTCCCCGGCGAGGTCGGCGTCGATGCGTTCGTTCAGGTACTCGTTGTGGAACGGCGTCCGGTCTACTGCGGACTGAATCTCGGTCGCCGAGTCGAGACGGTAGCAGGGCACGAGGTCCACGTCGAAGCCGTCGAACTCGCCGGTCACGTAGGGGTGTTCGGCGAAGTCCTCGCGGCCCTCCGGCAGGACGGCGTGGCCGACCGCCAGCCCGTAGGACTCTAGCTCCTCGCGGTCCACGTCGGCGGGAAACCGCACGAACAGGTCGATGTCCCGGTCGCCGCTAATCCACGTCCCGCGGGCGGTACTCCCGACCTGAATCGCGTCGCCGGAGACGGGCAGGTCGGCGATGGCGTCTTCCGCACGCTCGGTCAGCGCGGCCACGGCGTCGCACATTCGCTCGCGCTCGCGCTCGTCGGGGTCGATTCGCTCGCCGACCCGCCGAACCACCGCCTCGAATTTCTCGTCGGTCTCCTCGCCGGTCATCGACCGTGGATTCTCGGCCCCCGGCCGAAAACGTGTCGCCTCGCCCGGCCCTGCCTCGTCAACGACTGACTCCCTTCGGGCGAAAACGAAAGCCCTATCAAATGACTCGCGCATAAGACCAAATGCAGCGAAAAGCCGCCGTAGCTCAGATGGTAGAGCACCTGGTTGTTACCCAGGTTGTCCCAGGTTCGAGCCCTGGCGGCGGCGCTACTTTCTCACGGACATCGCGCGAGGAGCTATCTCCGAACGACTTCCATCCGCGAGTACCGGGGTCTCCTCGACGGGGAGTCGAGCGGACGAGTCGCACGCTCGGAAGCGAGACGTAGCGACTCGTCGTTCGGGAACTTTCGTTCGCCCGACGCTTCGGTCGGAGGAGACCCGCACTCCCGTCCCCCGAAAGCCGTCCGTATCACCAGAAACGATAGGCTAAAAGGGTCCGACGGAAAACGTGTATCCGACGGGCCCTTAGCTCAGTCTGGTTAGAGCGCTCGGCTCATAACCGAGTGGTCGATGGTTCGAATCCGTCAGGGCCCATCCAGTTTTCGTCCTGCTCGGGGTCGTCGGATTCGGTGTCGTTCGCTCGGCGGATTCGTTTCTCGCAGTCGGAGGCAGTCTCGCCGAGCGGGCGGCTTCTCCAACTGTCGGACGGCGGTTGCTCCGTCGTGGGTTCGCTGACGGCCGACGGTGAGAACGGTACCCTCGGAGCAGACGACAGTGGAGAACTGCTTCCGCTGTCTTCGGGCGACCACGTGCGGAGCCGATACTATGCTACAAAGCATAGTCCTAACCATTAATTTTATCTATATATACTTCAATTAATCTAATATGGAGTCTGAAAAAACCTCTCGGCGAACCGTGTTGAAAGCGATCGGCGGCACCGCGGCCTTCGCAGGTGCTACGGGAGTCGGCAACGCGGCGACCAGACAGGGCACGGTGGCGGAACTCTCGGAGCCACCGTTCGACTTCGAGTACAAAACGGTCGGAGACGACGTTCGCGACGCCGTCGGCCACCTGTGGTGGTTGCTGACCGTCGATCGCGACAGAATCGGCGAGCTGTTGAAGAAATCACCCGTGAGAACGGACGTAACCCGACAACAGGAGATGATAGACGCGTTGCGTTCGGCCTACGAGGTGGAACTCGAACGGGACGAACAAAACGACCGGGAACTCACCTATCACCTCGCCGAACCGGCAGTTCCCTCGCTACAGGAGACGAAGATCGGAAAGGACACGCTGGAAGGGTCGAAGAGCGGAAAGGAAGCCGTCAAAAGCGTCGCCGACAGCGTGAGCGCTGGCCTGCAACGGGAGGCCCAGTCGGGGGTCGAACCGATGCACTCCGGGACGATTCACCGGAAAATGGCGGGCCGTGCAGTTCAGGGCACTGCCTACGACAACTCGGCCGACGACCTGAAAGACGCATCGACCGACCCCGACCAGTGGGACCAAAAGTGCCGGGTCTGTTCCGACGGCTGGGTGAACTTGGGCGACAGATTCGATCTGGTCGATATCTCTCTCAGCGCGGTCGAGGACGATCTCCGGCGGGCCATCCGAGACATCGACGACTCGGCCAGCCCCCATCACATGTACGTTCCGGGAGGAGAGGAGTTCGAGGTCACCGGCCTCCTCTCGATAGTCCTGCCACCGTCGATCACCCTGCTCGAAGTGGAACTCATCGGAGCCGCACCACAGGATGCCCAAGCCCACTGGGAGAACGCCACCATCGGGTCCTACACCAACATCGACGAACTCGGGCGGTCGTTCCACTTCCTGCAGGACATGTCCCAGCCCCTGCACACCGGCTCGATCGGACCGCAGGTACTGGACACGCAAGGTACGATTCATTACGCGTACAAACGCTTCATTCAGGACAACTGGAACAACGCCAGCGACACCTCGAAGGACTTCTCCGAGAGGTTCGACGAGGGCACAAACAACCCGCAGTGGGACGGCTCGATGGAAGAAGCGTGCAAGGCGATAGCGAACGACTCGACGAACTACTCCGAACAGGTCTACGAGACCATCGTCAACAACGGTCCCAACAACCGTGACGACTGGGACGACTTCGTGGAAAACTCGGCGTACGCTTGCATGTGGTTCGCCGGGGCCTACTCTCGCGGAGCGATCAACAATCTGTAGCCACGGCCGGAGCGTCGCTGACCGCTCTCGTCGTCACCCGGCGGTCGTTCCGGCTCGGCCGACGACCGCTACGCGGGAAGAAAGGTTATAAAATTAGCATTCTACTCTCCAGATGTGAACCGAAGGACGTTCCTCTCGACGGCTGTCGTCGGCGCGAGTGCCTCCTCGGGCTGTCTGTCGATGCTTCCGTCGTCGGACTCGGATACGTCTTTGCCGGACGCTCCCACGGGAGCGTGGACACAGTACGGCGCCGACGGGGCGAACACGTTCGCGACGAACGTCTCCGCACCATCGCGGGGAAACTTAGCGTGGACATCGGAGGCCTTCACACGCTGGCAACCTGTCGTTTCCGACGGGACGGTGTACACGACGAACTTCGACCCCAGCAACGACGGGAGCGCTATCGCACTCGACGCGCAGGACGGCACCGAACGGTGGCGGACCACCCTCGACGCCAGCGGGGAGAACGCGACCGTCGTCGTCGGCGACCGATGTGTCGTGGCGTACGACACGGAACTCGTCGGACTCGACTCCCGAACGGGCGAGCGGGTCTGGAGGGCGACGACGAACGGACTCGACTTTTCGGAACTGCTCGTCGCGGACGAGGCCACCGAAACCGTACTGGTCGGTTCCGACGAGGGCATCGAGGCGTTTCGGGCGGCGAACGGGGAGCGACGCTGGGAGACCGACGCGGTACGCCGACTCGTCCGTTCGCCCGCGGTGTACGACGGGCGCGTGTTCGCAGTTGGAAGCGTGGACGGAGCGCCGTCGCTCGTTGCCCTCTCGCTGGAGGACGGCTCGGAGCGCTGGCGGAGCGAACTCGCGTCCGTGCCCGAATCCGCCGCGCCCGTCGCGACCCGAGAGGGAGTGGTCGTCTCCGACGACCGGACGCTCGTGGTCTACGACGAGGAGACCGGCGACCGGTGCTGTGAACTCGTCTCGTTCGGTGAGGAGGTGGCTCCTCGGACGGTCGCCGCCGCCGACGGGACCCTGTTCGTCACCAGCGAGTCCGGTGCCGTCGCGGTCGATAGCGAAACCGGAGCGGAGCGATGGCGTCGCGACACGCCGGTCTACGACTCGGGAATCTGTGTCGGGACCGAAACGGTCGTGTTCCCGCTCGACGCCCCCGAGTTCGAACCCAACGAGAAGACGATCAGCGCGTTCCATCGCGACTCGGGAGAGATGCGCTGGTACTACGCGCTCGATTCGAACTTCCACGACGACGTAACGTCACCGCCGGTGCTGGTCGATGGGGCCGTGTTCTTTACCGCCAACAACATCGACGGTCTCGCGGCCCTCGGCGACGTGCCCGAACGCGAGGAGTAGCTTCCAGCGCCGTCCGCCCGTCCGACGCGCGACGAAGCGAAACGCGGAGACGGGTCGATGCTCCCAGCCAAACGACAGTTCCGGACCTTCCGGCTACGCTCGCCGCTCCCGTCCGTCGCCCCTTCGTTTTCAGAACCTGAGAATCGCGTTCATCCTTGATGTGGGTCTTCCGCGTACCGGAGAGTGAGCCATGACCACCCAACCGACCCAGCGGTTCGACGTGTTACGCGTGGCAATCGGACTGTTCGTTCTCCTCGGCGTCGTCCTGACCGCCGTCGCGGGGTACGCCCTGCTCGCACCCGCGAACGTCGCTATCTCCGCCGACCTCGCAGTTGCGGTGCTGTCGGGTGTTTCGCTAGTGGTGTTCGCGGCGGTGCTGACCGCGTGGCTCAACAACACTACTGACCGCCACGAGCGGCGTCGGCGTCGCGGAAGCGCCTGAACTGTTTTCCGAAACGTGAGAGTCGGAGTCTGGTCCGACAGCAGAGTTGCTCGGGGGACCCGAAGCCGGAAATTCGATTCGTCCGCTCACCGCTGTAGGCCGACCCACAGCCCGCCGATTGCGAGCAGGAACACCGCGGTCGAGAGGTCGTAGGACCGAGCCAGCACCGCCGAGACGGCGACCGACGAGCCGCCGACGCCAGCCAGCAGTGTGCCCAGCACCGACCCGGTGCAACTGACGCAGGTCACGAGACCGAGCGCACCGCCTAACAGGCCGCGACTCGCACGGGCGACCGCGGCGGACGCGAGCGTCGCCAGCCCGGCGTAGCCGACCAGTTTGAACGGGACGAGCGTGAGGTGGAGTGCGCCACCCGAGACGACGACCAGCGGTCCCCAGCCGGGCGCGGCTGCGGCGACCGTCAGTGTCCCGACTCCCGAGCCGTCGCCCAGCGACGCGAGACCGCCCGCGACGCAGAGCGCCCCGAAGTAACCGACGCCGACCGCGGTCGCGCCGACCTGCCATCGGTCGGTCGGTCGCGGAATCGGCGCGTACGCGACCGCGAGGAGCGCCGCGTTTATCCAGACGAAGGGGTAGGCGAGGTACCGGAGCGAGACCACCTCGGTCCCGGCGAGCGCCAGATACGCGAGGACGACCACCGCCTCCGCGACCGTCAGCGCGACGAACGTCCGGGCGGCCCGCGCCGGGCGGCCGAGCGACCGACCCGACTCCGGAACCGACGAATCGGCGTCGGCGTTCGAGGAGGCGTCGGTCGTCATGTCGCTCAGTGCTTGCTCGCCGATTTCGGTTCCGCGTTGAGGCTGTAGAGGACCGCGACGAGGAGCAAGAACAGCGCCTCGAACACGACCACCGACACTAGCGGGAGTTCGACCCCGAAGAAGCTGAACAGCACTCGGAGTTCGATGGCGACCGGGATGCCGAACGCGACTGCCACGAGGAGACCCGCGCGGGACATCTTCATGCTATCACCTCCGTTAGCAGGTCGAGCGTGGCCTCGGCGTTCGCGGACACCCAGACCGGGACGCCCGGCACGTCGCCCAACAGCCCGGCGTCGCCGACGATGCCAGCCAGCGGGAGCGTGTAGGCCAGAATCACCAGCACGACCGCGATGGCGGTCCAGAGCCGGAGGTTGTCGAGGACGACCGGACTCCCGCTCGCGCCCGAGAGCGGTTCGGGCAGGCTGTCGTCCACCGGGTTCTCGATTGGCTCCTCGAACGCCGACAGCAGGATGTTGACGAGGAACAGCACGACCGAGACGAACAGCAGCGTCCCGCCGATGGCGATTCCGGCGCGAATCTCGCCGACGGTCCCGAGCGCCATCGAGAAGTCGAAGTTCTGGTACTGGGGTTCGGCGGTCCGGCGCGGGATTCCGGCGAGACCGCCGCGGTGCATCGCGTTCGACATCAGCACCATCCCGACGAACCACACGACGACCTGTAGCAGGCCGATGGGGCGGCTGTACAGGCGCTTACCGGTCAGTTGCGGGACGAGCCAGTAGGACCCGGCCATCATCGTCAGCGCGACCGCGGTGCCGACGGTCAGGTGGAAGTGCCCCGGCACCCACAGCGTGTTGTGGATGAGGTAGTTGATGTTCATCCCGGCGTTTATCATGCCCGAGAAGCCGCCAGCCGCGAACATCACGCCCGCCAGCGCCATCCCGGTGAACGCGGGGTCGCGCCACGGGAGCGACCCGAGCCAACTCACGTAGCCCTCGCCGCCGCGCTGTCGCGCGCCGTGTTCCATGCTGGCGACCACGGTGAACGCGGTCAGCAGACTCGGCAACAGGAGGAACATCGTGTTGGTCATCGCGATGAACTTGAAGCCCTCCGCGATGCCGGGGTCGAGATACTGGTGGTGGATGCCGACCGGGGTCGAGAGCAGGAGGAACAGCACGAACACGACCCGCGCGAGGGGGTCGCTGAACAGCCGTCCGCCCGCCAGCTTCGGCAGAACGGTGTACCACATCAGGTAGGCTGGCATCAGCCAGAAGTACACGACGGGGTGGCCGAAGAACCAGAACAGCGTCCGCGTGAGCAGCGGATTGACGGTCTCGACCCAGCCGAACGACCACGGGATGAGGAAGAACACCGTCGAGACGGCGACGCCGAGCGTGGCCAGATACCACATCAGCATCGTCGTCAGCACCATGAACGTCTGGAGCGGGATGCGCTCGTCGGGGTTCTCGGCGCGCCACTCGCGGTACGCGAGGAACCAGTCGGCCCCCGCCAGCCACGTCCCGACGATGAACATCGCCAGCCCGACGTAGAACAGCGGGTGAGCCATCAGCGGCGCGTAGAAGGTGTACAGCACGTCCGCGCTCATGTCGATGCTCGGAATCAGGCCCGCGAGGATGGCGACCGCCGCGAACGTCGCGCCGGTCGTCGTGAGGCCGACCCACGCCCACGACAGTCTGATGTCCGGAAGCGGGCGTTCCAGACTCTGGACGACCGCCCACGTGAACAGTCCCATCAGGAAGAAGATGGTGAACACCAGCGCGAGGAGTACCCCGTGGCCCGTCAGGA
This sequence comes from Halorussus salinus, assembly GCF_004765815.2. NCBI lineage: Archaea > Methanobacteriati > Methanobacteriota > Halobacteria > Halobacteriales > Haladaptataceae > Halorussus > Halorussus salinus. The sequence continues at coordinate 90,505 of NZ_SBIS02000011.1, read as the reverse complement.
TGGTGTAGTAGTCCACCGAGTCGAGGAAGCGCAAGTAGCCCGTCCGGTGGAGCGCCTGCACCAGCCCGAACAGCGCCCCGATACCGAGCGAGAGGAACGAGACGACGAGCGTCGCCTTGACGACCGACGCCTCCTCCGGATAGCGGTCTACGAACGTCGCCATCTCAGGCACCTCCCGTCGCGTTGAACTCGTCTTTCGGGACGACTTCCATGCTCCCCTCCATCGCGTGGTGGGCCGACCCGCAGTACTCGTTGCAGAGCAGGCCGTACTCCTTCGGGCCGCCGACTTCGACCGTGAACGTCGCGACCTGTCCGGGGATGGCCATCGTGTTGCCGTTGGTGCCCACGACCTCGAAGCCGTGAATCACGTCGGCGGAGGTCACGTGGAACGTCACGGTGCTGTCGGCGGGCACCCGAATCGGTTCGGCGGTGCCCGGTCGGAACGCGAACTGCTGGGCGACGACGTACACGTCGTACTCGTTCGGGCCGGACTCGTAGACGCCGGGGTCGCTAAACTTCGGATGCTCGTCGAGTGCTTGGGGGTCCACGGTCCCGCCGTCGTCGGCTATCATCTCGACGCCAGCCCCGACTGCGCCGTAGGAGACGGTCGCGATGAAGCCGACGATGAGCAGGAGCGCCGCCGCGAGCCAGAACTTCTCGTATGCGTGTATCTCCATCCTGAATCACCTCCTATCCGACCACCGTCAGTCCCCGACCGAGGAACTCCACGAAGTACATGAACACCCACATGACGACCAAGATGGCGAAGTAGCCCAGTATCAGGACCAGCGTTCCCACGGGGTCGAACTCGTCGTGGCCGATTTCGCGCTCGATGCTGTCGGGCGCGGAGCCGACCACGTACCCGCGGGGACGTTCGGGAACGTCCTCGCGGACCGTACTCTCCGTCTTCGGTTCCATCGACATAAACGAGGGTACGAACAGGGAATATTTAATGCGGACATCCGATTCCCAGACCCTGAAAACGGGCGAAATCGGATTGGTACTACCGTTACTATCGGTTCGTATGGAGCAGTCACAGGGACAGTCTGGTATTAAAAGGATAGTGGCTAACCGTTCGCCTCGGAGTTTAAGTGTCGTCGCGCTACTGGCGCTCGCTCCGGTGGTCCTCTTCGCGCTCGGCCGGAGTATGCTGGCAGTCGTCGCCGTCGTCAACGTCGCCCTCATCACCGGGAGCCTCTACCTCCTCACCTCGCCGACCGAGGGCGGGCACGGTCACGACGACCACGGCGACGCGACCGACGAGACTGTCGAAGCCAGTGACTCGACGGTCTGAGTCCCATGCTCGCGCTCCTCGGCCACGGCGCGCTGGCCTCGTCGCTCGATTACCGCGCGCTGGCGTCGTCACTCGCCCACGCCGCGCCGCTCCCGCTCCACGGTCACGGCGGCCCGCTCCCGACCGGGAACGTGGACGCCGCGGTGTTCCTCGTGGTCGGCCTCCTCGGGGGTGCCCACTGTCTCGGGATGTGCGGTCCGCTGGTGAGCGTCTACGCCGACCGACTCCGAGCGCAGGAGGAGGCCGCCGGTGAGTCGAACGACCTCACGCTCCGGCAGGTCCGCCAGCACGTCCTGTTCAACCTCGGGCGGACGGCGGGCTACGCCGCCGTCGGGGCGTTGCTCGGCTTCGTCGGTGCGGTCACGGTCGGCGCGATGGAACAGGTGCTAGCGGCCGGGACCGGCGTGCAGGCGACGACCGCGTTGCTCGCGGGAGCGTTCATCGGCGTGACCGGAGTCAGCTACGTCGGCGGGTCGGCCGCCCACCCCTCGCTCGGACCGTTCGACGACCTGTTCGGCCGGGTGAGCGCGGCGTTGACCCGCCGGGTGGACGCCTTCGTCGGCGACGCCCGCATCGCGGGACTCGGCGTGGTTCACGCCCTCCTCCCGTGTCCCATCACGTACCCGGCGTACGTCTACGCCTTCGCGCTCGGCGACCCGGTTCGCGGGGCGTTCCTGCTGGCGCTCGTCGGTCTCGGCACGTTCCCGACGCTGTTGGTGTACGGCACCGTCTTCGGGTCGCTGTCGGCGAGCAAGCGAGTCCATCAGGTGTTGGGCGTCGCGTTCGTCGTGCTGGGGTATCTGATGGTCGCGCACGGACTCGCGCTGCTCGGCATCGACGCGCCCCGCGTGATGCTCCCGCTCCCGGCACCGGAGTACCAACCGTTGGGATAAACGCATGAGTGAGAAACACGCGGAGAGTTACCCCGAAGACGCCCCCGACGAGTGTACCCTCTGTGGACTGCCGACCGGCGACGCGCCGATAACCGACGACGTGCTGGAGTCCGCCGAGGAGGTCCCCGGCGCGTACTGCTGTCGGGGGTGTCTCGAAATCGCGCGGACCGTCGAGGAAGTGGAGTCGGCCGACGCCGAGGTGGTCCGCGACGAGCGCGGTGGCGGCGGGGTCGAAGACGCGCCCGACGACGCCGACCACACGTACCTCGGCGTCGAGGGGATGCACTGCGCGACCTGCGAGACGTTCATCGAGTCGGCCGCCGCCGACGCCGAGGGCGTCCACGCCGCCGACGCGAGCTACGCCACCGACATGCTCCGGGTCGCTCACGACGAGGAGACCGACCTCGACGCGCTCGGGCGCACACTCGACCGGTACGGCTACGCGGTCGGCGACCCCGAGGGCGGAACCGCCGCCGACGACCGGGCCGACACCCAAATCGTCCGGTTCCTGCTCGGCGGCGGCGTCTTCGGCATGATGGTGATGCTGTGGTACGTCTTGTTCCTCTATCCCACTTACCTCGGTTTCGACCCCCTCGTGGACCTCGGCGACTACGCGGGCCTCTACCTGTTCGGCAACGTCTGGCTGATGTCCTCGCTCGTGCTGTTCTACACGGGCTACCCCATCCTGCGCGGCGCGGTGGTCAGCTTGCGGGCCGGACAGCCCAACATGGACCTGCTGGTCTCGCTCGCGGCGCTGAGTTCCTACGCCTACAGCAGCGTCGCGGTGCTGGTCGGCCGAACGCACGTCTACTTCGACGTGACCGTCGCCATCGTGCTGGTCGTGACGCTGGGCAACTACTACGAGGAGCGCATCAAGCGGAGAGCCGCCAGCGGCCTCTCGGAACTGACCAGCGCCAGAGTCTCAGAGGCTACCCGCGTCACGGCGGACGGAAGCCACGAATCGGTCCCGGTCGCCGACCTCGCGCCGGGCGACCGTCTCCTCGTCCGGCCGGGCGAGCGCGTGCCCGTGGACGGCGAAGTCGCGGAGGGCACCGCCGCGGTGGACGAGTCGCTCGTGACCGGCGAGTCGTTGCCCGAGACCCGCAGGCCCGGCGATTCGGTTCTCGGGGGCACCGTCGTCACCGACGACCCGCTCGTGGTCGAAGTCGGCGACGAGGCCGAGAGTACCCTCGACAGGCTCGTGGACCTGCTCTGGGAGATTCAGAGTTCCCGGTCGGGCGTCCAGCGACTCGCCGACAAGCTGGCGACGCTGTTCGTGCCGACGGTGCTTCTCCTCGCCGCGGTAGCGACCGGTTGGCGACTCGTGACTGGCGCGCCGGTCGCCGACGCGCTGCTGGCGGGCCTGACGGTCCTCATCGTCTCGTGTCCCTGCGCGCTCGGGCTGGCGACCCCGCTGGCCGTGGCCTCGGGCATTCGCGAGGCGGCCGACCGCGGCGTCGTCGTCGCCTCCGACGCCGTGTTCGAGTCCGCGTCCGAGGCCGACGTGGTTCTCCTCGACAAGACCGGGACGCTGACCGACGGGCGAATGGCGGTGCAGGACGTGGTGGTGGACGATTCCCGCGAGTCGGAAGTGGCGTCCGAGGAGGTCGTCGCCCGCGCCGCGGCGCTCGAACGCTACTCGGCCCACCCCATCGCGGAGGCCATCGTGGCGGCTGGCGGTTCTGACACGGCGGTCGATGCTGGCTCGGAATCCGGAACCGGACCTGTGACCGCCGACAGCACCGCCACTGCGACCGCTCCTGAAGCCGACTCCGAGGAGACCGCAGACCGCGCCGCAACAGCGACAACGACCGCAGACCGCACTGCGACCGCGACGACAGCGACCGCCGCTGATGCCGACATCAGTGAGACCGCAACCGCCGACAGCACCGCGACCGCAGACCGCACTGCGACCCTACTCGACGCCCGAAACGTCGAGACCCACGACCGAGGAGTGACCGGCGAGGTCGAAACCGGCGAATCCGAGACCGGCGAACTCGGCGGCGACGAAATTGCGGTCGGCCACCCCGACATGCTCGACTCGCGCGGATTCGCGGTCGCCGACTCGCTCCGCGAGGCCGCCGCCGCGGCTCGCGCCGAGGGTCACGTCCCCGTCGCGGTCGGGTGGGCGGGCCGAGCGCGTGGCGTTGTGGTCGTCGGCGATAGTCCCCGAGAGGGGTGGCGCGACTCGGTGGCCGACCTCGCTGACGGTCGGGAAGTCGTCGTCCTGACGGGCGACGACGAGCGGGCGGCCGCGCGGTTCCGCGCGGACCCGAACGTCTCGGAGGTGTTCGCCGGAGTGCCGCCCGAGGCGAAGGCCGAGACCGTCGAACGACTCGAATCGCGGGGCACCGTGGCGATGGTCGGCGACGGGAGCAACGACGCGCCCGCGTTGGCGACCGCCGACATCGGCGTGGCGCTCGGGAGCGGGACCGACCTCGCGGGCGACGCCGCCGACGCCGTCATCGTGGAGGGCGGCCTCGACGCCGTGGTCGCGGCGTTCGACGTGGCCCGCGGGACCAACCGCCGGATTCGCCACAACCTCGGGTGGGCGTTCCTCTACAACGCCGTGGCGGTCCCGCTCGCGCTCGCTGGTCTGCTGAACCCGCTGTTCGCCGCGCTGGCGATGGGCACCAGCAGTCTGGTCGTCGTGGCGAACTCCTCGCGGTCGCTCGGCGGGCAGTCTCGCGGGTCGGACGGCGGACGAACGTAACGGGTCGAGAAACCGTTAGCGTTCTTTGAAAACGCCAAGGACTTTTTTGAAACGATATGGATTGCCGAAGCCGGTCGGCTACTCCGCAGGCGTCTCGACGTTCGTGAACTCGAAGCGCGCGCCGCCCGACGCGCTCTCGGTGATTTCGCAGTCCCAGCCGTGGGCCTCGACCAACTGCTCGACCACCGCGAGACCGAAGCCGATGCCGACGTTGCTGGTCGAGTAGCCGGGGTCGAACACCTCGCGCCGTTCGTCCGCGGGGATGCCCGGCCCGTCGTCCTCGACGTAGAACCCGCCCGGCAGGTCGCCGACCCGGACCGTCGCGTCCGGCCCGGCGTGTTCCTCGGCGTTGCGATACAGGTTCTCTAACAGTTGGCGGAGCCGCGACGAGTCGGCGACGATTTCCCGGTCGGTCTCGACGGCGAGCGTGCCGTCGGGGTCCAACTCGTTCCACCACTCGCGGGCCACCTCGCCGAGGTCCAGTGCCTCGGTCGTCTCGACCGCTCCGCCCCGCCGAGTCACGACCAGCAGGGTGTCTATCATCTCCTCGATGCGGTCGAGGGCGCGCTCGACCTCCCGGAACGAATCGGCGTCGTCGCCGTCGCCGACCGCCGACTCGACGCCCATGTCGAGGTATATTTGCGCGATTTCGAGCGGGTTGCGGAGTTCGTGAGCCAGCATGCTGGCGAACGCGTCCAACCGCTCGTTCTGGACCTCCAGTTCCTGCTCGTGCTGGCGGCGCTCGCGCTCGCGCTCCACCCGGTCGAGCGCGGCCTCCGCGGTCGCCGCCAGCAGGTCCGCGAGCGTCCGGTCGTCGGCGTCGAACGCGTCGCGCTCCGACGACACCACCGCGAGGACCCCGTGGTCGCCGAGCGGAATCCAGAGGCCGCTCTGCAACGGCGTGTCGTCCCGGTAGGTCAGGTGGGTCTCGGACACGTCCTCGAACGCGATGGTCTCGCCGTCGGCGAACGCCCGCCACGTCAGCGCCTCGTCGCCCTCCTCGAACGTCGGCAACTCGCCGAGGAGGTCCACGACGTACTCCGAGACCGCTACCGGGGCGAGTTCGTCGGCCTCGCCGTCGTAGAGGTAGATTCCCGCGCCCCGAATCCCCAACACGTCGGTCGTCGTCCGGAGGACCGATTCGGCCACCGCGTCGGCGGTCTCCAGTTGGAGGAGTTCCCGACTCGACTCGTGGAGCGCGGTCAGGGTCTGCTCGAATCGCTTGCGCTCGGTGATGTCGCGGGTCACGCCCACGCGCTCGTGGCCCGCCCCGGTCGGTCGGAGGGTGAATGTGGTCTCGGCCGGGACGGTTGCGTCGTCCTTCGTTCGGAGGTCGTGTTCGAGAGTCGCGGAGGTGCGCTCGCCGTCGCGTATCTCCCCTTGGAGGTTGCTCACCGTCGCCGCGGTCTCGTCGTCGTAGAGTCGCGCGGGCGACGTGCCGACGAGTTCGTCGCGGTCGTAGCCCACCAACTCGGCGAACGACGAGTTCACCAGCGAGAACGTCCCGTCGGGTCCGACGATGTAGATGCCGTCCTCGACGGTCTCGATGATAGTCTCGTAGCGTTCGAGTTGCTGTTCGCGTTCCCGGCGGCGAATCGCCGTCGAGAGGATGTGGGCGATGGACTGGAGGAACTGGACCTCGTAGTCGGCGTACTCCCGGCGCTCGGTCGTGTGAGTTTCGAGGATGCCCCACGGCTCGTCCGGCGACCCGACGATGGTGCTGACGCCGCTTATCATGCCCTTCGCGGCTTTGAGGTCGGGATACGAGAAGCGGTCCTCGTTCGGGAAGTCCTCGACCACGACCGGCTCTCTCGACAGGAGCGTGTAGCCCGCCTGCGAGTCGCGTTCGGTGCCGACCGTCGCCGACCCGACGGTCTCCTCGTCCCAGTTGTACCCCGCCCGGAGGAGCAGGTCGTCCTCCTCGGGCCGGAGTTGCAACACCTTGCCGAACTCGTGGTCGAGCGTCTCGGCGACGAGTTCGGTCGCCTCGTCCATCAGGTCGTCCAGCGGTCGGTCTTCGAGCGCGTGCCGGGAGAACTCCGAGAGGGCCTGTTGCTGGCTGACGCGGTTGCGAAGTTCGCGCTCGCGCTCCTTGCGCTCGGTGATGTCCCGGACGACGCCGGTCCGGGCGAACGCGCCCGCGTCGTCGCGGTACGGTCCGAACCGCGCCTCGACCGGCACGGCGTCGCCGTCCTTCGTCCGGAGTTCGAGTTCGAGCATCACGCTCCCGAGTTCGTCGGTGACCGCCTCGCTCATCTCGGCGGCCTGCTCGCTGACGGCCTCGCTGTGGACGACCGAGGCGGGTTCGCCGAGCAGTTCCTCGCGGTCGTAGCCCGTCATCTCGCAGAACGCGTCGTTGACCATGACGAATCGCTCGTCGGCGTCCAGCGCGTACACGCCGTCTTCGACCGTCTCCACGATGGTCTCGTAGCGTTCGAGCCGTCGCTCGCGCTCGCGGCGCTGGATGGCGGTCGTCAGGATGTGGGCGATGGACTGGACGAACTGCACGTCGTGGTCGGCGTACTCGCGCGTCTCGGCGTGGTGAGTCCCCAAGATTCCCCACGGCTCGTCGGCCGACCCGATGATGGTGCTGATGCCGCTTTTCACGCCGTGGGCGGTCAACAGGTCGGGACCCGAGAACCGGGGTTCGGTTTCGAGGTCCGTCACGACCACGGGCTCCTCGGAGACGAGGGTGTAGCCCGCCTGCGAGCCGCGGTCGTTGGCGACCGTCGCCTCGCCGACGATGCCCTCGCGCCAGCCGACACCGCTCCGGAGCAACAGTTCGTCGGCGTCGGCGTCCAACTCCAACACCTTGCAGTAGTCGTGGTCGAGCGTCTCGGCGACGACTTCGACCGCCTCGTCGAACAGGCTGTCGAGCGACCGGTCTTCGAGCGCGGACTGGGAGAACTCCGCGACCGCGCGCTGTTGCTTGACTCGGTTCTGCAACTCGCCCTCGCGCTCGACGCGCTCGCTCACGTCCTGAAAGTACACCGAGAGACCGGTCTCGGAGGGGTAGGCCTGCACCTCGAACCACGCCGCCAGCGGCGGGTAGTACTCCACGAACGAGGTGGGTTCTTGGGTCTCCATCGCTCGCTCGTACTCGTGTTGGAACGTCGTGCCGACTGCCTCGGAGAACATCTCCCAGACGTTCTCGCCGACGAGTTCTTCTTCCGACTGGTCCAGCAAGTTCTCGGCCTCGTCGTTGACGTAGGTGAAGTTCCAATCGTCGTCCAGCGCGAAGAAGGCGTCCGCGATTCGGCTGAACACCTCGGAGAGTTCGGTCTCTAACTCGTCTCGGCGGCGTTCGAGTTCGAACTGCGTCTCCTTAAGTTCGGTCACGTCCTCGGCCGCGCTGACGACCCGCCGAACCTCGTCGCCCTCTCGGACCGGGGCCGCGCTGACCGAGAGGTGGACGCGCCGCCCGCTCGGTTGCTCCACGACGACCTCCTCGTTGTAGACCGGTTCGCCGGTCTCCAAAACTCGGTTGACGGGGTACTCGCTGTCGGCCAGCGGTTCGCCGTCCGCGTCGTAGATGTCCCACGCCTGCTCGCCGTCGGCGTCGGCCGGAAGCTCGTCGAACCCGACCCCGACCAGTTCGGCGGCCCGCTCGTTCGCCCGCAGGAGGTCGCCGTTCTCGTCCCGCACCGCGAACGCTACCGGACTCGTCTCGAATATCTCCTCGATGAGCGCCTCCTCCTCGCGGAGGCGCTCGGCCGACGCCTCTTCGTCGTCGGCCTCCCGGAGAAAGCCGGTGAACCACTGCTCGCCGTCGCTCTCGTGGGCGAATCCCGAGACCGAGAGGCGGACCTCCTCGCCGTCGGCGGCCACCCACGTCACCTCGTAGCTCTCGTCGTCGAGCGGCGTCCCGCCGTCGCCGTCGGTGTAGCGGTCGAACCAGCCGTCGTACCTGTCCCGGAGCCGTTCGGGGACGAACTCGGGGAACCGCTTGCCGCGGACCTCGGCGGGTTCGTAGCCCAGTAGGTCCTCGACCGCCGGGTTCGCGTAGACGAGCGTCCCGTCCGCGGCGGCCGTGACCACGGCGTCGCTGGCCGACTCCACCATCCGCTCGAAGAAGTCGTCGCCGAAGTCGGGACCCGGCGACTTCCCGCCGCCCTCCGCCGACTGTTCGCTGTGGCCGCTCATGGTTGGGAATCTCTTGTCCCCGATACACACCGCGGACTCAATAGTCCCACGCCTGAACGACTCGTCCTACTACTCTTCTCCGCAGAAAACGACGCTCGTCGGGCGCGACGCTCGCCACGACTGCCTCCCTCTCGCGGGACGCGGACCGCTCCTCGCTGGCCTCAGACGGACGCCAGTCGCGCGATGTACACCAGACTCAACACGTGGTCGTCCACGTCGAGGTCGGCCGGGCCGGGCTTGTCGGGGTCGAAGCTCTCGACCTCCGAGAACCCGCGCATGTAGTCGCGCAACCCCTCGCGGACCGACGCGGTTATCCACTCGACCTCCTCGTAGTACTGGAGGGCGTTGCCGGTGTTCTCGAACCCGGCCTTGTTGATGAGGAAGTCGAGCCACTCGAACACCACGACCTCCGTGCTGTACTGGTCGGGCAGGGCGTCGAGATACGGCTTCTCGGGGAGCGCGCCCGCCGCGGCGAACTGGCTCTGCAACTGGACGAGTTCGTTTCGCTCGCTGTGGCGCAACACCTCGTCGGGCGGCGCTGGCAACTCCTCGCCCTCCTCGAACTCCTCGGGGGTCTCGCGGTGCGGGTCCGCGAGGCGACGCAGTTCGCGCAGGTCGTAATCTCCGGGCGTCGTCGGCATGGTACTCGGGTACGTTCGGCTATCTCGGACGGTCCATTTAAACTTTCTTGCCATTCGAGTGATGGGGCAAAGAGAATTCCCCGATTTCTGACCCGAAATCGCCGGACTACGCGGCCCCTACTCAGTTTTGCGTCCCGATAGCTTTCCGGTCGGGAAGAGCGACACCTCGATTTCCATCCCGGCGTGTGCTGGCGTGACTCCTCGTGGGTCACGCCGACACGCGCGAGGGATGAGGACCGCAACGAAGTGAGGACCGCAATCGGGTGGGGAGGAGGTGGCCCTCGCGGTGCGGTGGCGGTTGCGGTCTGATTGTTGTCGGCAGTAGTTAGCTCCCTCTCGACGGCCACTGTCGTCGTGCGAGGAGACCGACGAATCTCCGGAACTGACAGTCGCTCCACCTCCCTCGAAATAGAATCGACTGAAAACAGAACGACGAAAACCGTCCTTGTTCAGTTCCGACGCTTCTGAACCGCGACCACGAGACCCACCGCCGCGACGACCAGTCCGAGCAGGCCCGCGACCTTGCCCTTGCTACTGCCGCCGTCCTCCTCGATTTCCCACTCCGGGGACTCGTCGTCGGCCTCGGACTCGTCGTCGGTCTCGAACTCGTCGAAGTCCGTCTGGTCGTCGCCGCCGCGGTTCTTGAGTTTCCAGACCAGCAGGCCGACGCCCGCGGCCACCGCGAGGAGGCCGACGAGTTTGCCTTTGGAACCGCCCGACCCGCCGGAGTCGGACGCGCCGGAGTCGGTGGCTTCGGACTCGGCGGACTCGGACGCGACGGCGTGGCCAGCCGACGATTCGGCCGGGAACTGGTACTCCTCTATCAGGGCGGGCTTCTCCAGATTTATCTCTAGGATTGCCATGCCATCCACTTCGCTAGTCAAACACGAATAGATTGCGGCTACGTACTCGATGTCACTCGGCTGGCAGCGAGACCGAGAGTAAACGAAAACAGCCTCGATGAATCGTGAGCAGACGAACGGACTGAGGAGAGACCGGCTTCAGGCTTGAACACAGGAGTCTACCGCACCGCGACCGCGAGCCTCACTCCTCCCCAGCCTCGCGGCCGCCTGAACGCGGCCGCGTCCACCGGAGGACGAACCGCGTCCTCCGAGCCTGCACTCGCGTCCGCTCACGGTTGCACCGTTCGCTCATCGCGGCGCGGAGCGCCGCGCAACCGCTCGCGCAGACCTCGCGCGGATGGGCGCGCCACGAGGGCGCGCCCCCACGCGCCGGGTCGTTGTATCGGTACGGGCCTGTCTCGGTATCGACCGTCACTCGCCACTCGTCGTCGTATCGTCCTCACTCGTCTCGTCGCGGTCGTTCGTCCTCCGGCCCGAACCCTTTCCGCGCTGGCCGCCCGACAGCCGACATGGCTCAATGCGCCGTCTGCGGTGCCGACGTAGAGAAGACCAGCCCCGAGGAGACCGACTACCGGGACGAGCAGTTCGCGGTCGCGCAGGTCGAGTACGAGGGCGAGACCTACCGGTTCTGTAGCGAGGAACACCGCGAGACGTTCGAAAAAGCTCCCGAGGAGTACGCTTAGGTCAACTCGTCGCTCGCGTCGCGGATTAGACCATCCAGAATCTCGGGCGTCGTGGGGTGGTACGCCCGGTCGGGAATCTCGCGCACGTCCAGTTCCATCTCCACCGCGACCTGCATCGTCTTGGCCATTACGTCGGCGTGGAAGTGCAGGCCCTGATAGCCCAGCACGGTGCCGTCGTCGGCGTCCACGACGAGTTTCGCCAGTCCGCGCGGGACCGCCTTGGTCTTGAACACGCCGTCGCTACTCGCCTCGCGGGAGACCGCCACGTAGTCGCGGTCCTCGCTGGCCAGCGCCTCCTCGGAGGTGCCGACGCGAGCGAAGGGGTAGACGCCCAGCCCCGAGAAGATGACGTGGTGGTGGACGTTCCGGTACGGCTCTAGCTCCTCGTCCGCGCGGTGTCGCAGGATGTTGTCGGCGGTCAGAAAGCCCTGCTCCTTGGCGACGTGTAGGATGGGTTCGTGGCCGTTGGCGTCGCCGGGGACGAAGACGCGCTCGTCGTCGCGGGCCTGCATCGTGTCGGCGACCCACCCCGCGCCGGGGTCGAGCGCGGTGTTCTCCAGTCCCAAATCCGCCACGTTCGGCCTGCGACCGGTGAACAGGAACAGTTCGTCGGCTTCGACGGTCTCGCGTCGGCCTCCGGACTCGCCACCTCCAGTGGACCCGCCGCGCCCGCCGGTCACGCCGCGCCTGACGTGGAGCCGAACGCCGCCGTCGGCGGTCTCCTCGACCGACTGCTCGTAGGTGTTGGTCAGCACGTCCACGTCGAACTCCTCGCGGTAGAGGTCTAGCATCGTCGCGCGGAACTGCTCGTCGGCCTCGTCCAGCGGGTAGTCGTCGTGTTCGATAACGGTGATATCCATCTCGGCGGCCTCCGCGAGGTAGGGCACCATCTCCAACCCGACGTAGCCGAAGCCCATCACGAGGCCCGAGTCGGGGAACTCGGTCGCGTCCAGCACGTCCGCGCTGGTCGCGTAGTTCACCTCGCCGATGCCGTTCAGTTCCGGCACGTTGACCGACGACCCGGTGGCGACCACGACGTAATCGGCCTCGATTTCTCGGTCGCCGACCGCGACGGTGCGGTCGTCCACGAACCGGGCGGTCCGGTGGACGAATTCGACGTTCTCGCGCTGTGCCAGTTGCTTCACCGCGGCGCGTCGGTGTTCCGCCCAGTTGCCGACGTGTTCGTCCTTGGTCGCCACGACCGATTCGAGGTCCACCTCGGGCACGCCTTCGACGCGGTCGTCGTGGCGCGCCTGAAATCGGTGTTTCCCGGCCGAGAGAATCTCTTTCGAGGGCATACACCCCTTCAGGATGCAGAGGCCGCCGCCGGGTTCGCCGTCGTCCACGAGGGTCAGTCGAACGTCCTCCTCGTCTGCTAACTCCTGTGCGACCGCGACCCCGGCGCTCCCGTACGCGCCGACGATGACGACGTGAGTGGTCATGCCTACATTCACGACGCCCGGCGGATTTAGAGGTTCGGCCCGCGGCACGGGCGGCCGCGTGGCGGTCACACGAACGCGTGTACTCGCGGAACTGTTCTTTCTACCGCTCGTCGGGGTCGGCGAGGTACGCCATCCGGACTAGCGACACGTCGTCCACGTAGGCGACGCCCTGCGTGTCCGCCGGTCGGTAGACCCAAACCTCGGCCGTGTGGACGCTCGTCTCGTTGGGCGTCTCGGCGAGGACGCACTCCTCGCGGTAGGCGTTCCACTCGACTCTCCACGTCTGCTTCTCGATGATGTTGTTCTTCGCTTCGGTCTCGTAGAACTGGACGCCGACCCACGTCTCGCCGTCGGAGTCGGTGCGCTTCGACCACGCGCAGAGTCGGTAGGTACTCCCGGCGCGCATCTTCTTCGTCACGTCTTGGGCGTGGTAGGCGTCGTTCGACCCCGGCGGGACCTTCAGCGCGGCCGCGCCGTAGTTCGCTTGCTCGGCGACGACCGCTCCCGGCCCGTAGTGTCTCCAACTCCCGTCGTCGTCCTCGAATCCGGGGTCCGACAGGAGGTTGTCGGTCACGGGCACGGGTTTCTCGTTGGTGTCGATGCCGTCCTGCACGATGCCGAGGAACGGCACGGTCAACGAGACGCCGACGATGACGACGACCGCGACCAACACCACGGTTCCGACGACGGGCGACGCTCCTCGGCTCTCGCTCATGTATCGAGTTCTCGAAAAGAGCCAGCATAAACGTTTCTTCCCAAAGTATCGGCTCACAGACTCATCGCAGTCTCGCCAGCATCGCCGCGGCGACCAGCGCGAGGAGGGCCGCGCTCGCGGTGAATCCGGGGACGCCCGCGCCGTTGCCGGTCTCGTCGTCCACGACCGTCGCAGTGGCCGTCTCGCCGCCGGACTCCTCGGCGCGCTCCCCGGCGTCGGTCGTCGTCTCGTTCGTTCCGGAATCACCGGTATCGGTCGTCGTCTCACCGCCGGTCGTCTCCTCACCGCCAGTTGCCTCTTTACTGCCGGTCGTCGGTTCGCTCGCCGACGCGGACGCGATGGAGACCGTCCGCTCCGAGAAGCGGTTGACCGCGATTAGCACGTCCGCGCTGGCGTCGGCCGACGCGCTCGCTTTCCCCGCGTCTATCGTGCGCTCAACCACGTAGCGCGACCGGTCGCTCCCGAGGGCGCTCTTCAGTTGGGTGTAGGTGCGGGCCTCCGCGGCGGCCTCGCCGTCCACCGCGACTTCGAGGTCGGCGGCGGCGAGCGCGCGCTCGGAGACGCTGGTCAGGAGAATTGTCCCCTCGTCGGTCGTCCGCGAGACCGCGACGGTGACTTCACCGACCGCGGTCTCGGTCGTCTCGACGGTCGTGTTCGCCCCGTAGCTCACGGTGTCCACGACTGTCGTCGTATTTTCGACCATCACGTACGCTTCGGCCGTGGCGGTTCCCTCGGCGATCAGCGCCTCCTGTTTCTCGTCACGGTCGTCCTTCCCGTCGGGGTACGCCCGGAAGACGAGGAGACCCCCCTCGCCGAGGCGGGCGGTCACGTCGCCCTCGTCGGTGACGGTCGCCTCGCCCGCGCCGACGACGAGGAAGGTGGCTTCCGTCCCGTTTTCGGTCGTTACCTCGACCCGCGAGTCGCCGTCGGCGGTCGCGTTCGCGCCCGCCGCGAGGTCCGCGACCACGTAGTTCGACTGGTTCGACCGGTTGGACTGCTGGCTCGACCGGTTCGACTGATTCGACTCGTCACTTCCGGCGACCACGAAGAGACCGCGGGGGTTGTCGTGGGCCGTGAGCGTCGCGCCGGTCTCGGCCGCGACGGTGGCTTCGGTCCGACTCGTCGCCGAGAAGTCGAGGCCCGCGCCCTCGATTTCGGTCACGGCGGACAGTCCGGCGTCGAGGTCGGCGAGACTGCCGTTCTCGACCGACCGCTCGGACGCGACGCGCACCGAGTCCAGCATCTCCTCGCCGCGGACCGCGTAGTCGGTCACGGCGCGCTCTCCGGCGTCGAACGAGACGTACGTTCCGGCGTATTCGGACGCCTGTCGCGTCGTTGCGGTGTCGGTGCTACCCGCGGCGGCGACGCCCCCCGCGACTGGCGCGGGTGCGACGCTCGCGGTCACGACGAGTACCAGTAGGGCGGTCACGACTCGGTTCACGATAGTCGGCGGTGAACCGTGTGGCCGTCATACGTCTTCTGGCTACGTGGAAATCGCGTGATAGGAACTCGCCCCTCACCGGGAGATTTCGCCGCCCTCCGCGGCCAGCACGCCCTCGACCTCCTCGCGGGTGACGACCGCCACGTCGCCGGGAATCGTGCGCTTGAGCGCGGCGGTCGCGGAGCCGTATTCGAGCGCAGTCGGTACGTCGTCGCCAGCGATGCGCCGCGAGAGGAAGGCTCCGAGGAACGCGTCGCCGGTCCCGATGGGGTCCAGCGTCTCGGTCTCGATGGCGGGTTGCTCGTGGGTCTCGCCGTCGCGGAGCGCCAGCGCGCCCTCCTCGCCGCGGGTGACGATGACCGTCTCGAAGCCGAACTCGTCGGCGAGTCCCGCCGCGATGTCTCGGGGGTCGCCCTCGCGGCCCAGCACCTCGCGGGCGTCGCGCTCCGCGACCAGCAGGAGGTCCACGTCCGGGAACAGCGATTCCAGCGTCTCGCGGGCCGACTCCGGACTCCAGAGCTTCGAGCGGTAGTTCACGTCGAAGGAGGTCGTGGTCCCGGCCTCGCTGGCCTCCGCCAGCAGGTCGGCGGTCGTCGATTCGAGGGTGTCCGAGAGCGCGGGCGTGATGCCGGTGGTGTGGAACCGGTCGGCCTCGCGGACGCGCTCGACGGGCAACTCGTCGGTCTCGGCGGTCGTGACCGCCGCGCCCGACCGGTCGTAGATGACGTTCGACCCGCGGGGCTTGCCGCCGTGTTCGAGGTAGTAGGTGCCCTGTCGCCCCTCGTCGGTCCACACCACGTCGGTCTCGACGCCGTGACGCCGCAGGCCCGAGACGACGCGCCGCCCGAGCGGCGAGTCGGGGAGTTTGGAGGTCCACGCCGCGTCCGCGCCGAGGCGCGCGGCCGCGACCGCGACGTTGCTCTCCGCTCCGGCGGCCCGGAACTCGACTTCGTCGGTGGTCTCCAGTCGCTCGCCGTCGGGCGGCGAGAGTCGTAGCATCGTCTCGCCGAAGGTCACGAGGTCGGTCATACGTCGCTCCTCTCCCCGGCGAGCAATAATTTACTCGATTCCGGAGACTCCTCGGCGCGCTTCCGGGGACTCCTCGGCGCACGTCGCCGACGAAAGTTTATCCCCGATGGCGAGTCAGTTCCGGGTAGATGACCGACGCGACCGACTACGACCCCGTCGGCTGTCCGGTGAGCGACTGCGCGTACCGCGACGCGGTGCGCTCGGTCGCCGCCCACGTCGCCCAAACCGACGACGACGCCCACGCGTGGGACCGACTCGGCTACGCCGGAGCGCGGGACTTCGTGGAGACCGAGAAGCGCCGCCAGCGCCAGCACGGCGGTGGCGCTGGGAATCGCGGTTCGACCGAACGCACGGGTTCGACTGGTGATACCGCGACCGAGGAGACCACGACCGCCAACACGGCGACCGCCGACACCGCGACCGCCGAGGAGGCCCGCGACCCGGCGGCCGGTGGGACGGGGAGCGGCGAGTTCACCGCGGCGTCCCAATCCGACGACGAGTCGTCCGGCGGCGGGTCGGAATCGTCCGGTGGCCGGTCCAAGCCGTCCGACGGCGACCCGGACGCCGCCGACGAGACCCCCTTCGAACTCGGCTTCGAGCGCGACGCGCTGGTCCTGCTGGAACTCGCCCGCGAGTACGACCTGTCGTCGCTGGAGGACCTCGGGACGTGGCAGTTGGCCGACCTCTACTCCCTGCTGGCGGATTTGAAGAACTCCGCCGACGACGCCCGGCAGGACGTTCGGGACGAACTACTGGAACACGTGAGCGAGGACCGCACCATCCCGGCGGACCTCGGGAGCGTCAGTCGCACGACCTACAACTACCGGCAAGTCGCCGACGAGGAGCGCGTCCATCGCGCGCTCGCCGACGCCGGAGTGGACCCCGAGGAGGTCCGGAGCTTCGACAAGTCCAAGCTGAAAGACGCAATCGAGGAGACCGACCTCGAAGAGGAGGACGTGTTCGACGTGGACGAGCGCCCCACGATTCGCATCTCCGAGTCGCACGACGACCGGCGCAGACGCCACTTCGAGCGACTGGACGACGAGATTCGGTCGCTAGCCGACGACGAATAAGAAATGTAGAAGTTTGTCTAGGGTGAGTATAGAAGTTTCTTAGAAACCTATAGATTTCTTAGTCGGGCGGGCTTCGAGGAATCCGGTCCGGAAACCGGCACCGACGAGAACCGCACCGCCGACCGCCCGACGGTGAACATCGCCGACAGTCCAGAAGCCGACGCCAATCAGAACCGCACCGCAATCGCCTCCGCCGACGGTACCGCAAACCGCTCGACAGCGACCGCCGACGCCAGTCCGATAGCCGACACCTGTCAGAACTGCACCGCCGACAGCGCCGCAACCGCCGCCGACAGCACCGTGAACGCCGCGACTCACCGCACCGCGGGGCGCTCCGGAATCGACAGCTATTTTCCGAGTTCGTGCCCTACTGGTTTCGGGATGCTACTACAGGGAACGGTCGTCGCCGACGCCGAGACGGTCATCGAGGAGGGCGCGGTCGTCACCGACGACGACGAAATCGTCGCCGTCGGCGACCGCGACGAGTTGGTCGAGACGTACCCGGACCACCAGCGCAGGGAGTACGACCTCCTCGCGCCGGGCGTGGTCGGCGGCCACGTCCACTCCGTCCAGTCGCTGGGCCGGGGCATCGCCGACGACACGGCCCTGCTGGACTGGCTGTTCGACTACGTGTTGCCGATGGAGGCCGGACTCGACGCTGAAGGGATGCGGATTGCCGCGGAGTTGGGCTATCTGGAACTGCTGGAATCGGGCGTCACGACCGCCATCGACCACCTGTCGGTGCGCCACGCCGACGAGGCGTTCGAGGCCGCCGGGGAGTTGGGAATCCGCGCCCGGATGGGCAAGGTGCTGATGGACACCGAGTCGCCCGACGGCCTGCTCGAAGAGACGCAGGAGGGCTTGGACGAGACCGAGCGCCTGATTCAGAGATATCACGACACGCACGGCGGGCGCATCCAGTACGCGGTCACGCCGCGCTTCGCGGTGAGTTGCACCGAGGAGTGCCTGCGCGGTTCGCGCGACCTCGCGGACGCCTACGAGGGCGTGCGCATCCACACCCACGCCAGCGAGAACCGCGACGAGGTGGCGACCGTCGAGGAGCGCACCGGCCGCCGGAACATCCACTGGCTGGACGAGGTGGGCCTGACCGGCGAGGACGTGGTGCTGGCCCACTGCATCTGGACCGACGAGAGCGAGCGGGAAGTCCTCGCGGAGACCGGCACCCACGTCACCTACTGTCCCTCCTCGAACATGAAGTTGGCCTCGGGAATCGCGCCCGTGATGGACTACGCCGAGCGAGGCATCAACGTCGCGCTGGGCAACGACGGCCCGCCCTGTAACAACACGCTCGACCCGTTCACCGAGATGCGACAGGCGAGTCTCCTCCAGAAAGTCGAACATCTCGACCCGACCACGACGCCCGCCGAGTTGGTCTTCGAGATGGCGACGCGGAACGGCGCGAAGGCCGCCGGGTTCGAGAACGTCGGCCGACTCCGGCCGGGGTGGAAGGCCGATATCGTGGGCCTGACGACCGACATCACGCGCGCCACGCCGCTCCACGACGTGTACTCACACCTCGTCTTCTCGGCGCACGGCGACGACGTGGAGTTCACGATGGTAGATGGCGAGGTCGTCTACGACGACGGCGAGTTGCGGACCGGCGACGCCGACGCGATTCGACGGCGAGCGCGGGAGTACGACCTCCCGGTCGGTCCCGAGTGAGTCGGGAGACGCGAGCGAGTCGAAAGCCGTCCTACTGCCCTCCTCCTGCGACCGTGACCCCTCGGCCACTCCTGTCTTCCTACGACCGCAGCCCGCCGACCACTCCCATCTTCCCACTGTCGCGCCCCGCCTACCGCAATCCAAAATTTCCAGTTCTGTCAACTAATTATGCAATTAGACTAATTTTCAGGTATATAACTGCCTAAATGGCTGTGAATGGTCGCTGTTTGGCGGCGATAGACGAATAACGTTATATGCTGGTAGTGACTTCTTCCCATTGTAATGAGAGACAATGACACGGAACGGGCGAATCGGCGAACGTTTCTCAAGTTCGCGGGTGCGGGTGGACTGGCCGCGACGGCCGGTTGTATCGGACTCGGTGGCAGCGGGGACGGCGGTGGCGACGGTCCCGACAAGATAGTGTTCGGCCAGCCTGCGGCCCAGACCGGTCAGTGGGACTTCCTCCAACCGGGCGTCTCGCAGGCGACCGACGCCGCGGTGAAGCACATCAACGACGCTGGCGGCCCGCTCGACGCTGACTTCGAAGTCGTCCGGCGCGACACCGCCGTCAAGCCACAGGAGGCCCGGTCGGTCGTCACGCAACTCGTGGAGAACGACGACGCGCTGGCACTGCTGGGGCTGTTCTCCAGCGAAATCAACCCCCTGTTCGACTTCCTGCAGGAACAGGAGACTCCCGTCGTGACGCCGTGGCCGGGGTCGAACTTCCTCGACACCCGCGGCGGCGACCACGGGACCCCCGACGACCTCAGTGACGACGAGTGGATCTGGCGGACCGTCATCAGCGACACGGTCCACACCGCGGGCGCGGCCAAGCGGGCGCTCGACCAAGGCCACGAGACGGTCGGCGTCATCAACGGCAACACCGAGGGCGCGCGCAGTTGGGCCGACGGCTTCGTCACCGCCTACGAGGAGGGCGGCGGTACCGTCGCCCGAGAGGTCGAGGTCAGTCAGGGCAGTTCGAGCTACCAGTCGGCGCTGAGTCGGCTCTTCGACGCGGAGTTCGACGCCTTCGCGGTGAGCATCCCGCTCGAAGACGCCATCACCCTGATGGGCGACTGGGCCGACGGCGGCTACGGCCGCCAGCCCATCCTCTCGGACCCCCTCGCGCAGGACGAACTGCCCAAGCAGGTCGGGAGCGCCCTCGACGGCGCGTGGGCCGCCAGCCCCGGCGACGCCGGGCCGAACTACGACACATTCGAGAGCGAGTACAACAGCATGGACGGCGACGCCGAGATAAACGGCTGGACCGCCCCGGCGTGGGACGCGACGCAGGTGGCCGCGCTCGCAGTCGAGCGCGCCGGAGAGGCCAGTAGAGAGGCCGTCGAGAAGAACCTCGGGCCGGTCACGCGCGGCGAGGGCACCGAAGTCGCCTCGTTCGAGGAGGGCAAGGAGGCGCTGGCCGACGGCGACGAAATCGTCTACCGGGGCGCGGCGACCGCGACCTCGTTCACGAACTTCGGCAACGTCTTCGGCTCCGTGACCATCAACGAAGCGAGAGGCGGGTCGTTCTCCACGTTGGAGACCATCCCGGCCGAGGAACTGCGCCAGTTCGTCAGCGAAGACGAGTACTAAGCTATGGGGTTGGCTCAGAACGTCGTCTTCGGCCTCGTCACGGGTTCGTACATCGCTATCGCCGCCATCGGGTTCACGCTCATCTACGGCATCGTGAACATGATAAACTTCGCGTACGGCGAGTATCTCACCATCGGCGCGTTCGTCGGCGTCCTCTCGGCGGGGATGCTCCCGTTGCCCCTGCCGGTCGCGGCGCTCGTCGCGATGGCTGGTGGCGGCATCGCCAGTCTCGTCCTCGCACGGGCGTTCTTCACGCCCATCAACGACACCGGTCCGGTGCCGATGCTGCTCACGTCCATCGGTCTCGGGCTGGCGCTCCGGAATCTCATCCGACTCACCGGCGGCCGGAGCGCGCGCTACTTCGACACCGAGACCACGACCTACCAGTTCGACGGTCTCCCGGCCCTCGCGGTCGGCCCGGTGGACCTGCTGGGCGACCTGTTCGTCACGTCCGAACAACTCGTGGTCGTCGGCAGTGCGGTCGCGGTCTTCGTCGTCCTGCACGCGATGCTGACCCGGACCGACGTGGGCATCGCGATGCGCGCGATGGGCGACGACGAGAGTCTGGCCCGCGTCCGGGGCATCGACACGCAGTTCATCCGGGACAGCGTGTGGGTGCTGGCGGGCGTGCTGGCCGGACTCGCGGGCGTCCTCATCGGCATCCAGACGAACGTCAGTTCGAGTACCGGGTTCAGCCACATCCTGCAGATTCTCGCGGCCGCCATCTTGGGCGGTGCCGGGAGTCCGTACGGAGCCATCGCGGGAGCCTACGTCATCGGTCTCGTGCTGGCGCTCTCGACGGCGTTCCTCCCCGCAGGGATGACGGGCATCTCGACGGCGGTGGCGTTCTTCATCCTCGTCGTCGTCCTGCTGGTCAAGCCCAGCGGTATCGCCGGTCAGGAGGTGCGTGAGGCGTGAGCGTCGCCGACCGCCTCCCCGGAAGCATCGGCGACCGCCTCCCCGACGGGAGCGGCGACACGGCGCTCGTCTTCGGGGGCGCGTTGGCCCTGCTGGCGGCGCTGTTCCTGCTGACGCCCATCAGCGCGACGCTCCCCGGCGCGCTGTACGTCTTCTTGGAGGTCGCCATCCTGTTCGCCATCTACGGCGTCCTCGTGCTGGGGTTGGACCTCCAGTACGGCCACACTGGGCTGGTCAACTTCGGCCACGTGGTCTTCTTCGCGGCCGGGGGCTACACGGTCGCGATGCTGTCGGCCGAGGACCCCTTCGCGGGTATCGGCCTCGGCTTCCCGTGGCCGCTGGCGCTCGTCGCCGGAATCGTCGTCGCGGGACTCCTCGGCGCGGTCGTCGGGGCGACCTCGCTCCGACTCCGGGACGACTTTCTGGCCATCGCCACGCTGGCGACCGCCGAGATATTCCACTCGCTGTTCGTCAACTTCCGCGGCGTCTTCGGCGGGAACACCGGCATCCTCGGCGTGCCACAGCCGATCAAGGACCTCGCGGGCAACACCGACACGACGCTACTGGCGACCCTGCTGTTGTTCGGCGGCGTCTGCGCAATCGTCTTCGCGGTCGTGACGCGACTCACCGACTCGCCGTACGGCCGGGTCCTGCGGGCCATCCGCGCCGACGAACTCGTCACGCGATCGGTCGGCAAGTCCACGTTCACCTACAAGATGCAGTCGTTCGTCTACGGCGCGGCGCTCGCCGGACTCGCTGGCGGCCTGTTCGCGCTCTACAACGGCGCGGTCGCGCCCGGCTACTTCACGATTCAGGTGACGGTGACGGTCTGGATTGGGATGCTTTTGGGCGGCGCGTCGAACCACCGCGCGGTGCTGGCTGGCCTCGCGGTCATCATGGGCCTGCGACTCGCCTCGCGGTTCGCGCTCGGCGTCGCGCCGGTCTCGGCGGACGCGTTCGCCTCCATCCGACTCATCTTCGTCGGTCTCGTCCTCGTCGCGGTCATCCGGTACCGCCCGGCGGGCATCTGGGGCGACGCGAAGGAACTGGGGGTGGACACGTGACCCTCCTCGACGTGGACGGCATCGTCAAGGAGTTCGGCGGCCTCCGGGCCATCGACCGGCTCTCGCTGTCGGTCGAGGAGGGCGAACTCGTGGGCGTGATGGGTCCCAACGGGGCCGGGAAGTCCACGTTCTTCAACTGCGTCAGCGGCGTGCTGACGCCCGACGACGGACAGGTCCGATTCGCGGGCGAGGAGGTGACCGGCGACTCCCCCGAGGAGCTAGCCCGGAAGGGACTGGTCCGGACGTTCCAGCGGACCCGCGAGTTGGAGACGATGACCGTCCGGGACAACGTGCGACTGGCCGCGCCCGAGCAACCCGGCGAGCGGACGCTTCCCGCGCTCCTGCGCACGGACGGAATGCAGACCACCGAGCGCGAGGTCCGCGAGCGCGCGGACGAACTCATCGAGGCGTTCGAGTTGGACCACCTCGAAGACGAGTACTCCAGCAACCTCTCGGGCGGCCAGCGCAAACTGCTGGAACTCGCGCGGGTGCTGATGCTCGAACCGGACCTGCTGATGCTGGACGAACCGTTCGCGGGGGTCAACCCCTCGCTGACCCGCGACATCGCCGACCGCATCCGCGAACTGAACGACGAGGGGATGACGGTCGTCATCATCGAACACGAGTTGGAGACGCTGACCGAACTCGTGGACCGACTCGTCGTCCTCCAGCAGGGGAGCCTCCTCGTGGAGGGCGACCCCGAGGAGGTACTGGCGGACGAGCGCGTCATCGAGGCGTACCTCGGAGAGTGACCATGAACGCACGATACACTCACGAGCAGTTGGACCGAGACGAGACGGCCCGCGAGCGACTGGCGGTCGGCGAGCGACGGGAGACCGCCGAGCGAGCGACGGAGGTGGTCGCGTGAGCCTCCTCGACGTGTCGGCCCTCGACGCGGGCTACGGCGAGCTACAGGTCCTCTCGAACGTGGACCTCCACGTCGAGGAGGGCGAGTACGTCACCATCGTCGGTCCGAACGGGGCTGGCAAGTCCACCGCGATGAAGGCCGTCTTCGGCATCGCCGACCGACTGGACGGCTCCATCACCTTCGACGGGGGCGACATCGGCGACATGGACCCCGAGGAGGTCATCCACGAGGGACTGAGCTACGTCCCGCAGGTGGACAACGTGTTCCCGTCGCTGACGGTCGAGGAGAACCTGCGACTCGGCGCGTACATCCTCGACGAGACGCCCGAGGAACGCCGCCGGGCCGTCTTCGAGCGGTTCCCCATCCTCGAAGAGCGACTCGACGCGAACGCCGGGACGCTCTCGGGCGGCCAACAGCAGATGCTCGCGATGGGCGCGGCGCTGATGCTGGACCCCGACCTCCTCTTACTCGACGAGCCGTCGGCTGGACTCGCGCCCGACCTCGTGACCGAGATGTTCGACCGCGTGGACGCGGTCAACGACTCGGGCACGGCCGTCCTGATGGTCGAACAGAACGCCAAGGAGGCCCTGCGGCGGTGCGACCGCGGCTACGTGTTGGCCCAAGGCGAGAACCGCTACGAAGGCTCGGGCCGGGACCTCCTCGGCGACGACGAGGTTCGCAAGCAGTTCCTCGGCGGCTGAAGCGTTCGAACCGACCGACACCTTCGACCTGCGAATCTTTCTCGCCATGTGGTAACAGTACACTTATTTAGCCGTGGCGTCGAGTATCTGGAGATATGGACGTTGTCGTGGTCGGCGGCGGAATCGTCGGACTCTCCTCGGCGTACGCGCTCGCGGAGCGCGGCGCGAACGTCACGCTCGCGGAGAAGGGGTCGCTCGGGATGGGAAGCACCGCGCGTTCGGCGGGCGGCATCAGGATGCAGTTCTCGACGGAGGTCAACGTCAGGCTCTCGCTGGCGAGCATGGAAGTCTGGGACGGCTTCGCCGACGAGTTCGGCGTGAACATCGAACATCGGCGACCGGGCTATCTCTTTCTCGCGCGGAGCGACGGGACCGCCGAACGGTTCCGGGCCGACGTGGCGATGCAGAACGACCTCGGCGTCGGCAGTGAGTACCTCTCGCCCGCCGAGGCCCGCGAACACTGCCCCGGACTCCGGGACGAGGAGTTCGTCGCGGCCCAGTACAACGCCGAGGACGGTTTCGCGGACCCGAACCTCGCCGTACAGGGGTACGCCGAGGCGGCCCGCGAGGCCGGAGCGGACATTCGAACGAAGACGGCGGTTCGGGACGTGCTGACCGACGATTCGGGCGTCGTCGGCGTCGAGACCGACGACGAGCGCATCGACGCCGACTTCGTGGTGAACGCCGCCGGAGCGTGGGCGAGTCGGGTCGCCGAACTGGCTGGCCTCGACCTGCCGATACACCCCCGGCGACGCCAGATTGCGACGGTCGAACCGACGACGCCGGTCCCCGAAGACGTGCCTCTGACCATCGACCTCGACACGGGGTCGTACTTCCGACCCGAGCGCGACGGCGCGGCGCTGGTCGGGGGACAGTTTGGCGACGAGGACCCCGACGTGGACCCGGACGCCTACTCGGAGTCGATGGACATCGAGTGGGCGGCGACCGCGGTCGAGCGCGCGGCCGACTGCGCGACCTACTTCGACGCCGACTCGCGCATCAAGCGCGGGTGGGCCGGGTTGTACGCCGTGACGCCCGACCACCACCCGATTATCGAGGAGACCGCGCCGGGGTTCGTCACCGCGGCCGGGTTCTCGGGTCACGGCTTCCAGCACGCCCCGGCGACCGGGACGTTGGTCGCCCAACTCTGTCTGGACGGCGAGGCGTCGCTCGTAGACGTGAGTTCACTGTCGAGCGACCGGTTCGGCGACGAGGGCGGGGAGTTGGTCGAGCAGAACGTCGCGTGACGCGTCGGCCGGGACGGCACAGACCGGGAACCCCAGTAATCGACTGAACGGGCCTTTCTCCGAGCGGTGAATCGAGCGGAAGAATCGAGGACGGCGGACCGTCGCTCGAAGAAATCCTAACGTTATTAATGAAAGCAGAGATATCAACCCGTACCGACATGTCCCCGAACACGACGCGGCGCGGCGTCCGAACTCGGCGGGACGGTCCGACGCGTGCGGACCGGTCCGGCGACGACGGCACGCCCGCCCTCCGCCACGTTCGCCCCTCCTCACCGACAGACGCCGAACCGACGACCGAGAGGTGTGCGCCGCGATGACGACGGCACGACTCCTCGCGTGTCTGGTCGTCGTCGTCTCGGCGGCCGCCTCCGGAGTCGCCCCCGCGGTCGCCGCCTCCGCCGGAGCGGCCGATACTCCCGCGAAGGAGTCGGTCTCCTCTGGCGAAGAACCTGCCGCCCTCGACACCGCCGCGGCCCAGTCCAGTACGCCGACGCTCGTGACGGTCAGGACATCGCTGAACGACACCCAACCGGAAGCGGGGTCGAACGTCACGCTCACGACGCACGTCGAGAACGTCGAAGACGGAGACGGCGACGTGTACGTCGAGACCGTCGAGATACGCCGACAGTCCGACGGCGAGGTACTCGCGGAGAAGACCCCGAACAAGCGACTCTGGTCCGGCCAGCGTCTCGAAAGCGCACAGTCGTTCGCCTTGGAGGAACCGGGCGAACACGACCTCACGGTCCACCTCGAGTTACGCCGCACCGATAAGACCGACTACGTAGTCGAGCAACCGGTCGGAATCACCGTCTACGACCCCCATCCCAAGATGACGGTCGAGACCGAACCGACCCTCCCCGGCAGTCGAACGACGCTGAACTTCTCGCTGTCGAACGGAAACGACGAGGAGATTCGGAGCGTCGAAGTCCGACTCCGGGGTGACGGCGTGTCGGTGAAGGACAACCGCCGAAGCGTCGCGAAACTGGCCGCAACGTCTACCGAGCAGTTCGCGTTCGAGGTGAGCGGCGATACCGAGGGAACCGCGAATCTGACCGCAGATCTCGAATACACGACTGCGAACGGGACTCACCGGAGCGTCACCCGGACGCTTCGGCCGACGTTCACCCCGCTTTCGAGTCCCGGAGCCATCGAACTCACCGGCCTCTCGGTCGTGCGCCGCGGCCAGACGCTCCAGATTTCCGGGAGCGCGAGCAACGTCGGGACGACCGACGTACTCGGCGTGACCGTCGGCGTGAAGTCGGGCGAGAACGTCTCGCCCGGTCAATCGACCGCCGAATACTTCGTCGGTAAAGTGGCGTCGAGCGACTTCACCTCGTTCAAGGTTCGGGCGCAACTCGACGGGAACGTCTCGACGGTGACGGTTCCGCTGCGGGTCAGCTACATCGTGGACGACGTGCGCCGGAATCGGACCGTCTCGGTGACCTACGACGTACCCCAACGCCCCGCGGAACCGGCCACTTCCGAGTCGGGGTCGTCGCTCCCGCTATCACTGCCGCTCGTCGGCGGCGGTCTCGTCGGACTGGTCGCGCTCGCGGGCGGTTGGAGGTGGTTCCGTGGCGACTGACGAATCGACCGAGGGAACTACCGCGGGTCTCGCCGACGCGACCGACGCGACGACCGACGGCGAGACCGGAGCGACCGACGCTACCCCCGCCACGACCGACGGCGAATCCGGCGGGAACGACGGCGAGTCGGCCGCCGACACGTCGCCCGTTATCCGCTCGCGAAACGTCGTCAAAGAGTACGACTCCGGCGAGGAGGTCCTGCGTGCGCTCAAGGGTATCGATATCGAAGTTCGTCCCGGCGAGTTCGTCGCGGTCGTCGGCCCGAGCGGGAGCGGCAAATCGACGCTGTTGAACCAACTCGGACTGCTCGACACGCCCACGGAGGGCACGGTCTCGGTCCGGGGAACCGCGGTGAGCGACCTCTCTATCGCCGAGCGGACGCGACTGCGCAAGCGCACCGTCGGGTTCGTCTTCCAGAACTTCTATCTCATCCCGACGCTGTCGGCCGTCGAGAACGTGAAGGTGCCTCGGCTGCTCGACGGCGACCGGTCGGCGACCCACGACCTCGCCACGGACCTGCTGGAACGGGTCGGTCTCGGCGACCGACTCGGCCACCTCCCGAACGAACTCTCCGGCGGCCAGAAACAGCGCGTCGCGGTCGCGCGGTCGCTGGTCAACGAACCCGACCTCGTGCTGGCCGACGAACCCACCGGGAACTTGGACCAAGACACCGGGTCGCAGGTCCTCGCGGAGTTCGGTCGCATCACCGACGACGGCGTCGCGGTCGTCGCCGTCACCCACGACGAACAGGTGACGGAGTTCGCCGACCGAACCATCGAACTCGTGGACGGACGAATACGATGATGGAGTGGCTGTTCGAGCGGTTTCCGCTGGCGATGCTCGCCCGCAGGAACCTCTCTCGGGCCAAAACTCGGTCGGCGCTGGCGATGCTCGGCGTCGTCATCGGCGTCGTCGCCATCGCCTCGCTCGGCGTGTTCGGCGTCGCGTTCAAACTGTCGTTCCTCCAAGGCGCGACGTTCGGGAACACGGTCCTCGTCATGCCGGGCGAGGACGCCAACTTCACGCTCTCGCAGAGTCAGGTCTCGAAGGTGAAGTCGAACGTGGACGCCGACGACGAGGTGTACGCGATGAAACAGCGCCGCGGGCGGCTGTCGCATCTCCGGCAGTCCGGGCCGGTCTCCGTCTACGGTCTCGAGGAGGCCCGCCAGTACCTCTCGACGAAGCGCGGGCGGATACCGAACACGTGGCGCAAGCAGGTGCTGGTCGGCGCGGAGACCGCCGCCACCTACGGCGTAGGTCCCGGCAGTAGCGTCACGCTCGACGGCAAGTCGTACCGAGTCGCGGGCGTCCTCGAAGACCAACCCCGCGGCGGCGCGTTCCAGAGCCTCGACGATGGCGTTCTCGTCCCGATGTCGACGTTCGAGGAGGATCAGTACTCGCAGGTTCAGATTCGGACCGATTCGCCGACCGAAGCCAACCGGACCGCGGTGATGCTCCGTGAGCGTCTGGGCTTCGGCCGCGAGGACCGCTACCGCATCGTCGATTTCAAAGACTCCATCGAGCGGTTCAACGAGCAGATGTCGACCATCAACCTCTTTCTCCTCGGGGTCGGGGGCATCTCGTTGCTCGTGGCGGGCATCTCCATCCTGAACGTCCAGTTGATGAGCGTCATCGAGCGCCGCGAGGAGATCGGCGTCCTCCGGGCGGTCGGCTACGGCCGGTTCGACATCCTCAAGCTCATGCTCGGGGAGTCGGCGCTCCTCGGACTCGTCGGCGCGCTCGTCGGTGCCGTGTTGAGTCTCGGACTCGGGCTGCTCATCAACCGGCAACTGCTCGGGGACCCATTCGCGTTCACCGCGAAGGGGTTCCAGTACATCGGACTCGGACTCGCGTTCGGGGTCGGTGCGGCGGTCATCAGCGGACTCTACCCCGCGTGGAAGGCCGCCAACGAGCGTCCGGTCGAGGCGCTCCGGGACTGACTCCTCGACTCCGACCGTTCTGCGACCAGCGAATAACCACCGCCAGCGCAACGTTGATTGCTCGGCCTTCCGTTCTCCGGGTATGACAGTCGCACGCACGGTCGAGCTGGAGGGCCACATCATCGACTCGGGGATGATGCAACAGTGCTTCGGCGTCGTGATGGACCTCGGGGGCGACTTCGACGTGGAGGTCTTCGACGTGGGGACGCACAAGGACGCCGAGTCGTA
Source organism: Halorussus salinus (assembly GCF_004765815.2). Taxonomy (NCBI): domain Archaea; kingdom Methanobacteriati; phylum Methanobacteriota; class Halobacteria; order Halobacteriales; family Haladaptataceae; genus Halorussus; species Halorussus salinus. The sequence continues at coordinate 61,747 of NZ_SBIS02000011.1, read as the reverse complement.
CTGCCGGATGGTGGTCACGGCCGACGACGAGGAGTCCCTGCGCGAAATCCTGCACGAACTCCACCAGCACGGTGCGCACCTCTCGGACCCGCCCGACGCGACGCTCGAACCCGCACCCGGCGACAAAGTGGTGCCCCACGGCTTCTACTCCACGACGAACCACCCGACGAAAGTTCGCTACGAGGGCGAGTGGCTCCCCGTCGAGAACGTCGAGATGGACTGCGCCGTCGTGGTCGAACCGGCGTCGGACCCCGACGCGGAGGCCGGAGATGGAGAGAGCGACGCGGAGACCGCGGACGACGGCCCGCGGGCCTACACGAAGGTCCTGAACGCCATCGAGGAGGGCGACTTCGTGGTGACCGACGAGGCTGGCGTCCGGGTGGACCCGCCCGAGCGCCCCCGCGGGTCGAAGGGTCCGTTCGGGTTCATGCAGGGCGGGGTGTCCGCCGAGCGCCCGTCGGGGTCGCTCATCCGGGAAATCGCCGAGGCCGTCGCCGAGACGAAGGCCGAGGGTGGCACCGTCTTGGCGGTCGCCGGTCCCGCGGTCATCCACGCGGGCGCTGGCGACGCGCTGGCCCGACTGGTCCGCGAGGGCTACGTGGACATGCTCTCGGCGGGCAACGGCTTCGCGGTCCACGACCTCGAACGCGGCCAGTACGGCACGTCGCTGGGCTTAGACGTGGAGACGCTCGAAAGCCCCCGGAAGGGCCACAAGCACCACATCTACACCATCAGCGAGATAATCCGGGCTGGCGGCATCGAGGAGGCCGTCGAAGACGGACTGGTCGAGGAGGGCGTGATGTACGAGTGCGTCGCAAACGACGCGCCCTACGTCCTCGCGGGGTCGATTCGGGACGACGGTCCGCTTCCGGACACCATCACCGACGCGGTGGAGGCCCAGAACGCCATCCGCGAGCAGGCCCGCGAGGCCGACCTCGTGATAATGCTCTCGACCCTGCTCCACTCGGTCGCGGTCGGCAACTGCCTGCCCTCGACCACGAAGGTCGTCTGCGTGGACATCGACCCCGCGACGGTCACGCAACTGCTGGACCGCGGGAGCGCCCAAGCCATCGGGATGGTGACCGACGTGGGCACCTTCGTCCCGAAACTCGCCGAGGTGCTGGTCGAGGAGTAGCGAGGCGGGTCGGCGCGGAGCGCCGAGTCGGAGACCGAAACGCCGCGATACTGTTATCAGTCTGTCAGTCGAAGGCGACCGCATGGTATTCTCCACGGAACCGGTCTGGAGCGAGGTCGCCGACGACTTCACGACGGAGTGCGAGAGCGCGGTCGTCTACGCCGACTTCGAGGGTGAGACGGTCCTCCACGACGGTCCCATCAGGGTCCTCGGGAACGGCTGGGTCGAACTCCCCTCGGGTCGCCTGCTGTCGCCCGAGGCGGTCCACCACATCGACCCGCAGACCGAGTAGGCCACCCTCCGACGGCTAACGGACAAAGCATTTGCACTGCGCTCGAAAACGTCGATGCGACGATGCGACGACTCGTGACCGAAAACCTCGGGTACGCGCTCCTCGGCGGCCCGGTACTGGCTATCGCGTCGTTTCTCGTCGGGGCGTCCCTCCTCGGGACCGCGGCCGGAGTCGGATGCGCCGTCGCGGCGTACGGTCTCGGTTGGGCGCTCGCGGTCCGGCAGTCCGGACAGGAGACCGAAACGCCGCCGGACTCCGACGACGAGCGAACTCGACGCGAGAACGAACTGGAGGCCGAGAAAGGGAGCTTCGGCGGGGGCGGTGGGTAGAGCTTCTCCCAACTTTCCGGCGAGCGGTCCGTCTCGACACCCAACGAGTCACTTCGCGGTACCGCGCTCTCCGATTTCTGTCGCGCTTGCCGCGAAACTCTCTACCGAGGGAACGACTGCGAACTCGGCGATTCGACACTATCTGTTCGATTTCCGCTCTTGTTCTGGATGGTCGCTGATGAACACGCTCGTGTCGTCCGGAACGTCGTCGGTCACCCACGAGTTCGCACCGATGCTCACGTGGTCGCCGATTTCTACCGGCCCGAGGACGTTGCTTCCAGCGCCGATAACGACGTTGTCGCCGATGTCCGGATGGCGCTTGTACTCTTTCGCCAGCATGTGGTCCTCGCCTTCCTCCTCCTCGAAGTGGAGCGCGCCCAGCGTGACGTTCTGATAGACCCGAACCCAGTCGCCGATGGTCGCGGTCTCGCCGACGACGACGCCGGTCCCGTGGTCGATGAAAAAGTACTCGCCGATTTCTGCACCGGGATGGATGTCGATACCCGTCTCGGTCTTCGAGTACTCGGCGAGTTCGCGGGCGTACTCGGGGCAGTCCTTCTCGTAGAGGCCGTGCGCTACCCGGTGAATCATGATAGCGTGAAAGCCGGGATACGACCGGATAATCTCGCAGTAGCTCTTCGCCGCGGGGTCGCCCTTGTACGCGGCCTCGACATCCTTCTTCAGCGCGCGTCGAACCGCTGGCAATCGGTCGAGTGTTTCGTCCACGATTCCGGTCGAGTCGTCACCGTCACCGTCCGAATAGGCCGTGATGCCCTTCTGCATACAGACTCCGAGTTCGGTCAGGTGCGCGCGAACTTCGTCGGGGTCGTCTACCAGTTCCGTCGCGTTCCAGCACCTCGGGAACAGCAACTGTTTGAGGAGGGGCGGTTCGTCACGTAGCGAATCGCGGCGGGGGTAGACCCGCGAGGTGTCCGTCGGAAAAGGCGATTCGTCCACTCGATAGGACTCGACGAGTTCGCTGTGGGCGTCACCGGTGTACTCGTACCCCATGTGTGAGTGGTACCGCCGTCGAGTGAAGTTTGTTCGCTTACTCTCTCGGGGACTCCTCGTCGTTTCCGAGAGAGCATGTCAGGCAGGAATGCTCTCCCCGAGTTCGGGGGCACTCGCATCGAAGCCCTCCTCGCGCAACTCGTCGGCGAAGTCCCCGCATCGGTCGCCATGATTCACGAGAATCTGCGCGTTCCGATACGAGTCGAGGAACCCCAAGAGTCCGTCACGGTCTGCGTGCGCCGAGAAGTCGTAGGACTCGACCTGCGCGCTCACGGGCATTACTCGTCCGTCGATTTCGGCGCGCCCCGAGTCCAGCAGTTCCCGGCCCGGCGTCCCCTCGACTTGGTAGCCCGTGAAGGCGATTTTGTTCGTCGGGTTCGCGCGGATTTCCGGAATGTAGGTCATCGCGGGGCCGCCCGAGAGCATCCCCGAGGTCGTCACGACGACGGTGTTCTTCTCGGCGATGCGCTTGCGCTGGCCGTCGCGGCCGGTGACGAACCGGGCGTTGGACTTCGCGCGACCGAGGGCGTCGGCGTCCCGGACGAACTCGGGGTACTGGCGCGCGATGCGCGTGACCTGCTGGCCCATCCCATCGACGTAGCAGTCGAGGTCGTGGGCCGCACAGACCATCAGCATCTCCTGCGTTCGACCGATGGCGAACGCCGGGACGACGACGGTCCCACCTTCCCAGATGGTGGTCCGGACGCTCTCGACGAACGACTCCTCGACCTGCTGGCGGGGGTCGTGGTCCACGTCGGAGTAGGTCGATTCCGTAATCACGATGTCGGCGTCAGGCCGGGCCGTGGTCCCCGAGAGGAGTTGCGTGTCCTCCGTATGAAAATCGCCGGTATAGAGGAGTCGGGTCTCGCCGTCGTCCACCAGTACGTGCGCGCTCCCCGGAATGTGGCCCGCGTCGTAGAAGGTGACTTCGTACCCGCCGGACGCGGGTCCCCCGCAGACTGCGAAGGTCTCGCCGTAGCCGTGGGTCTCGGAAACTTGGCTCATGCGCTTGACCTCGGTGTGGGTGAACGGACAGTCGTAGCTCCCGCCGTGCAACTTGAGCGTGTCCTCGGCCAGCACGCGCGTCAGGTCGCGGGTCGGCGGCGTCCAGTGAATCGGCGGGCGAGCGTCGCCCGACAGCAGGGAGGGAATCGCGCCGACGTGGTCCAAGTGGCCGTGGCTCACCACCACGGCGTCGGGGTCGGGGTCGCCGACCGGGAACGACGGCGGGTTGCCCGTCGCCATCCCGTAGTCCAGCAGGAGCGAGTCGTCCACGAGGAGGGCGCTTCGCCCTATCTCGCGGGCTCCGCCGAGAAACTCGATGTTCATTAGCGGGGAGTACTCGGCGCGGGCCTTTTCGTCCGTCGGTTCTAGAGTGGGGAAGTCGGGGTTGAACATGGGTTCAGAGGGAGGGTAGCCTCGAAAGCCCTCGCGCGGCTCGCGGTCGCTCACCGGGATATTCGGCGCGCGCAGGTCTGCGCGCGCCGAATAGGGCCGCGCTGAGACGACCGAGTAAACGCGAGCCTCGCTCGCCCTTTCAGTCCGCCGAGGACGGCGGCTGATCCACTGGCCTACGTCGGTTGTCGGTTACGTCGTGTCGATTCGCATATCTGATAGCAAGAAGACTTATTCCGCGTCCCTGAGCCAACGGCAACAAGGTCCCCAATGTCAGTCATCGAGATAGACGAGTTGACGAAGCAGTTCGGCGACGTTGCCGCGGTAGACGGCCTGTCGCTGTCGGTCGAGGAGGGCGAGGTGTTCGGCTTCCTCGGCCCGAACGGTGCCGGGAAGTCCACGACCATCAACGCGATGTTGGACTTCACGAAGCCGACCAGCGGCGAGATTCGGGTGTTCGGGAACGACGCCAACCGCGAGTCGGTCGCGGTCCGCGAGCGGTCGGGCCTCCTGCTGGAGGGCTACGGCGCGTACCCGCGGCTCACCGGGCGCGAACACGTCGAACACGCCATCGAGACGAAGGACGCCGACGACGACCCCGACGAACTGCTCGACAGGGTAGGCCTCCGGGAAGCGGCCGACAGGCGCGCTGGCGGCTACTCGAAGGGGATGCGCCAGCGGATGGCGCTCGCCGTCGCCTTGGTCGGTAATCCGGACCTCCTCGTGCTGGACGAACCATCGACCGGTCTCGACCCCAACGGCGCGCGCACCCTCCGTGAGGTCGTGGTCGAGGAGGCCGACCGGGGCGCGACGGTGTTCTTCTCGTCGCACATCCTCGAACAGGTGGACGCGGTGGCCGACCGCATCGGCATCCTGCTCGACGGGTCGCTCGCGGCGGTCGGCGAGGTCGGCGAACTCCAGCGGGAACTCGGTGCGGGCACGACCCTCTCGGTGTGGGTCTCGTCGGTGTCCGAGTCGCTGCTGGCCGACCTCCGCGAAATCGAGGGCGTCCGCGAGGTCCGGGAGCGCCACGGTCGCGTCGAAATCGCCTGCGACGGCGGCGGCGAGACGAAGCTCCGGGCGCTGAACGCGGTCGCCGACGCGGGCGTCTTCGAGGACTTCGAGGTCAGCGACGCGTCGCTGTCGGACGTGTTCTCGAAGTACACGGAGGGTCCGGCGTGAGCCGCGCCGACGTGTTCCGGCGCGATTTGACCAGCGTCTACCGGTCCCGGACCGGCACCGCGGTCTCGGCCATCGTCGCGCTGGCGACCGTGGTCGCGGTCGGCCTGTTCGCGCTGGCCAGCGACGTGGCGCTGTTGGGCGGCGTCGGCGGTCTCGCCGCCATCGCGTCGCTCCTCGCGCTGGTCTTCCTCGGGAACCCCAAGCAGATCGCGGGCGTGGTCGTCGGGTTCACCGTGCTGGCGGTCGTGGCGACGCTCGCGCTCTCGGAACCGCAGTCGGTGGGCGGGCGGCCGGACATGGAACTCGCAATCGTGGCGGTCGGGTCGGCGCTGTCGGTCCTCCTCCCGCTGGTCTGTCTGGTCGGGAGCTACGCCGCGCTGGTCGGCGAGCGCGAGACCGGGAGCGTCCGGTTCCTGCTGGGCCTGCCCAACTCCCGCGACGAGGCGTACGTCGGCAAGTACCTCTCGCGGTCGGCGGTCGTCGTCGTCCCGCTGGTGGTCTGTCTCGTCCTCACGGGCGTCATCGTCGCGCTCACGTTCGAGAACGGCTCGCTCCTCGGGATGGTCGGGCTGACGATGCTCTCTATTCCCTACGCGCTGTTGTTCGTCGGCATCGGACTCACCGCCTCGGCGTACGCCGACACCTCGAACCGCTCGGTCGCGGTGGTCATCGCGGCGTTCACCGTCCTCCGGGCGGGGTGGCCCGCGCTCCAGTTCCTGCTCATGTCGGGCGTCGAGGACCCCTATCCCAAGCCCGAGTGGTACTTCTGGGTCGGTCGGCTCAACCCCATCAACGCCTACGTGAAGCTGACGACGCTGTTCGCCGACGTGGGGTACCACCCCGTCATCACGACGCCCGCCGACTCGATTTCGACGGTGGCGACCTCCCACTGGTTCGCGGCGGTCGTCCTGTTGGGTTGGACGGTCCTCACGCCGCTGGCCGGACTGGTCTACTTCCGGAACCGCGACCTCCTCTGAGGACAGGGAGTCCGTTCTGGCGGCCGTCGGTCTTCTCAGCGGCGCTCGCGGGAGTCGCCGTTCCGCGATTCAGCGCGGTTTGTCGCGGCAGTCCCGGCGCGAGCGACGCGCGGAAAGAACAGCCTATCCGACGGCGGCGGTCGGTTAGGCGGCGCGTAGTATAGTGCGACGAGCGCCGAGGAGCGGACGATGCTCGCTGTGCGCGACCGCGGTTCGACGGCGCAGTCGGAAACGGGGAGCGAACCGAGCGCCCGGTCCTCGGGAGGAGCGCCGTGAGCGAGACCCCGGCGACCGACCGGTCCGACGACGAGTACACCGTCCGCCCCTTCGAGTCGGACGACGAGGAGGCCTTCCGGTCGCTCTTCGAGGCGGTCCTCGGCGGGCGAGCCAGCGCGGCGTGGTTCGACTGGAAGTACCGCGCGAACCCCTACGCCGACCACGTGCCGGTCCTCCTCGCGGAGACGGACGGCGAGGTCGTCGGCGCGCGGGCGTTCTTCGCGCTCGAACTCCGGGCCGACGGGCGCGCGTTCTCGGCGCTCCAGCCCTGCGACACGATGGTCCGGCGCGACCACCGGCGTCGGGGCCTGTTCACCCGGATGACCGAGGCCGCCATCGACCGCTACGCCGACGAGGCGGACTACTTCTTCAACTTCCCGAACCACCTCTCGCTGCCGGGCAACCTCGACCTCGGGTGGGAGGTCGTCGCCGAGCGCGCGACCCACTACCGCGTGCAGGACCCCTCGACGTGGGTCGAAGACGCGCTCCCGACAGACTCCGACGAGGGCGTCGTCGGTGCGGTCGAGTCGCCGGGCCGACTCGCCGGGATGGTCGAGTCGTCGGGCCGACTCGCCGAGGTAGTCGCGTCTGCGGGGGCGTCCGCGGGCCGACTCGCCGGACGACTCGGGGCGCGGGCGTACCTCTCGGTCCGGGACCGCCTCGCGCCCGAGGAGACCGGCGTCGCGCGCCGCTGGCACGACGGCGTTCCGGCGGGCCTCCTCGGGTCGCTGGCCGACGCGGGCGCGCCCGGCCGAATCCACGTCGCCCGCGACGAGCGGTTCTACGACTGGCGCTTCGAAAATCCGCGGTGGAACTACGAGACGGTCGTCGCGCGCGACGGCGGCGGGCGTGACGGGTCTGGCGGCGACCGGCGCGAGAGTGGCGCGAACGACGACTCGCCGACCGCCGCGCTCGTTGTCGGACGCCGGACTCGGCCGGACGGGACCGCGGTCGCGCGACTCGCCGACGTGGTGCCCCTCGTCGGAGGAGCCGACCGGGAACGCGCGCTGTCGGCGCTCCTCGCGGCGGTCGTCCGGCGGCACGCCGACGCCGACCTCCTGCTCGCGCCCGGCGACCCGCTCCCCTCGTCGCTGTTGTCGGCTTACGGGTTCCACAGCGACCTGCGGCCGCCCCTCTCGTGGGTCTCGTCGCCGACGGTGCAGGTCGCCCGGCCGGTCGCCGACGACGGCGACTGGACCGTCGGCGAGCGCGAGCGGGCGCTCACCGACGCCCGGAACTGGCTCCTCGCGGGCTGTGAACAGGACAGCGGGTAGTTCTCGGTACGGCTCCGGGGGAGGTCTCGGCACGACACCGGTAACAATTAGCTGCCGCGCTCGCCGTCGTAGACGTATCTCTTTGCAGTTCGCGGCCCCTCGACGGTGATTTCGGGGAGGAGTTCGAGCCACGTCCGGAGGGCGCTCCCCCGGCGCTGGACGCTCGACTCGGAGAGACCGGTCGTCTCGTCGGCGAGCAGGTCGTCTATCTCCGCCGTCGTGAGTTCGCCCGCCTCCGCGGCCGCCGCGAGGACGCGCTCGACGAGTTCGACGCTCCGAATCGCTCGCTCGAGGAGTCGCCGCGCCGGGGTCGAGTCCGGTCGCGCCCGGACGTACTCCGCGCCGGTCGCCGTGAGGCCCCAGCGCGTCGCTCCGTCGCCCGACGCCGACGGCTCTTTCCGGGCCAGACCGAGGACCGTCGCCGAGTTCGCGTGGCTGTAGACGTGGCGCTCCGAGAGGTCGTAGCCGGTGTTCCGGGCCACCCACTGCCGAATCTCGTCGCGGGTGCCGTCGGTCGCTCGAATCGCGCGGAGGACCGCGCGAATCTTCCCGAAGTCGTTGCCGAGCGGGACCTCGCTCGCGGGGACTCGCTCGTCGCTCTCGCGTAAGTCCTGCCAGAAGGTCGCGTCGAGGTCGTACTCGCCGTCGGTCTCGGTCACGCCGAGGCCGGTTCGGAGCATCGACGCCGCGAGGTCCGTGCCCGAGACCAACTGAATCGGCAACTCCTCGGCGGTCCTCCTCGCCGGACCGGAGTAGGAACTCGTCGTGACGAAGGTGCCCAGCGCGTAGCCGTTCTCGACCAGCGCGCCCGCGAGTCGGTGGACGCGGTCGTTGCCGACGACGTTACCCGGACTGTACCGCTTGACCTGCACGCCGAAGTCGGCGGCGAACCAGTCGTAGTCGAGTCGCCCCTCGATGTCGATGCCGCCGTCCTGCGAGGCCGGAGTGACAGCCAGACTGGCGGTCCGGAGTTCGTCGGCGAGGACGACTTTGCAGAGGACCTCGAACTCTCGGGGGTCGAGGTCGAGCATCCGGTCGCGCAGTCGCTCCTGCGGGGCCGCGGTCGTCATACTCCTCCGTACCGAGACCGGCGATCTAAATCTTTCGTGGGCGCTCTCCGGTGTTCGGTGCCCGGTGTCCGGAGTCGCTTGTCGAACACGTTACCCGGAGCGGGGCGAACGCCGCAGTTCTTTAATTCCGAGTCAAAAGAAGTTTGACTTGTAAGGGAGAACGCCGAAGCGAATGGCAGAGAGCTTTCCAGACGCTACGGCGCAGAGCGGCCGGTCTCCGGCCAGCACCGGCGACACCGTCCTCGACCGGATGCTCCGCGGTGGCGTCCCCCGCAACCGACCGATACTCGTCAGCGGCGGTCCCGGCGCGGGGAAGAGTACGCTCGGCATGCAGTTCCTGCAGGCCGGACTGGCGGCCGACGAGGAGGTGCTGTACGTGAGTACGGAACAGACGCTCGACGAGTTACACGACTCGTTCCGGAACTTCGCGTTCGACCTCGACGCGGACGGACTGCACGTCACGTCGGTCCACGCGACGCCGGGCCACGTCTTCGACGACGAGGAGCAACTGACGCTCGGGACGGTCGGCGACGACGAGACGAGCGTGGGGGCGTTCGGTGCGGACGTGCCCTTCGAGATGGAGTACATCCGCGACCACCTCGCGGAGTACGACCAGTGCGACCGAGTGGTCTTCGACAGCGTTTCCGGATTGGCTCCGCTGGCCGACGATACGCCCCGATTTCGCCGGGGACTGCTCGAACTCGTCCGGACCTTCTCCGAGGAGTTCGGTGCCGCGAGCATCTTCGTCGCCGAGGAGAGCGACGCCCACGAGGACGTGCCCGCCGCGGAACTCCTCCAGTTCACGACCCACGGCGCGGTGCGACTCACCCGCGAGCGCGTCGCCGGGGAGTACCACCGGTTTCTGGAGGTGACGAAGCTCCGCGGCGTAGACCACGACACCGCTCCCCACGAGTTCGAGATAACCGACGGCGGAATCGAAGTCTTCGCCCGCGACGACCGGCAGGCCAACCCCGACGCCGACGCCGTCACCACCGGCATCGCGGGGTTGGACCGACTGACCGGCGGCGGCTACCCGGAGGGCAACTCGACGGTCATCGAGAACGACGGCCGGGCGGACGTGAGCGCGACCATCGCGGGCGGCCTCCTCGGCGCGCTGGAAGCCGACCGGTCGGTCGCGCTATTCCCGGAACCCAACATGACGCCGGGGTGGCTCCGCGAGACGGTCTGTTCGCACGTCGCGCCGCTGGAGACGTTGCTGGACGAGGACCGACTGTTCGTCGTGGACTGGTCGAACGCGTGGGACGTGGACCACCGCAACGTCTTCCCGGTCCACCTCTCGGGGCTGTGGGACCTGTTGAGCCAGAGCAAGTTCTACCTGACCCAGAAACTGCTTCGCATCTACCGGACGCTGACCGACCGGCGGACCCAACCGCTGACGGCGTTCGTCTACACCGAGACGATGCTTCAGGACCTCGGGCCGTCCGACGTGCGGTTCCAGTACAACTGGGCGCGGGCGAACATCCTCACCGACGCGGACAACGTGGTCTTCGTCCAGAACCCGGTCTCGATGGGCGAGCAACTCGCGGAGTTCTACGTCCACGACGCCCAGCAGGTCCTCCGCCAGTGGGTCCACGACAACGGGATGGAGTACGTCCGCCTCAACAAGAGCGCGGGCGGCCAGACCGGGGTCAGCCGCCACGTCAGCCACCTCGACGAACCGCCGTACCTCGAAGTCAGGGCGAGCGGCGGGGACGGCATCGAGTAGCCCGCCGACCGCGCAATCCTCAAGACTGGGGCGACCCAACTCCCGCCAGCGAATGGACCGAACGCTCACGCTCCCGAACGGCGATACCGTCACGCCCGACGACGTGTTCCTCTACAACGACTACCCCTATCGGGTCGCGTTTCCGGACGACGACCCGACCGGACCCGACGAGGAGTCCGGCGGTGACGCGGCGGAGTTCCACCTCTCGCCGCTCTACTGGGGCGGCGGCGAGATGGACGTTCCGTTCCGGGAGCGCGAGGCGCTGGTCGAACAGTGGGGCGAGGGGTCGGAGGGGCTTCTCACCGAGGACGAGTGGGAGCAGTGGCTTGACGAGGCACGCACCGACGAGCGCTTCGACGACGAGGAACTCGACGCGCTCCGCCGGGAGTTGCCGGTCTCGGGCGGTGGCGGCGTCGTGGCGCGGATTCGGCGGGCGCTCGGAATTTAAATTCGTCGCCGTTCAAAACACCACAAGAGTCGTATACGATGCAGTTCAACGTACGCACGATGAACACCAAGCTCCTCCCGTTGGCTCTCCTACAGACCAACGACGAAGAGCCGATCGAGGGGATTACGAGGTTCATGAAACTGGTCTTCCTCGCACAGCGGGAGACGCTGCAGGAGACGTTTTATTCGTACGAGCCGGGTCAGTACGGGCCGTACTCGAAGCCGCTCTACGACGATATCGACAAACTGGAAGCGCAGGGTTTCGTACGTCGAATAGACGAACCGACCGACGGTGACAACGACGACAAACAGACGTACGTACTCACGGAAAAAGGTGAGCGAACGCTCGAACGAGCGCGCGACTGTCCGGAAAGTGAATTTCCCGAGGCATTAGACAGCTTAGAGGCAGTCAAACGTCGGTACAACGGAATGGACCTCTGGGAACTGCTCGAATACGTCTACGGGGAGTATCCCGAAATGGCCGAAAACAGTGTTCTCGATATTTCTACCGGAAAAGCAGTGTAGTAAGATAGCTGTTAGTTCTCTGTCTCGTCTCCGCGGTCGCCTGCGTCACTCGAATCTTCCGCTGCCTCTTTTGCGAGGCCTTCCAGTTCCGTTATCTCCGCATCGGCTTCGACCGTCGTCGCCTCTCCCGAATCGTTGGCCCCGTTCGGTTCCGAATCTCGGTCGCTACGCGACGCTTCGAAGTCGGGGTCGTCTCCACCAACTGCGTCGGCGGTCTTCAGCCTATCAAATTCGATGTGGCTGATAGCTTGATTGTGGAGGTAGGCGGTACCGGTGTACCGATACGTGTCTCCAATCGACCCGTCTTCGCTTCTGACTATCCGTCGGGGGTTCTCCAGTAACACGTCTCGGTTGACGCTGATCTCACCGTTGTCTTCGACCCGACCCCACAATTCGTCGCCGGACTGCATTCGGGCACGGACCTGATACTCCTCCGAATCGGTTTGCGCCTCGACTTCCGAAAAGAACCGGTACCAGAGGCCTTCGCGCCTTGCGACGTATTCTCCGCCGAAATCAAAGACACCGAGTACGACGCCGACGCCGAGCGAAGTCCCCACCAACTGTAGATAGACTGTAATCGCGGTCGGGAGGTGGGTCCACGCTGGTGACAGTTCCGTCAGAAGTAGCAGATGGCCGTTGAGAACACTGTACCAGAGATAGACGCCACCCATCGAGACGAGACTGACTCCGAAACTCAGGGCTATCGTATCGACACGATTCAGCCAATCGGCGCGGTCTGCTATCAGCAGTCCGATTTTCACGCCAGTGAGTCCGGGGAGGACGAAGACGACCAGAGAGACGAGATTCAGTCCGAACGAGAGACTGTTCGGCATCTGTGCATCAGTGTGTAGTCTAATTTTATAAAAGAAGCGAATCGAGGCGTCGGCGACTACGACGTGTAGAACTCGTCGCGGCAGTCACGACCGGACGACCACGGTGTCACCTACCCTGTCGCCGAGTCGCCTGTGTCGCTCGGAGGTCAGGACCAGCAGGATGCCGAGACCGTACCACAGCGGCAGGAAGTCCACGAGCCGAGCGAGGTTCCGGACGGCCGACGACCGCAACGTCGGGGCCGCGCCGTCGCTCGCCCGCACCTCGATTTTGACGAGTCCTTTGCCGAGTGTCTGGCCGTAGCGCCACTCAGCGACCGTGTGATAGCCCAGCGACAGCCCGAGCCAGAGGAGAAACGCCACGGTCCCCGGCGTGCCTTCGAGTTCCGCGTTCGTCCCCGTCGCAGTCGTCTGGATGTCGCCGGTGACGGCGGCGACCGGGTAGATGGCCGCGAACAGGAGTCCGAACCAGACGAACGAGTCGATAGCTATCGCCACGCCGCGGATGCCGACGCCGCACTCCTCGAACTCGTCGGTGGTTGCCATACAGCTGACACCGAACTGATGGGTGATAATTCTTCGCGTCGGTCGCGGTTATGCAGTCCTGCTGTTCGCGGTCACGCCGCCCCGCTGTTCCCGGTCCTACGGTTCTCTGTTACGTCAGCGCGCCGTCTCCAGTCACGCCGCCCCGCCGTTCCCGCCGTGCAACAACTCTTGGGTCCGCTCGGCCGCGGCCGAGCGGAACGCCCGCAGGTCCACCGACGCCCGGTCGTGGAACAGTCGGTGGTACTCCTCGCGGGCGATGGCCTCCAGCAGGCGGTCGAAGACGGCGTCGAAATCGGCCGTCCGCCCGCTCGCTTCGAGGGTTTGGGCGACCCGCTCGACGCGCTCGCGGGTGACGAACTCGTCGGCGAGGTCGGCGGCGGGCGCGGTCGCGGGGTCGGACTCCTCGCGCCACTCGTCGGACGCGGGGTGGGGAATCGTCGCCCGCCCGCCGGTCTTGTTCCGGACGACGACGCCCGCCGCGGGACCGTCGCGCCACGCCGAGTCAGGAACCTCGTAGCTCTCGGGGTCGAAATCGACCGCGCGGACCTCCTTGCTGAACGCGTTGACCGGGCGGAGGCCCAACTGCTCGAAAATCTGCTCGACCGAATCGGGCGGCAGGAACCGCCCGCGGTCGGCGTCCCACACGTCGAGTCCGAGGAGACCGGGCGTCCGCGCCCAGTCGTACTCGACTCCCCGGCGGACCGTCGCCACGCCGACGAAGACGACCGACTCCACGTCCGCGACCGTGTTCCGGAACTCCTCGCGGTCGAACGACTCCCGGACGTGCCGGACCGCGTGGCGGTACGGGAGCGGCACCTCCTCGGCGTCGAAGGGCCGCGTCCGGTCGCCGAACTGGAGGAGTCCCGAGTCTCGCAGTCGGAACCGGACGAGCGCGCCGTCTATTCGCTCTTGGAGCCAGAGGTGGCCCGAGTCGAAGAGGTCGGCGGCCTCCTCGGCGCGCGGGACGGCGGGGTACTGCTTCATGCAGGCGAGTTGTCGGTCGGCGGAGGTAAGCGTTTGGTGAGAATGAGAGACGTTTGCTTTAGCAATCTACGTATCTTTTAACGGCTTCTCTACGTTTCTCATCGGAGTATCCCCGACTTCACGGAGTCCTCGCACAGCACCGCAACCGCCCCGCGCCCCGAGCCTCCCCGCCCGCGTCTACGCTCGCGCGGAACCGCAGAAGCGCGAGCGCAGACGCGGCGCATCCCGTGGTCGGTGAAGATGCGCTCGTTCCGTGGTCGGTGAAGATGCGCTCGCTCCGTAACCGACGAGAACGCTCTCGAATCGCGGCTTCCGAGGAGCCACGAACCGCCACGAGCAGACCGAAGCGCGACTCAGACCGGGAGCCACGCCAGCGTCCAGAGCGCGACCATGCCGACGACGATGGTCCAGAGCATGCTCTCGGTCCGCCACGCGACCACCGCCGCGAGCGCGCCAGCGAGGAGGCGGTCGTTGCCGACGCCGAGCGCGAGCGCCCCGTCGAGGTAGACCAGTCGCGGCGCGACCAGCGCGGTCAGGACCGCGGCGGGGACGAACTTCAGCGCGCGCTCCAGCCACGGCGGGACCTCGCCGAGGCGGCCGAACAGCGCGAGAAACGAGAGTCGGATGGCGAAGGTGCCGAGACTCGCCGCGAGGACGACCAGCCAGATGGACGCGTCCGAGAACGGGGCGCTCACCGGTCGTCTCCTCCCGTCCGCGCGCTGGCCTCGGTCGTCCGCGCGCCCACGCCCTCCGCCAGCACGCCCGCGACGATACCCCCGACTGCGGCGACGAGGATGCCGAGGTTGAACGGGAGTCCGAAGCCAGCGATAGCCAGTCCGCCCGCGGCGACTCCCGCGACGTAGGACGGCCGACCGTCGAGCGCCGGGAAGAGGAGCCCCATGAACAACAGTGGAATGGCGAAGTCGAGTTGCCAACTCGCGGGCACTCGCGCGCCGAAGACGATGCCCACTACGCTCGCGCCGACCCACGTCGCCCACAGCGGGAGCGCCGTGCCGAGGTAGTAGAACCGCCCCGCGCCGGTCGGGTCGGCGTCCGGGCGCTCCTCGAACCGGCCCACCGAGAGCGCGTAGGTTACGTCCAGCAGGAAGAACGCGACGAGCAGTTTCCACCAGGTCGAGAGGTCCCGGAAGTGCGCGCCCAGCGACGCGCTGTACATCAGGTATCGGAGGTTCACGACCAGCGCGGTCAGCACGACCACCGCCAGCGGCGCGTTCTGGCCGAGGAGTTCCACGGCGGCGACCTGCGCGGCCCCGGCGAACAGCAGTCCGGCGAACGCGGTGGCCTGCGCCGGGTCGAACCCCGCGCCGACGGTGGCGACGCCCGCGATGACGCCGAACGGGACGTTCGCCGGGAGCGCGGGGAGAACGTCCCTGACCCCGGAGCGGAACGCCGCGCGGGACGGGGAATCAGCACCGGACGGACCGCTCGAACCGGACATACCACTGGCTACGCGCGAGCGACGACAAAGAACTTCGCGTAGCGGTAGTCGGGCGAGCGTATCCGAGTGACGGCCGCAGAACGGCCGCAGAACGGCCGTAGGGTCGCTGTGAGGTGGTTCAGGCGTGCCGTTCCAGCACGCGCTCCAAGTCGTCACGAATCGTCGTCACGTCGGCGTCCCGGACCGTGAGGCTCGTCTTCGACTCGTCGGTCTCGGCCATCTCGCTGAGGAGGCCGCCCCGGCGGTCGATTTCCACGAACAGCGTGAGTTCGTCGGGGGTCTCGCGCGCGACGAGTTCCACTTCGTCCAAGTCGCCGCGGAACGGCCCGGCTTGGGGCGTGAACTCGAACTCTTGGACGAACCGCTGGCCCGACCCGTAACGGTCGTAGGGGTCGGCCTCGCACTCGGCGGTCCGGAACGAGAAGCCCAACTCGTCCATCGCGTCGAAGACCGCCTGCAAGCGCGGGGTCGGTTTCACGTCCACGTAGTCCCTGTCTTCGGGGTCTACGGCCCAGTCGATGTCGAGTTCGGTCTCGACCCACACGTCCACGTTCCCGAGCGTCACGGGCGTCCCGTAGGGAACGTCGATTTCGACCGACCGGGTTTCAGACTGGTCGGGTTCGATGGTCAGGTCTTCGGTCAGAGTGAACCGGTCGATGTCGGCCTCCTCGTACCCTTCTTCGGTGGCGTACTGGGTTTCGAGTTCGAACTCTATCGCGCCGACTTCCTGCTCGGCGGACCCGCCGTCGACATGTACTTCCGCGTCGATGGTTTCGCCGGGTGTGACGGTCGTGGAGGACAGAACGGTATCGACGTTCGCGTTGCCGACACCGATGCTAGCGAGAACTTTCTTCATGGCTTCGGGTTTCTCCTCTCACTCGGGGGTCCTGTATCTTTGGGCGAGAGCCGACTCCGGGCCAACTCCGTTCGATACTAGAAATATATTAAAATTTATACAATCTCATAACCGTAGAAATAACCATTGATATAGTATCGTGTTCTCTCGAATACTATAACCGAATCAACATTCTGGGGTAATATCGAAAGATAAACTAAACCCTATCTACTGATTTTTTATTACATGTCCGTTGTCAGAAATACGGTCGAAAGCGTTACCAGTAGCAAAACGGCGGTACACCTTGCGTGGTTGCTCGTGCTTCTCCTCGTGGAGTCCGGCAACGTTCTCGCAGGTATGGGTGGCGGAAGTAGCGGCCCGTAAAGTTACTGCTTGGCCAACCACTGGTGAACTAATTCCAATTCTCCGTCAACAATTAAAGGCGAGTACGGTTTGTTGTTGTGTGTCTCTTCGATACGTCCCTTGGTTGTTTCAAAATCGTACGGGCCGGTCGATAGAAAACGTGGACCATCGTGGAGATACGTCGTGGAGATACTCCCGATAGCGTGATCTCGCGTCGGATATCCGAATCCAGTCAACGATAACGGAGACTCATCGCTGTCTTCTATCTCGTACACCAGTGGAATGATATCGTCGGTCTGTGCGAGTGTGAATCCGGGGTCGCCGACCGCAATGTATCGGGTCCCGATGAAGGTCGCCTCCTCTGTGATGGCGAGCGCGCCGCCGATGCTGAACCCTGCCTGAAACAGTTTCGTCAGCGTCTCGCCGAGGTCGAGGGCGGCGGCGTTCCCGACGTTGCCGAGACTTACGATACCGCCGTGACAGCCAGCCTCGACCAGCGCGACGCCCTGATTGTGCGACCGACAGGCGTTGAGGAGGAACGCGCGCATCCCGACCTCGTCGAGGTTTCTGGCGTCCAACACGCCGTCCGAACACTCGAACCCGCGACCGTCGATGTGGCCGATGTAGTGGAACAGGTCGGTCGGCGTCCGGAGGAGTCCCCGAAGTTCGTCGGTCGTCACGTCGAAGTGGACGGTCGGGTCGAACGAGATGGTCTCTCGGGGGCCGTAGATCTCCGCGACCGCGTCCCACTCGTCGCGCATCTCCTCGTCGTTGCAGACGACCGTAATCTCGATCTCGTCGTCGGACGTGCCCGTCGATTCGTGTCGGTACGCATCCGGGATGATTTTCGTCCCACTGACCGGCGTCCCCTCGCCGACCCACGCGAGTTCGAGGGCGTCGTCGTGGTCCGGCATCTGGACGTACTCCTCGACCGGCGGGACGCCGCGCCGTGCGGCGGTGTCGCGCTCGCTCTCGGGGCGCTGGTCCGAGTCGTCGGGCGAGGGCGTTCGCTTGAACTGGTCGATGGCGTCGCGGGTCTCGCGCATCTCCTCGGTCTCGTCGTAGCTCGGCCGAGGAGGCGTCCGGAGAATCGAAAAGTCGTTGACGAGGTACGGGAGCGACTCGACGTTCTCGGGGTCGGGGCGGACGTAGGCGACGCGGTGCCACGACGGCATCGCCTCGGCCACCGTCTCGTAGGGAATCGAAAAGTACGTCGAGAGTTGCTCGTCTAAGGGGGCGTCGTACAGCGCCGCGAAGTCCACGTCCACCAGCGGTTCGAGGCGGTTTCGGTCGGCGAGTTCGATGGGGTAGTAGCCTTCGGTCCGGGTGACGCAATCGAGGAAGAACGCCTGCTTCAGCGTCCGCACCACGTCCTCCTCGAACTCGTCGTCGGCGTCGAAGCGGCGCTCGAACCCGCCGACGGTCAAACGCGGCGTCTCGCCAGCCACGAGGTCGGCCCCGAAGTAGTAGGCGAGCGGCGCGGCCGCGTAGATGGCGTCGTAGGTCGGGGGTACCTCGACGGTCGCCCCCGTGTCCGGCACCGTGAGGTCGTCGGGCACGTCGAGTTCGTCGCCGCGTTCGATGTGGGGCGGGTGGCCCCGGAGGGTGGGCCACGACCGCTCACAGGTGGTCGTCTTCAGGACCGACCCGAGGGTCGAGACGGCGGCCATCACGTCGTGTGGGTCGTCGGTCGTCGTCACCGTCGCGGCGGGTGACTTGTGGAACGACCGCGCGCCGATTTCGACCGTCGTCTCGCGGTCGAACGCGATGCGCATCGAATCGGTACTCGACTCGATGCGGAGTCCGGCCTCCGCGCGGAGGTAGAGTTTGATGGGTGCGCTCAGGTCCACGAGGTAGGCACCGGGCGGGAACTCCGCCGAAGCGTCGTGGCCGAGGTCGGCCAGCACCTCGCCGTCGCCGTCTCTGACGTACGACATGACGATGTAGGGGAGTTCCAACTCGCTCGTCTCGAAAACATCTGTGACGAATCTGACGTAGGGGCGGTGGCTCGGGACTTCACGGCGGTTTCACGATTCCACCACAAGCTCAAATTTCCACCGTGAGTTCACATTTACACTATACGTTCACGCGTCTCTCGCAGTCTCTCGTCTCCTCGAATCGACCGCGGGCCCGCGAACGGTCGCGGACGACTCGCCCGCTTCCGACTGTATTTTCTGGCTCGAACTCCAAACGGAACCCGTGACGGACCAAACCTTCACTATCGACGGTGACTGGAACGGACTGTACCTCGACGGCGAGTGGGTCGAGGCGAGCGACGGCGAGACCATCGCGGTCGAGAATCCGGCCACGCGCGAGGAGGTCGCCGAGGTTCCGGCCGCCACGGAGGCCGACGTGGACCGCGCCTACGAGGCGGCCGCCGAGGCCCAAGACTCGTGGAGCGAGCGGTCGGTAGACGAGCGCGTCTCGGTAATCGAGGAGGCCATCGAGATTCTGGACGACCGACGCGACGACATCTTGGAGGCGCTGGCGGTCGAATCGGGGAGCGCCAACGCGAAGGCGTTCGCCGAGTGGCAGACCGCCCAAGGGATGTGCCACCACGCCAAGAGCCTCGCCGGAAAGATGGACGAGGTCGAAACGTCCGACTCGATGATTCCCGGCAAGGAAAACGAGGTCCAGCGCGTCCCCGAGGGCGTCGTCGGCGTCATCTCGCCGTGGAACTTCCCGTTCAACCTCTCGGTCCGGGCGGTCGCGCCCGCGCTGGCGACCGGGAACGCCGTCGTGTTGAAGCCCGCCTCCTCGACGCCCATCACGGGCGGCCTGCTCATCGCGCGCATCTTCGAGGAGGCCGGACTCCCCGACGGCGTGCTGAACGTCGTGACGGGCCACGGCTCGGACATCGGCGACCGCGTGGCTGGCCACCCGGAACTCGACGTGATGGCGTTCACCGGTTCGACCGAGGTCGGCAAGCACGTCGCCGCCCAAGCCGCCGAGAACCTCGCGCTCCCCGCGATGGAACTGGGCGGCAACAACCCCTTCGTCGTCACCGAGGAGGCCGACGTGGACGCCGCGGTCGATTCGGCCGTGTTCGGCTCGTTCCTCCATCAGGGTCAGATTTGCATCTCCATCAACCGCCATCTGGTTCACGAATCGCTGTACGACGAGTACGTCGAACAGTTGGCCGAGCGCGCCGCGGAGCTACCCATCGGCGACCCGCGCGAGCGCGAGAACGTCGTCGGTCCCATCATCGACGAGGACCAGCGCGACCAGATTCTCGAATACGTCGAGGAGACCGTCGAACAGGGCGCGACCCTCGAAACCGGCGGCGACCACGACGACCTCTTCGTGGAGCCGACGGTCCTCTCGGACGCCACGAACGACATGGCCGCGGCCTGCAACGAACACTTCGGCCCGGTCGCGCCCGTGATTCCCTTCAGTAGCGAGGAGGAAGCCATCGAACTCGCCAACGACACCGAACACGGGCTGGCGGCCGCGATTCACGGCGGCGACCTCGACCACGCCAAGTCCATCGCCGAGCGAATCGACGCAGGAATGGTCCACATCAACGACCAGCCAGTCAACGAAGAACCCAACGTCCCGTTCGGCGGCATGAAAGCGTCGGGCATCGGCCGCTACGACGGCGAGGAGATTCTCCACGAACTCACCCAGACGAAGTGGATTTCGACGCAGACCGAGAAGCGCGATTACCCGTTTTAGGGCCGAATCTCCCCGAAACGCTCGCCGAAAGCGGTCGAATTACGCGGACCGTTTTTCGGTGAAACTGAAAAAGAGGTAGAGTAGACTACCGGCACCGAGGAGTAGAAAAATTCCCGCCAGTTCGTACGGTTCGCCGCCAGTCGTGGAGAGTATCGTCCCGAGAACTTCCGTGACCACTAGCAACGCGCCGACCCGCCGAATCGTCCGAGCGGTGTTCCCTCCGTCGTCGCTCATATTTCGAGGTTACGTCTCCTCGGCAAAGTTGTTTTGAATCCAATATTTTCGCGTCGGTTCGCCAGCACCGCCCGGAGTTGCGAGGTTGCGGGGCCGAACGACCGCGGACTTCGGGGAGGAGACAGATGTTCAGATTCAAATACCGCGCCCGACCACACTCCCGACGATGACCTTCGATGCCGAGCCGTTCACCGTCGCCGTCAAGGAGAGCGCGCGGGAGGTAAACGAACCCGCCCGCAGGCTGGCGACCATCGAGGAGGACCGCGTGACCTTCGCCTCCGAGACCGAGGCCCACCGGCGGGCTAGAGAACTCTCCGCCGAGGGCGAGTCGGTCGTCAAGGTCCAGCGCGCCGCGCCACAGGACCCCGACGACGTTGACGGCTACCTCGTCGGGTGGCCCCAACGCCGCCATCAGGACCCCGACGGGTCGCCGACCGAGGGGCTGACTTTCGACACCGAGGCCAACCAGTACGGCGCGCTCGGCGAGGCCGTCGTGCTGACGCCCGAGGTGAACCCGCCACTACTCACGCACTTCGCCCGCGTCGATGCCGACCTCGGCGAGACGGACGCAAACCTCGGCGAGACGGCGGCGGACCGCGACGCCGAGAGCCGAGACCTCCGCGTCGAACTCGACACCGACCCCGACCCCGTGACGGTCGGGTCCGGCAGGCGGTGGGAACCCGACTGCCGGGCGGTGGTTCGGCTCGGTCCCGACCGGCCGGTCCTCACCGAGTACTTCTGCGAGGTCAAGTCCGGCGACGGCTCGTTCGAGCGGAGCCAGCGCGAGGCGATGGCGGCCAAAGCCCGCGAGGCGACCGTCCTGAAGATTCGCGTCGAGTTGGACGAGTTGCCCGACAGCTACACGGCGTGGGTCCGGACGGTCGCGCCCGACGAGGGCGACGGCGAGGCCGAGACCCACCGCGTCAACGCCACCCTCGACAGCTTCTGAGCGACGGCCGGTCCGCGGTCGGTCTCCTATCGGTCCGCGGTCGGTCCGCCGCTCGTCCGCGGTCCGCCGCGGTCACTCGACGCGGCGGACCGCCTCGTGGTCCACCTCGACCGCGACCTCGTTCCGGCGCATGAACGGCGGCGTCCACGGGTCGTCGTACTGCAGTACGGTCGGTCGCGTCCGAGGTTCGACGCCGCGGGCGTCGAGCGCGTCGAGCAGTTTCTCGCGGTACTTCTCGACGCGGCCCTCCGTGGCGTACCACGAGAATCGCGTGACTGCGAGGGTCCGCGGCGGTTCGACCGCGAGTCGGACCGCCGAGTTCGTCGGAATCGGCGCGTCGCCGGGGTCGTAGTCGGCCGGGAGGTAGAACGCCATCGTGACCTCGCCCCCGTCGCCGGTCGTCCGGACCGGCGAGGTCATCGAAATCTCGTCGCCCTCGGTGCGGTCGGCGCGGTCGGCACCGCCGCCGCGCCCCGTCGAGTCGGCGGACTCCTCGCTCCTCGCGCGGTCGGTCCGGACCGGCGTCGTCATCGGAATCTTCGTCCCGCGGGTCGCCACGGGCGCGGTCATCGCCACCTCGTCGCCGGTCTCGTTCTCGCCGGAGATGTACCGGAAGAGCCGATTGAACGCCTCGCGTTCGCTCTCGGCGGTCGTCTCCGCGAGGACGACCCGCGGGTAGCGCCGGAGTTCCACGCCGTCGAACTCCGCGACGGTCTCGTAGGGCACGGTCTCGGTCGTCCGGTCCACGTAGGCTCCCCACCCGACCCACGTCGCGAGGAGACCGCCCGCACCCGCAAGCAGTGTCTTGGTTCGAGTTCGCATGGGTCTCGTACGCCGCGGAGTCCCAAAAGTTCACGCGCCGCGGGACTCCGGGAGACCGCTTTCGCGGACCCTTCGACGGGACGCCTCGCCAGTCTTCACGACGGGACGCCTCGCCAGTCTTCACGACGGGACGCCTCGCCAGTCTTCACGACGGGACGCCTCGCCAGTCTTCAAGGTCGCTGGCGTTCAAGCGACACCCGTGACGCGCTTCTCCCGCTCGTCGGTCGTCGCGCTGGCCGCGCTGGCGATGCTGGTCCTCCTCGCCGGTTGTGGCGGTGCGCCGAGCGACCCGACGACGACCCTCGCCGGAACCGAGACGTTCACCGTCGAGATGACGGGCGATTCGTCCGCGACCTACGTCGTGTCCGCCGACCTCGTGGCCGACCCCTTCGAGAACGTGACCGTGACCTACGCGAACGGGACGACCCGGACCGTCGCGCCGCCCGAACCGCCGAGCGCCGTCACCTACGGTCCCGAGTCGGGCGCGACCGCGGTCGAACCCGGCGGCGAGGTCGTCGGCGGAGCTTACTTCGAGGGCGTGGCGAACTTCTCGGTGACGGACCACGACGTGCCGCCGACGGGCAACGCCGTCGTCACGGTCCGCCAGCAGGGAGCAGACGGCGAGACTCCCGCCCCGCTGGTCGCGTGGGGCGTGATTCGGTGCGACGGCCACGTCTCGCAGGTCTCGCTCCGAGTCGGGGAGTCGGGCGTCGAGGGGTTCGGCTTCGGGTGCGAGTCGTGACCGGCGGTGCCGGGGACCAGTCTCCGGAAATCCCCCGCAATCGCCGGGTCGGGGTACTTCGACGTATTTTTAGGGAGCGTCCTCTTTTCAACCCGTATGGCAGACTTTCAGGTCGTCGTCGCGGACCCCGACTCCGGGGCGACCTACCAGCGCGACGTAGACGGACAGGACGCGAACCGATTCCTCGGCAAGTCCATCGGTGACGACGTGGACGGCGGCGCGGTCGGTCTCGACGGTTTCACGGTCGAGATTACCGGCGGCTCCGACGACGCGGGCCGACCGATGCGCGGCGACGTGGACGGGCCGAACCTCAAGGAAGTCCTCCTCGACGGCGGCGTCGGCTACGAGCCGTCCCGCGACGGCGAGCGCAAGCGCGTGACCGTCCGCGGCGGCGAGGTCAGCGAGGCCACCGCCCAACTCAACGTCAAGGTCAGCGAGTACGGCGAGGAGTCCGTCGCGGACCTCCTCGGCGAGGGCGGCGAAGACGACGAGTAACGACCAGAGCAACTTTTTGCGTTCGCGCGTTAGCTCCGGTCAGCATCCGCTATGGCCGACCGTATCTCCAGCGACCACTCCTCGCTAACGACCGTTCGCGCGACGCTCGTCCGAAGCGGCGGACTCGACCGTCCGAAAGTCGAGATTCCGGCCGACGACGCCGACGCGTTCCCCGACGGCGAACTCGTCCGTGTGGTCGCCGACGACACCGAGTACCGCGCCCGCATCGAGTCGCCGCTGACCGACGAGGGCCGCGAGATTCGCGGTCTCTACGACTCGCCGACCCTCGCGCGCAACCCCGAGGAGGGCGAGAATCACCTCTCGTCGTGGCTCGAAGGCACGAACGTCGAGTTCGACCAGTCGGTCCTCGTGGACGTTATCGAAGAGGGGTTCAAGTACGGCCTGCGCGAACCCGGACAGCGCGTCTTCTACGAGGCCACCGAGTCGCCCGACGAGAGTCTGGCCGACATCGCGAGCGGTCTGGACGAGTAGGTCGCCCGGACACGCCTCGGAGTACCAAGACTTTTACCGCGTAGCGTCGCGTTCGAAACCATGAGCGACGACGACGAGGAGTACGACGAGTCGCCGGACGGCGCAGTCGAAGACGCCGGACTCGAAAATGCCGGAGTACCCGACGACGCCGACGAGGCGGACCTCGACGCACTCGCCGACGAGGACCCGGCCGCCGCCTTCGAGGAGGTGGGCGACCTCCCCGGCACCCACCTCCGGGCCGCCGAGTTCTGGGACGACATCGTCGGTGACATGGAGGCGACCGCCGACGAGTACGCCTCGCAGGGCTGGCAGACGCTCCAACTCCACCCCGGCGACGTGACCGCGCTGGTGCCCGACGAGGAGGGCGACGACCAGTTTGGTCTCGACGTGTTGGTGCCCGACGACGAGTTCGCCGAGTTGGAGTCCCTCTTGGAGGGCGACGTGTCGTTCGACAGCTACGAGGCGTTCCGAGCGACGGCCGACGGGCTGGTCCTGTTCGTGGTCGCGATGGAAGACCCCGAGTCGGAGGTCGCGGTCCTCTACCCGGCGTACTACGACGCGAAGAACGCCCAGTCGATGCTGACGGCCGCCGAGGAGGCGGGCGAGATGCGGACCTACGTCCGGACGCTGACCAACGAGCAGGTCGAGTTCACCCACCGGGAACCGGGGAACTTCGCGCCCGAGAGCGACGAGACCAGCCCCGAGAGTAGCGAGACCGGCGGCGACGGCGGGGCCTGACCCCGATTCGCGGCCGACGGAACGATACGGCCGGACGCCGAATTTTCCCGTCGGATGACTGGCGCGGACATCGACTCGCCGACCGAGATAACCGACACCATCGAGCAACCCGACCGCGGGCCGCTCGGAGAGGCACTGTTCGACTTCAAGCGCTGGCTTCTCGTGGACGCGAACCGGTGGCTGGTCGTGGGTCTCCTCGCGCTCGCCACCTTCGGGCTGACCGTCCTCGTCGGCACGTTCGGGCCGGTGTCGGTCCAGCAGTTCCTCGCGGAGGGCATCTCGCCAGCGACCGCACTGGTGGAACTGCTCAAGACCATCGTCTCGGTCACGACCATCGTCCTCTCCATCAACCAACTCGTCCTCTCGCCGGAACTCGGCCCCGTCAGCGACCAGCGCGAGCGACTGGAGGACACGATGGAGCTTCGGAAACGGAGCGAGGGTCTCCTCGACGACACGGTGAGTCCGCTCTCGCCGGGCCAGTACTTGGACGATTTGGTGTCCGCGCTCCGGGACCGCGCCGAATCGCTGACCGACGACGTAACCGGTAGCCCGGACCTCGAATCCGACGTGACGGCGTTCTCCCGGCGACTCGTCGCGGACGCCGAGAACGTCAACGACGAGCTACGCGACGCCAAGTTCGGCGACTTCGAGGCGGTCGCGGCGGTGATGGACTTCGACACCTCGGGCAAGATACGGCGTCTGCGACGGATTCGCAAGGAGTACGGCGAGCAACTGGACGACGACGAGCGGGAGGCGCTGGTCGAGACGGTCAACGCCCTCGAACTGTTCGTCACCGCGCGAGGCTACCTGAAGACGACCTACATCCGTACGGAGTTCATCAACTTCTCGCGGGCGTTGCTGTACGTCGGCCTGCCCTCGCTGTTGCTGGCGTTCTGGGCCGCCCAGATGTACGACCCGACCGTCTTCCCCGGCCGGACGCTCGGCGTCGAGAACCGCCTCTGGTTCGTCAGCGCCGCGGCGACGACGGCGCTCGTCCCGTTCATGACGCTCATCTCGTACATCTCGCGGCTGGCGACGGTCTCCCAATCGACGCTGTTCATCGGCCCGTTCGTCGCCGGGAGCGAACAGCACGAGAAGTAGCGTTGTCGTTCTGACCAACACTTTTAACCGCAATTTAGTCGAATACGACGACACAGTGAGCGGTGAGCATGTTCTCCTCGTTACGGTCGGTAGCGACGAATAACTGTATGAAGCGGGATTAGAGGCGATTCAGCGCCTCGAAGACGGCAAAGCGGTCGGGAAGCCAGCTACGGTTACGTTCGCAAACGAGAAGCAACTCGGCGAAGTGTTCAACGAACGAACGTACACCCTCCTGCGCGTCATTCGGGAGGATCAGCCAGCTAGCATCCGAGAGACGGCACGATTCGCCGGTCGAGACGTGAAGAACGTCCACGAGGAGTTGACGACGTTGGAGGCGCTGGGAGTCATCCGTTTCGACCGAGACGGACAGTCGAAGCGTCCCGTTTTCCCGTACGACGACCTCTTCATCAGTCCGTTCGCACACGGCTCGGGTGATACGGCCGCGACAGTCTAACCCTCCGAAAATAGCGTTCTCCGTCTCAGTCGTCGCCCTCCGCGGTATCGACGGCTTCGGCGTCCGACGCCTCCATTTCGTGGCCGCAGTTCGGACACTCCAACTCGTCGTGGCGCAACTGCTCGCTGGCCGACCGGACCTCGCGCATCACGCCCGAGATGCGGTCTTCGGCTTCGAGTTCCTCCTCGACCGAGAGGTCCACGCCCTCGACTTCCAGCAGGAACTTGGCGACCTCCGTCACCTCGTACATCATGTCGTCTAGCTCCTCGGCGGTGAAAAACCCCGACATCGCGCCGTAGAGGAACGTGGCTCCGGACTGCCGAATCTTGTCCTCGAACGACGAGCGCGCTTGGTTGACCGCTTGCGGACTGTAGGTGTCGGTCATGAACGGGACGAGTTCGGGCAGATTCTCGCCGATTTTGGTCATCTCGACCCCGGTTTCGGTCCGGAAGTCCGCACAGAGGCGGGCGATGGCCCACTCGCGGGCGGTGATGTAGGTTCTGTCGCGCAGGAACTCGTTGACGCGGTCGTACTGGGCACCGTCCACCTTCTTGAATCGCTCGTACTTGGCCACGTCCGGCGGCAGGTCCGATTGGGTGGCCTCCTCGCTGGCGTCCGGGTCGTCGGTGGCCTCCTCGGCTCCGTCCGCGGCCTCGTCGGCGACTTCACCGTCCGTCGCGGCGAGGACTTCCTCTCGGCCGGTCTCGGGGTCGGCGTTTACGTCGGTCTTCTCGGGGGCTTCGGTCGGCGAACCGGCGGGCTCCTCGGCGTCCTGTTTGTCGTTCTCGGGCGGACGCGATGGGTCGTCTGCCATGCGTCGGGGTAGCGGTGGGAGGTGGAAAAGCGTTACCGTCTGGCGCACGTTACCACGCTTCTCGCAGACGATTCCGTGTGAGATTCCGCGCGATTTGCGCCCACCAGTAACTGTTTTGAAGCGGGGGCCGATTGGGAGAGATATGAACGTGCTGCTCGGAATCGGCGGTAGCGACGACTCGTTTCGCGCCCTCGAAGAGACCGTAGACCGCGCGCAGGCCGCCGGTGACGACCTCACCGTCGTTATCCTCGAAAACCCCGAGAGCGACCGCGAGACCGGGACCATCGAGACGCGCGTGTTCGAGACCTTGGAGGAGGCCGACTTCGCGGCCGAGGTCCGCCACCTCTCGGGCGACCCCGGAAGCCAACTCGTGGACCTCGCCGAGCGGGAGGGCTTCGACCAAGTGGTCCTCGGCGGCGGCCAGCGCAGTCCGATGGGGAAGATAAAGCTCGGCCACATCGCGGAGTTCGTCCTGCTGAACTCCCCGGTCAGCGTCAAGTTGGTACGATGAGTCCGGCCGACCGCGACTACCCGGACGACGAGGCCGAGGAGTTCCCGGAGCCGCCCGTCACGTTCGACGACAAGGAGGGCCGCCCCATCGAGATTCGGCCCTACGAGGACGAGGACTTCGAGGCGGTCGTGGAGATGTACGCCGACTTCGACCCCGCCGACCGCGCCCAAGGCATCCCGCCTGCCACCGAGTCGCGGGTCCGGGACTGGGTGGAGAACCTGCTGGACGGCCTGAACGTCGTCGCGTGGCACGACGACCGAGCGGTCGGTCACGCCACGCTGGTTCCGGACGAGGACGCCTCGGAACTCGCCATCTTCGTCCATCAGGACTACCAACGCGCCGGTATCGGGTCGCGACTCATCCGGGCACTGTTGGGCTACGGACAGCAGGAGGGCGTCGAGAAGGTCTGGCTCACCGTCGAGCGGTGGAACCACGCCGCGGTGAACCTCTACGAGTCGGTCGGCTTCGAGACCAACGGTACCGAGAGCTTCGAGATAGAGATGGTCTTGCGGCTCTGACTCGGAGCGAACGTCGGTCGCCGGTCGCTCCTCGGGCCGAATTTTAAATCCGAAGCCGAGACAACTCCGGCCCGGATGGCGCTACACGACGCGGACGAGCGACGCGAGGTGACGTATCGGAAGGCCCCGTGTTGGAGGCCCAGCGCGAGACGCTGGCCGACATGGACACGAAGGCGGTGCGGACGGTGCGGATAACCGTTATTCTCCTCGGAGTGTTGCTCTCGGCGTGGCGAATCGAGGCCGCGGTACTCGACCCCGTATTTGCCAGTGTGGGCGGAATCGCGTTGGTCGGGGCGCTCGCCGCGGGGACGTTCACGTACAGCGAGTCGGACCTCTACCTTGGGCCGAACCAGACCTACGTCGAACGACTCGCGGACCGCCAGTACGACGGCGACGACTGGGAGCGAGATTTGCTGTGCAATTTCGGCGGCTGGATAGACGAAAACGCCGCGGAGATTCAATTCAACAGCCGTCTCCTGTCTGTGACACAAACGCTCTTCGTTGTCGGCGTCGTCGCCGTCGGTGCGTCCGTAGTTTTATAGTCGAAAGCGACGGAGAGAGAATCATGTCGAAGAAGCGACCGACACCGTCCGAGTTAGGTCAACGAAGCCACAAAGGCCCGGCACTACTGACGAAGCTGTTCGTCCGTCGTAAGCGAGACGACACCGATACCGACGAGGAGAACGCGTAGCGCGACCTTCGACCCGAACTGACGCTTACACCGACAGCACGGGCTGGCTGGCGTACAACAGCACGTACTCGGCGGCCTTCTCCAACACTTCGCCGGGTTCGCCGCTCAGGGGTTCGCGCGGAATCACGATGAAGTCGGCGTCGATGTCCTCGGCGGTGTCCAACACCGCACTACCGGGATGCTGGGTCTTTCTGGTGGTCGAGAAGCCGTAGGCGTTCGAGGTCGAGACGGCCACGTCGTACTCGGCGGCGACCTCGCGCATCTCGTCCATGAACGTCTCCGTGTCCGAGAGTACGTCCTCCTTGGCGACGGCCCCGCGTTCGATGCCTCGGACTAGCTCCTCGCCGAGAACGTACATCGCGTGGACGGACGCCTCGTACTGCTCGGCGACGGCGACGGCGTACTCGACGGCTTCGACCGACTCGTCGCTGCCATCGACGGGGACGAGGACGGTCTCGACTTCGAGCGGCGGCTCGGTCATGTGCGTACGTGGACGGGCATCGGGCAAAAATCCTCGCTTCGAGTGGGGTCAGTTGCGGAGTCAGATGGTTGCGTTGGAAGAGTGGCGTCGAGCAAAAGAAGACCGCGACCGCACGACACCGCTCCGCGACCGCACGACACCGCTCCGCGACCGCACGACACCGCTCCGCGACCGCACGACACCGCTCCGCGACCGCACGGCACTGCGACCCCACCGTAACCGCACAGCCCTCTATTCCCGACTCCAAGGAGTTGACCGCACCACCCCGCGACCGCACAGCACCACGACCGCACCGCCCCGCGCCACGTCCTCCCCAACCGACTGCGTTTCTCGCTCCACTGCGTTCCGCTCCGATACTCGTCCCTCGCGCGGACGGGTGCGGCCCGGAGGCCGCGCCCCCACGCGTCTGACTTGGGAGAGTTAAATGTCGTTCTTAGAGTAATCTGTTCCTTTCTTTCGCATAGCTCTACCAGTCTCGATACTTGCCTTGTCGGTATCCGACGACGCGACGACTGACGACCGCGAACGCGAGATGCTCGGATTCCAAACGTTCAAACCCGATGGCGACCAACCCCGGCCCAGTGACCGCAAGCGATTCGTGGCGCGAGGTGTTCGGCCACGCCGACCCGTACGACGAGCAGGTGGACGGCATCGAAACCGCCATCGACACCGCCGAGGAGGGCGGGTTCGCAGTGGTCGAAGGTGCCTGTGGGACCGGCAAGACGATGCTGGCGCTGACCGCGGGCATCGACCTCGTGCGCGACCCGGAGAGCGACTACGAGCGTGTCGTCGTCCTGACCAGCGTCAAGCAACAGCTCCGCCAGTTCGAGGAGGACCTCCGGACCGTCAACGCGAACCTCCCGACCGACTGGGACCCCGTGACCAGCCTCACGCTCGTCGGGAAGGCCGACGTGTGCCCGTACAACCGCGAGAACGCGGGCGGCATCGACGACGAAAACGTCTACGAGCGCTGTGAGTCCCTGCGGGAGGACACCCGCGGGATTACCGGCGAGGCCGGGCCGACGACCGCCCAAAATCTCGTTTCGCGCGCTCGGAGCCAGCAGACCGGACTGGCCGACTCGGGAACGCAGGGTCGAGCCGCCGCCTCCTACCTCGAAACCGCGAACGAGCCGACGCCCTATCCGCCGGAGATGCCGGAGTACGACGATGTGGAGTACTGTCCGTTCTACGCGCAGTTCTTGGACGAGCTACCAGAAGACGGCGACCCAGTCGAAGCCGTCCCCTTCGACTTCGACGGAATGGGACTCATCGACCCCGAGGAGTTGGTCTCGCTGTCGGTCCAGCACGGCACCTGCCCCCACTCGATGATGGGCGCGATGTTGCCCCACGCCGAGGTCGTGGTCGGCAACTACTACCACGCCTTCGACCCGGTGACGACCTCCGGATTCACGGGTGCCCTGCTGGACGAATCGACGTTCGTCGTCTGCGACGAGGCCCACATGCTCGAACCGCGCGTCAGGGACCTCGTGAGCGACGCGGTGGGCGACGCGACCCTGCGGGACGCCGAGTCGGAACTCACGCGGGTCATCCAACCGCTCAAGTTCGACGGCGACAAGGAGACCCACACCAGCGCGGACGCCGACCTCGTGCGCGGCGAACTCGAAGACAGCGACGTGAAACTCGCGGACCTCGAAGCGACCCGTGACTTCTTCCGGGACCTGCGCGAGGAGCTAGACCGACGCGTCACGGCCCACCTCGAACGCGAACACCGGGGCTGGAAGTCCAACCTCCACGACCTGCCCGACGACGAGATTCCGCTTCGAGACCCCACCGAGCCACAGCCGGACGAAATCTCCGAGTGGGCCGAGAAGACCGGCTACCACGACGGCGTCTGGGTCAAAGCCGAGGCGGTCGGTGCCGTCGTCGCGCGCATCCTGAACGAGGCCGAGGACGACGAGAAAGAGCGGGCCGCGCCCGCCGCGGGCCGGGTCCTCGGCGAGTGGTACCGCAACGACCACGAACGCTACTTCCGGGAGATAGAACTCGACCGGACGTGGAACGAGAAGGAACCCGACACCTCGTGGCGGCGCGCGTACAACGCCAGCCTCGCCATGCAGAACTGCGTGCCCAGCGACGCCATCGGCGAGCAACTCGCGGAGTTCGGCGGCGGCGTCCTGATGAGCGCGACCCTCGCACCGCTGGACGTGTTTGAGGAGGTCACGGGGCTGAACCACCTTGATTCCGAACAGGGCCGCCCGGTCGTGGAACGGACCTACGGCCTGAACTTCCCCGAGGAGTGCCGCGAGAGCTTCGCCGTGGACGCGCCGAAGTTCACCTACGACAACCGCGGTGGCCCGGACGACGAGACCCAGACCCGCCGGATGTACGCCGACGCGCTCCGCGAGGTGGCGACCGAGACGCCGGGCAACCTCCTCGTCGGGATGCCCAACTACGCCGAGGCGACGTGGGCCGCCGAGACGTTGCGGGAGAATCCCGAGGTCGAGAAACCGGTCCTACTGGACGAGAGTAGCGCCGACGACGTGACCGAAGACCTGAAAGCCGAGTTCTTCGGCGGCGAGGGCAAAGTCCTCGTGACCAGTCTCCGTGGCACGCTCACGGAGGGCGTCGATTACGAGGGCGACCGACTCAGCGCCGCGGTGGTCTGTGGCGTCCCCATCATCAACACCGCGAGTCCCCGGACCAAAGCGGTCAGGACCGCCTACGAGCGCGAGTTCGGCGACGGCTTCGAGTACGCGCTGACGGTCCCGGCGGTCCGGAAGGCCCGCCAAGCCCTCGGGCGCGTGATTCGCGGGCCGGAGGAGGTCGGCGTCCGCGTCCTCGTGGATTCGCGCTACGCCCGAGACTCGTGGGACAGCGTGCGGAAGTACTTCCCAGACACCGAGCGCGACGAGTTCCAGCCCGTGAGTCCGGACATGCTCTCGCTCGGGTTAGAGCGGTTCTGGCGGGGTCGGGAGGAAACCGATGAGTGACGACTGCGACGACGAGCAACGGAGTGACGACTGCGACGACGAGCGACGACGCACGTTCGCCGACTTCGACGGCTACGAGGGCGACGAGGACACCGACGCCACGGCCGACCACGACGAGTGGGGCGTAGAGGAGTAAAGACTGCCTGCTTCGCTGTTCTGCTGTGCCGAGACGGTTACGGACGAGTCAGTTTCACTTTCACTGCGCCCTTGGCTCGCGTTTAACCCCCTGAGCCACCTACTCGAACATCCTCACGGGAGGCATCCAGATGAAAACAGACGCCACCCCGACCGAAGACGAAACGCACGTCCGAATCGAGACCTACCTCCGGACCGCCAGCGACGGCGACCCGGAACTGGTCTTCTACAACCCCCGCGCCACTCACGAGTGGGTCAACGCCGCCGAGTCGAGTACCGTCGCGTTGGAGGAGTGGCGATGAGCGCGGGCCGACCGACCGCCGAATCCGACCGCGAATCCCGAGCGTACCTCGTCAGTCCGACCGCGACGACGAAGAAGCGCCACCGGCCGGACGAGTCCGGCGACGAGCCAGCCTGTCGGGCGTTCCTCGCCCGCGAGGAGGCCGAGTGGCGACGGCTCTCGGCGAGCCAGACCGTCCTCTACGACGACTGTGCGAACTGCTTTCCCGACGAGAGCGCGTAGCGAGTCCGCACTGGCGTCGAATCGAGGGTCAATCCTCGACGAGGTCGTCAACCTGTCGGTTGATGTCGGATATCTGGTCGGTCTGGTCGTCGAGTTGGACGGCGATGCTGTCGGTTCGCTCGGCGATGTTCTCGGCGTTGCCGGTCGTCTGATCGACCATAGCCGCGACCTCCTCGGTGCTGGCGGCCTGCTGGTCGGTCGCGGACGCCACTTCCTCGATACCCTGATTGACCTCCTCTACGGAGTCGGCGATCTCGTCGAGGCTCCCGACCGCGGACTCGACCGTTTCGATTCCCGTTTCGATGCGCGAGTTGCTCTCTTCGAGGCTCTCGACGGCGTTCTCGGTGTTCTCCTGAATCCGACCGACTTTCTGCTCGATTTCGTCGGCCTGCGTCTGAGACTCCGCCGCGAGTGCTTTGATCTCGTCGGCCACGACCCCGAAGCCGTCGCCGCCCTCGTTCGCGCGGGCGGCCTCGATGTTGGCGTTGAGCGCCAGCAGGTTGGTCTGCTCGGCGATATCGTTGATGACCTCGATGATCTCGTCTATCTCCTCGACGCTCTCGCGTATCGTCTGAACGTCCCGAGTCACGCTCTCGGCGGCGGTCTGTATCTCGGTCATCGTCTCGCCCGCCTCGGCGGCGGCCTCTTGGCCCTGCTCGGCCTGTCGGTAGGCTTCCTCGCTGGCGGTCGCCACCTCCTCCGACGACGAGGCTATCTCTTGGACCGCGGCGCTCAGGTCCGAGACCTCCTCGGAGACCTGCGACATCCCTTCGGACTGCTCGTGAGCGAGCGTGGTAATCTCTCGGGTCCGCTCGGCGATGCTCTCCGAGGAGTCCTGCAGTTCCGCGAGCGACGCTTGTATCTCGCTGGCCGCCTCCCGGTCGTAGTCGGCGTCTGCTCGCACGGTCTGTTCTATCTCTTCGACCTCCGTCTCTAAGGTCACGTCGTCCTCGTGTTCGAGGTCCCCTGCGTCGGTCGAGTCGTCTACTGGGCGGTCGCCTTGATCGGTCACGGTACGACCAGTTCGGGCGACGTATCTAAAAGTCTATGACTGAGACGGATATTGTCTTGAATTCTAACATTATCGCCGGACTCGAATCCGAGAGGTCTCGACGCGGCTACGGGGTTCCCGCGAGGCGGCCGGTCGGGGGAGGTCAGGCGAGGTCCCCGTCGGCGACCTCGCGCTCTCGCTGGGCGCTCGGGGAGACGACGTGGGCGTCGTCGGGGTCGAACCCGACCCGCAGGCGCTCGTCGGTCGGGCGCTCGTCGGCCCGGAGCGTCACGTCCCGGCCCTCCCAGTCGAGGTGCGCGCGGAACGACTCGCCGAGGAACTCGACCGTCTCGACGGTCGCCTCGAAGGCGTTCTCGCTCGGGCCGCGGGTCAACTTCTCCGGGCGGACGCAGAAGACGACCTCGCTCCCCTCCGGCGCGTCGAGGCCCGACAGGCGGAAGGGCGTCCCGCCGACCCACGCCGCGTCGCCCTCGACCTCGCCCGCGAAGACGTTGTTCTCGCCGAGGAACTCCGCGACGAAGCGGGTGTCCGGGCGGCGGTAGACCTCCTCGGGCGTGCCGACCTGCTCGACCACGCCCTCGTTCATCACGGCCACCCTGTCGGAGACCGCGAGGGCCTCCTCTTGGTCGTGAGTGACGTAGACCGTCGTGATGCTCAGTTCCGACTGGATTCGCTTGACCTGCGTCCGGAGGTCTTGACGGAGGCGCGCGTCGAGCGCGCTCATCGGTTCGTCCAGCAGGAGTACGTTCGGGCCGGGCGCGAGCGCCCGCGCCAACGCGACGCGCTGGCGCTGACCGCCCGACAACTCGTCGGGGTTGCGGTCCTGAAATCCGGGCAAATCTACGAGTTCGAGCAGGCCCGCGACGCGCTCGTCGTCGGACTGCCCGCCGGGCGCGTCCCGGAACCGAAGCCCGTAGGCCACGTTCTCGCCGACCGTCATGTGCGAGAACAACGCGTAGTTCTGGAAGACGATACCCACGTCGCGCTCCTCGGGGGGAACGCCCGACATCTCCGTCTCGCCGAATCGGACCGCGCCCTCGTCGGGCGACTCGAACCCCGCGATGGCGCGCAGGGTCGTCGTCTTGCCACACCCGGAGGGACCGACCAGCGTGAAGAACTCGCCGTCCGCCACGTCGAGGCTCACGTCTTGCAGTGCGTCCACGCCGTCGAAAGATTTCGAGAGATTGCGCAGGTGAATGCTCGTCATACTTCCCACCTCCCTCCGAGACGGTCTACGACGACGAAACTCAGACTCGTGACGAACAAGAGGACCGTCCCCATCGCGGTCGCTGGCCCGAGCGTCCGGTTGCCGATGTAGCGCTCGACGGCGACTGGCATGGTGTAACTACTGCTCCCCGTCGCCAAAATCACCGTCGAATCGAACTCGCCGATGGAGATGGCGAACGCGAACGCGGCCCCGGCGGCGACCCCCGACGCCACGAGCGGGAGTTCCACGTCCAGCAACGCCCGGACCCGAGTCGCGCCGAGCGCGCGGGCCGACTCTACGACCGACCGGTCCACGCCGCCCAACAGCGGCGCGACGTTCCGGACCACGAAGGGGTAGGCCGCGACGCCGTGGGCCGCGACGATGGCGACCGGTCCGGTGACTTGCAATCGGTGGCCCCACACCTCGACGCCGAAGACCAACCCGCGGAGCATCCCGAGACCGACGACGACGCCGCTGACCGCGAGCGGAGCCATCGCGGCCGCGTCGGCGAGTCTGGTTTTCCTGCCCCCGCGGGCGGTCAGCACCGAGACGGTCACGCCCATCGGGAGCGCGACCAGCAGGGTCGCCACGCCGAACAGCACGGAGTTGCGGACCGCGACCCCCGGTTTCGTCTGGAACGACGCACCCTCGACCTGCCGCCGGACCAGAAACTCGTAGTACTGGAGCGTGAACCCGGAGGGACCGGTCACGCTCTCGGCGACCATGCTGGCGATGGGACCGACGAAGACCACCGCGACCACGACGGCGTAGGCCGCGACGCCGAGGCGTTCGAGCGCGTCGAGCGGCGAGGGCGAGTCCGGCACGAGACGCTTCCTCGGCGGCGGGTTCGCGGCCCGACCGCCCCCCGACTGGCGAGCCTCGTACCGGAGGTAGGCGTAGGTCAGCGCGAGCGAGACCACCGTCTCGGCCACCGCGAGGGTGGCGGCCTCGGCGTATTCGAGTTCCTGCACCAGCGAGTAGACCCACACCTCGACCGTGGCGAGTTGGAACCCGCCCAGCGCGAGGACGATGGGGAACGACATGAACGTGAAGACGAACGTGAGGAGCGCGCCGGTCAACACCGCGGGCAGGAGTTGGGGCGCAAGCACGGTGCGGAACGCGTACCACGGGTTCGCGCCGAGCGACCGGGCGGTCTCGACCATCCGGGCGTCCACGCTCTCCCACGCCGCGGTCGTGACTCGCGCGACCAGTGGCGCGTTGTAGAAGGCGTGGGCGACGACGATGGCCTCCAGAGTAAAGAGGAGGTTCACCGGACCGAGACCGACGAGCGCGAGCAGGTCGTTCAGCGGCCCGTTCGTCCCGAAGAACGCCACGAAGCCGATGGCGACCATGATGGAGGGCATCACGAACGGGAGGATGGTCAGCGACCGGAGCGTCCGCCTGCCGGGGAACTCGTACCGGGAGAGGACGTAGGCTCCCGGCAGGCCGAGCGCGACGCTGGCGACCGTCGAGAGGAGCGCCTGATACGCGGTGAACCCGAACAGGCCGAGCGGCGACTCCGCGGCGACTTCGCCGACCGCGCCGAACTCGCCGCCGAAGATGGGCGCGAGGAGACCGAAGTAGAAGGGGTCGGTGAGGACCTCGCCGACGACTTCGCCGGTCCACTCGCCGCCGACCCGCACCGCGTCGGCGAAGACCGTCAGGACCGGGTAGTAGAACACGACCGCGAGGACGACGACGGTCGCGGCTCCGAGGAGGCCGATGGCGTGGCGTTCGAGCCACCGGGTCGGTCCGGCGCGCTCGCGCCGGGCGGAAGGACGCACGGAGGCGCTCCCGTCCTCGGCTCCGGCCTCCTCGCGGGTCACGCTATCGGCCGCCCGCTATCTGGCGCGCCCACGAGTCCACCCAGCCGTCGAGGTTGCCCTGTAGCTCGTCGTAGGTGAACGTCACGGGGTTCTCGGGTTCCTTGGCGTACTTCTCGAACTCCGCGGGCAGGTCGGCCCAGTCGGTCGCGGGGAACTGGACGTTCCGCACGGCGATTTCGCCTTGTGCCTGCTGACCGAGCATGAAGTCCATGAACGCCGCGGCGAGTTCCGGCGTGTCGGTGTCGGCGAACTTCGCCATCCCCTCGGGGTTGGCGTACCCCTGTTCGTTGAGGAAGCCGACCTGATGTTTCTCCATGTTCTGGTCGTAGCGGTTGGCGTACACTTGGTCGGTGGAGTAGGAGACGACCATCGGGGCCTCGCCGTTCTCCCACGCGGTGTAGGCCTCGTCCCACGTGCCGAGGAGTTTGACGCCGTTCTCCTCCAGTTTCGTCCAGTAGTCGAGGTACTGGTCTTCGCCCAGCGTGTTGATGGTCCACAGCAGGAACGCCCGCCCGGTCGCGCTCGTCTTCGCGTTCTGGACGATGAGGTCGCCCTCGTAGCGACTCTTCAGCAGGTCGTCGAACGTCGTCGGGGGCTGTTCTACCTCGGTGCCGTCGTAGACGAGGCTGATGTAGCCCGTGTCGTAGGGAATCGCGCGTTGCTGTGGGTCGAACTTCAGGCCCTCCTTGACGTGGCCGTAGTTCGACAACTGGTCGGCCATCGGCGCGAACAGCGCCTGCTGGCCCAACTTCTCGTCGATGCGGATGAGGTGTTCCACGTTCAGGCCGACGTACACGTCGGCGTCTACGTCCACGCCCTGCGCGGCCTGCTGGATGTAGTAGTTGACCTCGTTGTCGGGCGTCTCGTACTTCACGGTCACGTCGGGGTGGCGCTTCTCGAACTCCTTCTTGAGCCACGGGCCGGGCGACGAACTGGGCGCGTCCACGAACGAACTGTAGGTAGCGACTTTCAGCGTCCCGCTGAGCGATTGCTCGGTCGTCTCGGTGGTTTCGGTCTCCTCGGTGGTCTCGGTCGCGGTCTCCTCAGTGGTGGTCTCGGCCGGGGTGGTCGTCCCGTCGGTCGTCGTCTCCTGTCCGCCGCTCCCGCCGCCGATACAGCCCGCGAGACCGACGATACCGACGGCCCCGCCGCGTTTCAGCACCGTTCGTCGTTTCATTACCGGGTGGTTACATCCGGTGATACTTAACTGGCGGGATGTGGAGTCGCGTCGATTCGGCGGCGAGAGGAGCGCCCGACCGTGAGTTCCCTCGCCGTCGGAGTTTCGAGAGACCGGGTCGTCGAGCGCCGACTTCGGCGCATCGACTCCCACGTGCCGATTTCCGCGTGCCGACTTCCGCGCGCCGACTGGCGCGTGCCGACAGCCGAAAGGTTTTGCCAGCCGGGTTCGATGTGGCGGACATGTCTACTTCGCGGCAGTGGGTGTTGGCTGGCGTGCTGGCAGTGGCCGGTCTGCTCGCGGCCGCGGTGCTGTTCGACGTGCTGGGGACGGTCTTCTTCGCCATCACGGTGGCCTACGTCCTCGTGCCGCTCCACGAGCGGTTCGTCCACCGCGGGGTCCCGCCGTGGTGGGCCAGCGCGGCCGCGACCGCCGTCGCGTTCGTGAGCGTCCTCCTGTTTTTCGCGTCGT
This sequence comes from Halorussus salinus, assembly GCF_004765815.2. Lineage (NCBI taxonomy): Archaea > Methanobacteriati > Methanobacteriota > Halobacteria > Halobacteriales > Haladaptataceae > Halorussus > Halorussus salinus. The sequence continues at coordinate 23,072 of NZ_SBIS02000011.1, read as the reverse complement.
TCGGCTTCCTGCTGTACCGGCGACGGACCGAGATGGTCGGCTTCCTGCTGGACTTGCCCGAGAGCGTCGCCGTCGAGTTGCTGGGGACGGTCTACACCATCGACGCCGGGGTCGTGACCGAGGTCACGCGCGAGTACCTCGGCGTCGTCGCGCTCGCGCTCGCTCGCCTCGCGCCCGTCCTCGCGCTCAAGGCCACCCTGTTCGCGCTACTGGTGTTCGCCCTGCTGGTCAACCGCGGGCAGGCCCGGCGCGCCCTCCTCGCGCCGATTCCCCACGCGTATCGGGACGTGGCGGCCGCGTTCCACGAGCGCACCCGCGACACGCTCTACGCCATCTACGTCCTGCAGGCCGCGACGGCCGCCGCGACGTTCCTCGTCGCGCTCCCCGTCTTCTTCCTGCTGGACTACCAGTTCTACCTCACGCTCGCGCTCGTCGCGGGGTTCCTCCAGTTCCTCCCCATCGTCGGCCCCTCGTTTCTGGTCGCCCTGCTCGCGGCCTACCGCGTCACCGCCGACGACCTCGTGGGCGCACTCCTCGTCTTCGTGTTGGGTGGCCTGCTCATCGGCTGGCTGCCGGACGCGGTCATCCGGACCCGACTCGCCCGCGAGACGGCCGACCTGCCGGGGAGCCTCTACTTCGTCGGGTTCACCGGCGGCCTGCTCAGCGTCGGTCCCATCGGGTTCATCGCCGGACCGCTGGTCGTCGCCCTCCTCGCGGAGGCCAGCGAACTGCTCGCCGCCGAAGTGAACGGGAAGGCCGAGTGAGGCCGCCGTCGGTCGTCGGTCCCTCGGAATCGGCCTCCGCTCGCTCCGACAGAATCATGTCCCGACGTTCCAAACTGTCGGAGCGATGTCTCGATTGGTCCTCCTCCGGACGTTCGGTCTCCCGGAGTTCTCCGCCCTCGACGGGGCGCTGGCTGTCACCTTCGTCGTCTCGACGGCCGCGGCGATAGTCACCTACGGTGCCTACCTCGCGGCGGTCCTGCGCGACCGGTACGCGGACGGGCGGCGTCGCCCCCGCGACGACTACGACCCGACTCTCCGCGAGCGACTCGCTTGGTGGGTCCTCTTTCTGCTCCCCACCGCGACGATAGGCTACCTCGCCCTCGGGGCCGTCGCGGCGCGATTCTTCTTTGCACTCCCGTTCACGGTCCTCTCGGCCCTCGTGTTCGGACTGTTCGGTCTCCACCTCGTCGCGCCGGTCGCGTTCCACGTCGAGAGCGCGGCCGTCCGACGACGGACCTCGTGGGACCCCTCGGGAGTCTACTACCTCACGATAGTCGCGACGGGACTCGGGGCGCTCCTCGGTGCGCTCTACCTGTACCAGCGACACCGACACCTCCGCGCGGCGGCGTCCGAGGGCGAAATCGAGAGCGTGGACTCGGACGCCACCGACTCCGACTCCGACGCCGACACTATCGGCCCGGACGCGGATACCATCGAATCGGACGAGGGTCTCCCCGACTCGGATGCCGATGCCGATGCCGACGGCGGCGTCGGTCCCGCGTGGCTCCCGGCGGTCTCGCGCCGCAATCTCCTGCAAGTCGGTGCGGTCGGCTACGCTGGCTACATGGCGTCCCGGTTCGTCGGCCCGTGGGTCGAGAACGAAGCCACGCAACTGCTCTTCGGGTCGCCCCCCGACTTGACCGGCGAGGTGGCCGGGTGGCCGATGCGCAACTACGGGCCGAGACAGACCGCCGCGAACCCGTCCGCGCGGCTCTCCTCGGGTGACCTCGCCGTCGAGACACTCTACACCGGCCGGGACCCGAACGCGGAGGACGGCCCGGTCTACGCCGACGGGACCCTCTACTTCTGCGACCGACAGGCCGTGAGAGCCATCGACGCCGAGACCGGCGAGGAGCGCTGGACCTACCGCGAAAAGGAGACCGGTCCCTTCGCCGACGACGAGACGTGGGCGGTGCCACACGCCATCGCGACCGACGGCGACTCGGTGTTCGTCTCGATAAACCTCGGGCTGACCGCCCTAAACGCCGCGACCGGCCGGAAACGGTGGCACTACGAGACGAACGCGCTGTTCCGCGACCTGACGGTAGCCGGGAACACGGCGCTCCTCGGCGACCATGGCGTCACCGCCGTCGATACGACGACCGGCGCGAGGAGGTGGCGGGTCGAGTGGACCACCGGGCCATCGACCCCGGCCGCGGTCGCCGACGGGCGGGTGTTCGCCACCCACAACGCGAGTACCGACGACGGGAACCACGAGTGGGTCGTGCGGGCTTTCGACGGCGCGACCGGCGACGCGGCGTGGACCCGGCGCGTGGACCTCGGGTCGGAGGGCCACGCGGGCAACACGCCGGTCGTGGACGGGACGCTCTACGTCGGCGGGAGGGACCTCTTCGCACTCGACGCCGCGACCGGCGAGACGCGCTGGACGCGCGAGAACGCGGTCGGCGACGGTTGGGGGTACAGACTCGCCGCGGACGGCGACCGCCTCTACGCGATTCCGGGCGGGAGCGTGGCCGAATTCGGGTCGGTTCGCGCATTCGACGCCGAGTCGGGCGACCCGCTGTGGTCGATGGAGTCGCCGCCCGACACGGACGTTGCGGGCGCTGTCGCGGGCGAGACGCTCTGTCTGACCTACGAGGAGGAACTCCGACTCGTGGACGGCGCGACCGGCGAGCGCCTGCGGACGGTCGAACGCGACTTCGGGTTCCCCGACCCGCCCCGAATCGTCGGGGACCGCATCTTCGTGGAAGGGTGGGAGGAACTGTTCGAGGTGACGGCCGCGGAGTAGCGCGGCCCCGGACGACTCGGCGTGGAGACCGGTCGGCCAGCACGCTCATCAAACGATTTCCCGAATGGGGAGACGCGTTTTCTATGAGACACCACACGCTCGTATCGGTCGGTCTCGCGCTCTGTCTCCTCGCCGGGGGACTGAGCGGAGCGGCCGGTGCGGATACGCCGTCGATAGCGACGGAAGCGACCGAACGACAGCCATCGAACGTCGCCGCACAGCAGGGCGGCGAGACGACCACGACGCAGGGCGAGCAGGTGAACGCGAGCGCCCTGAACGTCTCGGCGCTCGACGCCGTCGAACTCGCGCAGAATCGGACCGGCGAGAAGGCGGTCGTCGTGACCCTCGGGTCGCAGGACGGGACGCCGGTGTACAACCTGTCGCTCCTCGCCGAGAACCTGAGCGTCTCGACGGTCACGGTCGATGCGACCGACCCGCGAGTAACCGCGGTCGAGCGCAACGTCACGGTCGTGAGCCAGCAGTTCCTCGGCGGCGCGGCGTTCGACTACGCCGAGTTGCGGACGGTCGGCGACGCCATCCGACTCGCGGCGAACGAGACGAACGGTTCGGTCGTGAACGCGGGCATCAAGCGCGGCGAACTCGTCTACGGCGTCGCTCTCCGATCGCCCGACGGAACCCGGACGCAGGCGCTCGTGGCGGCGACCGACGGGGCGCTCCTCGGTCTCCGGACGGCCAGCGCGACCAACGCGACCACGACGACCGGCGGTGCCTGAGTAGGGTGACGTAGTTCGGAGTAAAAACAGGTTAGCGGTCGAGAACCGTTTTTCAGTCGAGGAGGAACCGAACTAGCGCCCAAAGCAGGACGATCAGCGCGACCCACAGCACGCCGCTGGCGGCCCCGACGGCGAGGAGTCCGTCGGTGCCGAGCAGTCCCGAGACGACCCAGACCGAGATTCCGGCCACCGCGAGACCGTTGATGGTCTTGCCGTCGGCCGGGACGCCCGCGCGCCGGACCGTCTGGACCGCGCCGACGCCGCCGAGGGCGAGACCGCCGCCGTACAGCAGGAGTCCGAGGAGGCCGCCCAACGTCGTGAACACCGACATCTGCGGGACGAGACCGCCCTCGGAACTGTCCGCGGGCGTCGTCGTCGCGTTCACGGGGGGTTCGAAGGCCGCCGTCGTGGTGGGGTTGGTCGTCGCGGATTCGGTCGTCGTCGTCGGCATCGCCGACTCGTTGCGGACGGCGACGGTCGCGTTCGCGGGCGACGCGCTCTCGACGCCCAAGTCGTCCTCCACGACCAGCGAGACGGTGTAGTTGCCCGCCGTCCCGAAGGTGGCGGTCGCGTCGGGCGACGACGGTCCACTCTTCGTCGGTCCCGTGACGTTTTCGAGCGTGCCGTTCTCAGGCGGGAGAAGGGTGAACCGGTACTCCTCGACGCGACCGTCGGCGTCGCTCGACGCGCGCCCCGAGAGGACGACCGGTTCGCCGACGGCGACGGGGTTCGGCGAGGCGGCGACGCTCGCCACCGGGCGCTCGCGCTCGGGACCGAACGGCGAGGAGGCCGACGGGATGAAGTCCACCCACCCCTGCCGGGTCACCACGAGGTCGCCGGTCCCCTCGGGGTGAATCGAGGCGTGGGTCGGGCCGCCGTCGGCACCCCAGTAGTTGCGCTCGGCGACGACGGTCCGGGTCGCGTTGACGAACAGGCGGGTCGTCGTGTTCGCGTCCACGAGCGTTTCGACGTTGACCGTCATGCCGCGAACGTGGCCGTACACGTCGTTGCCTCGGACGACGACGCCCTGTCGGTTCTCGTCGGCCTTCCGGAGGACGACGCCCGTGGGGATGTCCTCCGAGAGCGCCCGCACCGAGAGCGCAGTCTCGCTCCCCTCCCAGACGTAGGCCTCCCTGTCCGGCCGGAGGACGACCGTGTACGTGTCGGGCACGCGGTCGTCGAGTCGCTTCTCGACCTGCTGGTCGTCCACCAGTTCCCTGAGCGTCTCGCTCACGTCGCCGGTCCGGAAGATTGCGCCCGCGTCGCCCTCCTCGACCACGATGCCGGTTCCCGGCCGGTAGTCCCGCAGTTCGACCGGCGCGTCGCCGTGGGTGTTGAAGACGACCGTGTTGTTCAGGATTCGGCCGTCGAACGCGCCAGCGACCCGGATGCCGTAGGCATTGGCGGCGACGAGGTTGTCGGTCAGGTTCACCGCTCCGGCGTGGGTCAGACTGTTGTTGATGTTGAGGCCGACGCCCGCGTTGTCGAGCGCGCGATTCTCCGACAGCGAGAGGTTGTGGACGACCAGTCCCGTCCGCGCGACCATCCCGTCGCCGCGGTTCTCCACGAGCGTGTTGTTCCGGACCGACGAGTGGAGGAACTTTCCGGCGAGGACGCGCACCCCGGCGGCGTCGTTGCGCTCGATTCGGTTGTCCCGGAGCGCGATTCTGGCGACCTCGTTCCCCCGGAAGTAGAGACCAACGTCGCCGTTACCCGAAATCTCGTTGCCCCGGAACGTCGTCCGCCTGAGACGCGACGAGGGCGCGACGACCGAGACGCCCCGGCCGCGGTTGTCGGCGAACCGATTTCCGGTCGCCGTCAGCGAGAGTCGCTGGGAGTAGTACTCCGGCCGGTGATAGACGCGCACGCCGGTCGCGCTGTCGGTGACGACGTTCGAGGAGAGCCGAATCTCCTCGACGTTCCCGTTGCGGGCGTAGAGGCCGACGCCAGCGTCGGCTTGGGAGATGCGGTTCTCGCGGAGGGTCAACTCCGAGGCTTTCCGCGCGACGACCCGGATGCCGTCGGCGGTCGGCCCGATTTCCGCGAGGCGGTTCCCGCCCGCGACGACACCGCCGACCTCTCGTCCGCGGAAGGTGACGCCCGACCCGCGAGTGCCCGAAAACGAGTTGCCCGTGACCCGGACGTTGCGAGTCCGGTCGGCGGCGACGAACACGCCCTGCTCGCCAACCGACTCGAAGGTCGAGTCCCGGACCGTGACGCCACCGGCGCGACTCGTGGCCTCGTCCAGCGCGGGTTGCCCGCCGTCCGAGCGCAGGCGGAAGGGCAGAACGGTCGTCGCGGTCTGGGCGACCTCGTTCGTCTCGAAGGCGACTTCGACCGGATACGTGCCGAAGGTGTTGGGATTTTCGACTCGCTTGTACGCCACGCGGAGCGTCGCGTCGGCCGGAATCGTCACCGACCGCCGGAGTTGTATCTCGTAGCTGTTCTTGTGGGGGCTGGTGACGTTTCGCACGAGCGGCAACAGCGACCGCTCGACGCTCCCGTTGTCGTTGAGGTCGAGACCGAACTGTCGGAACGAACCGCGGGTCACGTCGCCGATGTCGCCGTGGCCGCGATAGGAGACGTAGAAGGCGTCCATCGTCGTGTCGAGACCGGGCCGGAGCGCGAGTTGATGCTCGGTCACGTTGCTCAACCCCGTCGAGTTCGACGTGACCCGCGACTTCCCGACCGCGCCCGTGCCGGGCGTGACGGCGACTCCTCGGCCGCCAACGTCGGCGAACGTCGAGTCCTCGACGGTCACTCTCGGCGTCCCGGTCACGTCGGCGATTCGAACCCCGTCCTGCGCGACGTTACGGACGGTGACAGCCGAGAGCGAGATGCGGCCCGCGGGACTGGCGACCGTCACGGCGTTCGTCGCGTTTTCGAGCGCGACGTGCGACAGCGAGAGCCGCGAGTCGCCGTCGCCCGCGTACCGAATCGAGGCCCAGCGAACGTCGTCGGGGGCCTGCGGCGCGGTCGCGATAGTGATGGGGTCGGCGGCGGTCCCCTCCGCGGTGAGGGTGCCCGCGACCGTAATCGTGATGTCGGCCGCGGGTTGGACGGCGGTGCCGGGTTCGACCGTCAGCGTCGCGCCCTCCTCGACGGTCACGTCCGCCGCGATGCGGTAGGGACCGCCGTCGGCGGTCCACGTGGTGTTCTCGGTCACGTCGTCCTCGACGTAGGTCACGTCGGCGCGGGCGGCGTCAGTCGCGCTCGCGGCCGGTCCCGTCGTCGCGGCGGACGCACCCGACGAGTCCGTCGAGAGCGCGGCCGCGGCGTGTCCGACCGGCGAGGCCAACAGGCCGACGACCAAGAACAGGGTGAGTATTCGAGTGGGCGCGCGATTCACACAGGCTCTTCAAAGATGGAAAGTATAAATCATACCCTTCGAGACCTCTCGGAGCGCGGGATAGTTCCTCACGGGCGTCGGCGCTCGCCGAGCGACCGCCGACCGCTTCGGACTTCGATTCGCCCGGATTCTCGGGACTCCGCCGTCGGCGTCTCGGAGCTACGATTCGGTCTCGATGGGACCGCCGACCGCCTCCCAGTCGGTCAGACTCCCCTCGTAGAAGTCCACGTCGTCGTAGCCCAGCGACGCGAGGACGACGTAGGTGTGGCTGATGCGCCGAGCGGTGTTGCAGTAGAGGACGACGCGCTTGTCGGGCGTGATACCGTGGTCGGCCAGAATCTCCTCCAACTCGTCGCGGGGCTTCAGCCCGCGGGTCTCGTCGTCCACCAGTTCCTTCCAGTCGAGGAGCCTCGCGCCGGGGATGTGCCCCTCGTCGTACTCCCAGTCGTCGCGGGTGTCCACGACGACGCTGTTCGGGTCGTCTACCGCTTCCTCGACCTCCTCGTGGTCCACGAAGGGCGATTCCTCGGGGTCGAGGTCCCGAACTCGCGGCTCGTCGCCGCTCGTCTCTTCCGCGGTGCGGGGCACCGCGCGAACTTCGTAGGTCGTCGGCTCTACCTCGGGGGCCTCGCTCTCGGTCTCGTGTTCGCGCATCCACGAACTGAAGTCGCCGTCTAGCAGGTGGAGGTCGGTGTGGCCGTAGGCTTCCGCGGTCACGAGGAATCGCGCCGCGAAGACGCCGTGGGTGTCGTCGTAGGCGACGATGGTGTCGTCCGCGGAGATGCCCGCCTCGCCGAGCAGGTCGGCCCACGCCTCCTCGCCGGGGAGGGTTCCGGGAGCGTCGCCCTCCTCGTCCCGGAAGCTGTCGAAGGGAATGTTGACCGCGCCGGGGACGTGGCCGATGCCGTCGTACTCCCACGCGTCGCGCACGTCCACGACCCGCACCTCGTCGAGGCGGTCGGCGAGCCAGTCGGCGCTGACTACGACGTTCTCGTTCATCGGCCGGGGGTAGGGCGGCCGCGGCTAAATGCCTCGGGTTCCGGTCGCTCCTCGCCAAATCTCACAGCTACCAGCAAGTATTTCTGCTTCTCGGGAAGGGAGACACGTCGAACGCGACCGGCCGGAGACCAGCGCGCCGGGTATCGGCAAAAATCTCCGGGACGGGGGACAGAAGGCGTAAGCTACCGTAAGTAAAGAGGATATAACGCGAGGCCGTGAACCACTAGACGGTTATGAGCGATTCAGAGTACGCGAACGACGTTCTCGTCACTGCCGACTGGGTGGAGGAGCATCTCGACGAGTTCCAGAGCGACGACCCCGAGTACCGACTCGTGGAGGTAGACGTAGACACCGAGGCCTACGACGAGGCCCACGCGCCGGGCGCTATCGGCTTCAACTGGGAGACGCAACTGCAGGACCAGACTCAGCGCGACATCCTCGAAAAGGCCGACTTCGAGGAGCTTCTGGGTTCCCACGGCATCACCGAGGACTCGACGGTCGTCCTCTACGGCGACAACTCCAACTGGTTCGCGGCCTACGCCTACTGGCAGTTCAAGTACTACGGCCACGACGACGTGCGCCTGCTCGACGGCGGCCGGGACTACTGGCTCGACAACGACTACCCGACCACCGACGAGGTGCCGGAGTTCTCCGCGCAGACCTACGACGCCGCGGGTCCCCGCGAGTCCATCCGGGCCTACCGCGACGACGTGGAGAAGGCCATCGACCGCGGCGTTCCCCTCGTGGACGTTCGGTCGCCCGAGGAGTACAGCGGCGAGGTCCTCGCGCCGCCGGGCCTCCAAGAGACCGCCCAGCGCGGCGGCCACATCCCCGGCGCGAAGAACATCTCGTGGGCCGCGGTCACGAACGACGACGGGACGTTCAAGACCCGCGAGGAACTCGCGGACCTCTACGCGGACGAGGGCATCGACGGCGAGGGCACCACGGTCGCGTACTGCCGCATCGGCGAGCGCTCCTCGGTCGCGTGGTTCGCGCTCCACGAACTGCTGGGCTACGACGACACCGTGAACTACGACGGGTCGTGGACCGAGTGGGGCAACCTCGTGGACGCGCCCATCGAGACCGGCAGTGGCGAGTAGCGAGTGAGCGTTTCAGCGCGAGCGACCCCTATTCGTCGCTGACGCTGGCGAGGGCGAGTAAGCGTAGCGCACGAGTCCTCGAAGCGGAACGGCGAGCGTAGCGAGCCGTGAAGCACGGCAGCGGAGAGTAGCGGCCGAGCGTGCCGTCAGGCGGCGAGATAACCTACTCTCCGCTGGCGCTGGGAGCGGAGAGTAGCGAGCGACCGTTTCAGCGCGAGTAATTCCTACTCTCCACTGGCGCTGGCGAGGGTGAGAGCGGGAAAGCGTTGCACACGAGTTCTCGAAGCGACACGGCGAGGAGCAAGCGCCTACGGCTGGTCTTTTCTTTTGCTGTGGTAGGACACGACTCACGTTAAGGGCAGACAGAGATTCATATTACGATTGTAAATTTAGAAAAATATTTACGTCCCTGTTTGAGAATTACTCCCACTGCTTCAGCAAGAAAGCAGCCCTACCCCATGACATCGACAACATTGAAACTCGCACTCGCGGCCGCGCTCGCTCTCACAGTACTTAGCGGTTCGGCCGCGGCGACGCCGAGTGCCGACGTGACCGCGGAAACGACTGACGACGCGACCAGTGCCCTCAACGTGAACGTGAATAACAATAGTTGTCCGATTACGATCACCGGCGGAGTCTCGACGATGTGCAGCGGCGTCGGCGAAAATGACCCCCGCGACTGTTACGAGTGGAACGTGAACTGCTAGCGAACCTCACGTCTCCGGACGCCGCGAGTGACGACGCATCGAACCGAGTCAAATTAATCCCCATTTTCGCAGTTCGATTGCCGACTTCGCCAGCCTCCAGATAGCCCTGTCTCGCACGCGGTCTGGCAGAATCCGCGAGGAGACGATGGCTCGCGCGACCCACCCGACCGGGTAGCGCGTCTTCGGGTCCGCGTCGGTGGCGGCCCGGAGAATAGTCTCGGCGACGCGTTCGGGGCCGACCGCGAGCGGGCCGCCGTCGAGGGCGGCACCGCGCTCGTAGAGGTCGTACACGTCGTCGTATGCCGAGGAGCGTTCGGCGTCGGCCATGCGGTCCATCGCGGCCGCCTCAAAGTTCGTCCGGACCCACGCTGGTTCGACCGCCGCCACCTCGACTTCGGGGGCGACCTCCAGTCGGAGCGCGTCGGTCAAGCCCTCCAGTGCGAACTTCGCACTGCTGTAGGTGCCCAGACCGGGGAACGCCGCCCGGCCGAGGACGCTGGAGACGTTGACGATGCGACCGGAACCGGGTCGGCCGGTCCCGGCCTCTCGCAGGTGGGGCAGGGCGGCGCGCGCGAGGCGGTGGGGCCCGTGGACCAGCACGTCGAACTGCTCGCGGGCGAGGTCGGCCGACACGTCCTCGATGGCTCCGACGACGCCGAAGCCAGCGTTGTTGACCAGACAGTCGATGCCTCCGGCCTCGTCGGCGACTCGGGCGACGACCTCCTCGCACTGCTCGCTGTCGGTCACGTCGAGTTCGGCGGTCTCGCACTCGTCGGCCAGTGGGTCGAGCAGGTCCGCCCGGAGGTCGGTCGCGTAGACGGTCCAGCCCTCGCGGGCGAACGCGCGGGCGGTCCGGCGGCCGATTCCGGACCCGCATCCCGTGAGAAGGACGGTGCGCTCGGCCTGTCGCTCGGCGGTCGCGGTCATACTCGTCTTTCGGACGAGTTACGCCAAAGGGTTCGGGTATCGGGAGCGACCGTCGAGAGCGTCGGAATTATACGTCTCCGGTCACGTCTATCTCGGTAGATGTCGTCAATCGGAGAAACTATCGCCGGGCCGCTCTCGTCCGACGAGACCGGCGACGGTCGGACGGGTGGCGACCCACGCCGGACCGCCGGAAGCGGCGTCATCGCGCTCACCGGGTTCGGTCTCCTCGTGCCGACCGTCTCCAGACTCGTTGCCGGACCCGAATCCCTCGTCGCGGGCCTCCTCGCGGGGCTCGGGACGGTAGTCGCGCTCGTCCTCGTCGCCGCGGGCTACCTGATACATCGCGCCGGGTTCTCGGCGACGAACACCCTTCGCATCGCGGGCTGGAACACGCTCGGCGTCGTCGTCCTCGGATTGGTCCTCGGGTTGGTCTATCTCTACCGACCGGTCGCGGTCCCGCCGTTCGTCGTGGCGACCGTGCTGGGCGTCAGCGCGGCCGCCCACGTCATCATCGGCGTCAACGACGTGCGTCGCATCCGCGCCGAGGAGCTAGCCACCGAACGCGAGAAGACCGCGGTGTTGAACCGCCTCATCCGTCACAACCTCCGCAACGACGTGCAGGTACTCGGCGGGTTCGCCGAGCGACTGACCGCGGAGGTCGAGGACCCGCAACTCGCCGACGTGGCGGGTCGGGTCGAGCGCAAGGCCGACGACCTCGGCGGGATGTACGACAAGGTCGCCGACATCCAGCAGACCATCGAGAGCGAGGCGGCCCCGACCCGCTCGGTCGAACTCCGACCGGTCGCCGACGAGGTGGTCGCCGAGTACCGCGAGGAGTACCCCGACGCCGACATCGAGGTAGCGATTCCGGGGGACTCGTCGGTCCGGGCGAACGACCAGTTGCGCCGGGTCCTCGGCAACCTCGTGGAGAACGCGATTCGTCACCACGACGGCGAGGCCCCGAGCGTCCGACTCGCCGCCGAGGAGACCGGCGGTCGCGTCGAGATTCGCGTCGCCGACGACGGGCCGGGCATCCCCGCCGACGAGGTGGCGGTCCTGACCGGCGACCGCGACCTCACGCAACTCGACCACGGGAGCGGGTTCGGTCTCTGGCTCGTGAAGTGGGTCGTAGAGGGGTATGGCGGCGACCTGCGGTTCGAGGAGAGCGATTCGGGCGGGACCGTGGTCGTGGTGACCCTCGACGCGGCGTAGGGTCGCTACGCGGGAGATGGGGGCGATTTCTCGCCGGAGGCGCTACTTACAAGCGACTGGTTTCCGTACGTCGGAGCATGAACGCAGACAAGTTCCTCGATTCGGTTCGCGACGACAACGAGACCGCCCTCTCCCGACTGGGCTCCTCGAAGTCGCTCTACGCCGAGACCGAGGGTGAGATGGAACCCGAGACCGTGTTCCGCGCCGCCGCGGACGCCGAGTACGCCGCCAGCGAGACGTTCGGGCAGTGGGCCGACGACGCGGCCGCCGAGGAGGTCCGGGAAACCTTCGCCGACTTCGCCGACCAAGAGCGCGACCACTACGAGCAGGTCCTCGGGAAACTGGACGGCGAGACGCCCGACGACCACGACCCGAGCGAGGTGCCCGCCATCCACGAGTACCTGCGGGACCTCGAAGACGACCCGGCTCGCGTCGGCGGCTTCTTGGGTCGAACCTTGGCCAGCGAGAAGTCCAAAGAGCAGATGGTCGGGTTCTTCGTCGGGCAGGCCGACCCCCAGACCGCCCAACTGTTCCGGAACTTGGGCGACGACTTGGACGGGCAGTTGGAGCGCGGAACGGCGTTGTTGGCCGAGGTCTGCGAGAGCGACGAGGAGTGGGACGCGGCGCTCGACGCGGCGAGCGGTGCGATTCAGGCGGCCTACGACGAGTACACCGAGACGCTGGAAGGGATGGGCGTGAATCCGAAGCCCGTGTGCTAAACGACCCGCTTGAGACTTGATTTCGGCGGTCCCGGAGTCGCTATCCGAGTCCTTCCGGGACTTCCTCGCGCTTCTCCTCGGCGGTATCGCCGGGGTACCGACCGGATTCGCTCCTTCGCCGACGTGTTCGCTTGTGCTTGCGACGATATCGGTTCTGGCGACTAGTCACGGGTCGGGTGTCACAGACGTTCGAGTACCTCCGTTCCCCGCTTCGACTCGATAAGCGACCATCTGAAGTAGCTCCAATCCCTACCTCGCTTCACAATGAGCGACGCCGACAGCGGGCCGCTTTCGCCCGACAGACCCGAGGCCGAGTCGGAGTTCCGGGTCGATGCGCCCTTCGACCCCGCGGGGGACCAACCGGAGGCCATCGAGGAGTTAGCGGAGGGGTTCCGGTCGGGCATGGAGAAACAGACGTTGCTCGGGGTGACGGGGTCGGGGAAGACCAACACCGTCTCGTGGGTGGTCGAGGAGATACAGAAACCCACCCTCGTCATCGCGCACAACAAGACGCTCGCGGCGCAGTTGTACGAGGAGTTCCGAAACCTGTTCCCGGACAACGCCGTCGAGTACTTCGTCAGCTACTACGACTACTACCAGCCGGAGGCCTACGTCGAGCAGACCGACAAGTACATCGAGAAAGACGCCTCCATCAACGAGGAGATAGACCGCCTGCGTCACTCCGCGACGCGCTCGCTGTTGACCCGCGACGACGTAATCGTGGTCGCGTCGGTGTCGGCCATCTACGGTCTCGGTGACCCGCGCAACTACGAGGAGATGAGCCTGCGCCTCGAAGTCGGCGACGAGGTGGGGCGAGACGAACTCCTCGCTCGCCTCGTGGACCTGAACTACGAGCGCAACGACGTGGACTTTACGCAGGGCACCTTCCGCGTCCGAGGCGACACCGTCGAAATCTTCCCGATGTACGGCCGGTACGCCGTGCGCGTCGAGTTGTGGGGCGACGAGATAGACCGCATGATGAAGGTAGACCCCCTCGAAGGGGAAGTCGTCTCCCAAGAGTCGGCGGTGCTGGTCCACCCCGGCGAACACTACTCCATCCCCGAGCAGACGATGGACGACGCCATCGCCGAAATCGAGGACGACTTGGACGACCGCATCCGGTACTTCGAGCGCAACGACGACCTCGTGGCCGCCCAGCGCATCGAGGAGCGCACGACCTTCGACCTCGAAATGATGCGGGAAGCCGGGTACTGCTCGGGCATCGAGAACTACTCGGTGTACCTCTCGGACCGCGAGGTCGGCGACGCACCCTTCACGCTGTTGGACTATTTCCCCGACGACTTCCTCACGGTCATCGACGAGTCCCACCAGACTGTCCCCCAAATCAAGGGCCAGTTCGCGGGCGACAAGTCCCGGAAGGACAGTCTCGTAGGGAACGGCTTCCGCCTGCCGACCGCCTACGACAACCGGCCGCTCCAGTTCGACGAGTTCGAGGAGAAGACCGACCGGACCCTCTACGTCTCGGCGACGCCCGCCGACTACGAGCGCGAGCAGAGCGACCAGATAGTCGAGCAGATCGTTCGCCCGACCCACCTCGTGGACCCGAAGGTCGAGGTCTCGGACGCCGAGGGGCAGATAGACGACCTGATGGACCGCATCGACCGCAGGACGGAAAACGACGAGCGCGTCCTCGTGACGACGCTGACCAAGCGCATGGCCGAGGACCTGACCGAGTATCTGGAGGAGGCTGGCGTCGCGGTCGAGTACATGCACGACGAGACCGACACCTTGGAGCGCCACGAACTCGTCCGGGGTCTGCGCCTCGGCGAGTTCGACGTGCTGGTGGGCATCAACCTCCTGCGCGAGGGACTGGACATCCCGGAAGTCTCGCTCGTCGCCATCCTCGACGCCGACCAGCAGGGATTCCTCAGGTCCGAAACGTCGCTCGTCCAAACGATGGGCCGGGCCGCCCGGAACGTCAACGGCGAGGTGGTCCTCTACGCCGACGAGACCACCGACGCGATGGCGGCCGCGATAGACGAGACCCAGCGCCGTCGGGCCATCCAGCAGGAGTTCAACGAGGAGAACGGCTTCGAACCCACCACCATCGAGAAGGAGGTCTCTGAGGCCAATCTGCCGGGGAGCAAGACCGACACCTCCGGCGTGACCGACGGCGAACCCGAGACCGACGACGAGGCCGAGGCGCACATCGAGGAGTTGGAGGACCGGATGAACGAGGCCGCGAGCAACCTCGAATTCGAACTCGCCGCCGACATCCGCGACCGCATCCGGGAACTGCGCGAGGAGTTCGACGTGGACGTAGACGTGGAGGGCGAGGGCGTGCCGGAACCGACCGACGGGTTCTGACGCTCTTTTGCCGCCCCGCTCTCGGGGCGACCGTTCGCAGTCGTCCGAAATCGAACGTCGAGTGTCGAGTACCGAGCAGTTACGCGTCGAACGAGCGAGCGTAGACGCCGAGTTCGCGCTCGCCGACAGCTGTACTCCGGTCGCTACCCCGGCACTCGCTCGTGCGACCGCCTGAATTAGACTAGTCTAATCCTTAGCTTAGACAGGTACTATTTTATACTTCCACGTATCAACTACAGCTGTTAGATTCAAACATGACGTGCGACGATACGCCTGCGTTATCGAGAGTTCCCGACGGGGAGACGGTTCGTCTCCGCACGCCCGCGACTCCCAGCAGACGCGCCGCCGGTCGAGTCGATAGTTTCCCCGGTCGCGTCGGCGGTGACCCCAGCCCGGTCGCAAATGTTCTCCGCCGCGTAGCGACCGCCGACCATCGGTCGGCTCCGCGGGAGGTGTCGTCGGCGTGATATCCCCGGAGCAAGCACTCGAAATCTTGGTATTTTCGGTCCGAGACGGCTTCGTACAGGTCAGCGCGTTCGTCGCCATCACCGTCCTGCTGTTCAGCTACGTCCAGTATCGGACCGGCGGTCGCGTCGTCCGGTTTCTCGAAGACAACGAGCGACTCCAGCCCATCGCTGGCGGTCTCCTCGGGCTGACGCCCGGCTGTGGCGGCGCTATCGTCGCCATGCCGCTGTACGTCCGCGGGACGGTCAGTTTCGGGACGGTCGTCGCCGCGCTCGCGGCGACGGCGGGCGACTCCGCGTTCGTCATCCTCGCGCTCGCGCCGGAAGCCGCGCTCTACGCCTACGGACTGGCGTTCGTCGCCGCGGTCCTGTTCGGCTACGCCATCGACCTGTGGGGTCTCGGCATCGGCCGCGTGGACGACGCCGTAGAGCGCATCGGTCGGCCGATGACCGACGGCGGGTTCGCCACGACCAGCGTCGCCGAAGGTGGCCCGAGCATCCCGGACTACGAGGAGGACGCCGCGTGCGGCCACGACGCCCGAGCGGTCGGAACCGATTCCGGAGCGATGACGACTCTCAGCCACGGCGTTCACGTCCTCTGGTGGGTCGTCGCGTTCGCCGGACTCGTCGCTGGCGTCGAGTACCTGCGCCGCGGTGCCCCCGAGGTCGCCTTGGAGTTCGGTCCCACCTTCTTCGGCCTGTTCACCGTCGCCGGACTGCTCGGGACCTCGGCGTCGTTCTACCTCCACTTCGTCGGCCGCCGGTTCATCGGCGAGGGCGAGGCCGGGCGCGTCCGCGACGACTTCGAGAGCGCCTACGAGACGTTCCAGCACGCCGCCATGGAGACCAGCATGGTGACCGTCTGGGTCCTCGCGGCCTACCTCCTCTACGAGTACAGCGTGGTCGTCTTCGCGCTCGACATCGGCGCGCTGGCGGCCGCCGCGGGCGTCCTCGCCCCGATTGCGGGCGCGACGCTCGGACTCGTCCCCGGCTGTGCGCCCCAGATAGTCTTCGCCACGCTCTACGCGAACGGCGACATCCCCTTCTCGGCGCTGACGGCCAACGCCATCAGTCAGGACGGCGACGCGCTGTTCCCGCTGATGGCCATCGACCTGAAGGCCGCCATCATCGCCACCATCTACACGACGATTCCGGCTATCGTCGTCGGCGTCGCAGTCTACTACTTCTGGCCGTACGCCCAGTTCGGCTTCGGAGTGGTCGGCTGACCGCGATTCGCTCGCAGGTCCCCGGTCCCGGCGACCCACCGGCCGGTCCGGGGTAGCCGACAAGATTGTCGGCTCGAAACACGTTCGGGGAAACGAACATCATAATCGAAGCAAATAGTAGATATCTTCATCAAGACTTTTTTACCGCCAATCTGTTACTCGCCGGTACTATGAACCGAGAGCAGACGCACGCGCGTTCGCACCCCGGACACCCCATCCAACCCCCCACAGGAGGGTTCACGTAGCCGATGATCTCTCCCACTCGTTTCGCTTCGGACCGCTCGACGCTCCTCGTTTTCCCGACCCGATTCCGACCCGCTCCGGAGCCGTCGCTACCCGCTCGGGCGCGTCGAGTCTCCGGTGAGGCGTCCGCCGAGCATCGAGTCGTCTCCCAGCGACGCGACGGTCTCGCCGCGCGAGCGACGTAATCGAGATTCATGACCGAACAACAAGTCACGCCGTCGTCGTCGTACGAGCGGTTGATGGAGACGTTCCTCAAGTACCAGCACGTGTTCGTGTTCCTCGCGCCCGTGGTGTTCGTCGGAACCGTCGTCTTCGGGGGCATCGCGCCCGCGGACGCCGGGAGGAGTTACTGGCTCCAGTACTGGTGGCTGTTCCCCGTGTTCATGCTCGGCGCGACCATCGTGAACACGGTCGGCATCAGCGGGTCGGCACTGTTCGTGCCGTTCCTCATCTTCATTTTCCCGCTGGTCGCCCGTCCGCTCGAACCCGAGACGCTCGTCAAAATCGGGCTCATCAGCGAGTCGTTCGGCCTGTCGAGTTCCGCGCTGGCGTTCGTCCAGTACGGTCTCGTGGACCGGCGACTGGCGCTCTCGCTGGTCGGCGGCGCGGTCCCGTTCGTCGTCGGCGGCGCGCTCCTGTCGTTTTTCATCCCGGAACCGGTGTTCCACACCCTCCTCGGACTCGCGCTGTTGGCGGCGTCCTACCTCCTGTTCAAGGCCGACCTCGGCCACGAGGAGCCGAGTAGCTCGTCGGACGGCGCGTCCGAGGGCGCGGCCGCCGCGGCCGAGACCGACGGCGGCACGCCCGACCTGCCCAACGACGCCGCCAAGCCCGGACAGGGTGGCGTCCGAATCGACGACGAGGGCGTCGTGACGCGGGTGGACCGCGACGGCAACGACTACACCTACGAGCGGTCGGGCTACCTGCGGCGGTTCGCCAACTACAGCATCGGCGGCACGTTCCAAGGACTCGCCGGGTTCGGCATCGGCGAGTTGGGCATCATCTCGATGCTCGGCTCGAAGATTCCGGTCCGGGTCGCCATCGGGACCAACCACATCGTCGTGGCTTCGACCGCCATCCTCGCGTCGGTCGTTCACGTCTTCGGCGGCGGACTCGTCGGCGGCCACACGATGAGTCTCTCCTCGACGCCGTGGAACATCGTCGTCTGGACGGTCCCGGCGACGGCCACGGGCGGCCAGATAGCGCCGTACGTCTCGGCCGCGCTGGACACCGGCACCATCAAGAAGTTCGTCGGCGGCCTGTTCGCGGTCATCGCCACCGCGCTGTTCCTGATGGCGTCGGGAGGAGTGGTCTGATGTACGACGACCTCGTCCTGCCGACCGACGGGAGCGACGGTACCGCGGCGGCCGCCGAACACGCCGCGAGCATCGCCCGCAACTACGACGCCACGGTCCACGTCCTCGCGGTCGCGGACTCGCGCAACCGCTTCGAGAGTCCGTCGGGTGGCGTCGCGGCCGAGGCGTGGGAGGAGTCCGAGCGCGAGCGCGCCACGCAGGCCGCCAGCGAGACCGCGGCCCGACTCCCCGACGAGGTGCCCGTCGAGGAGGTCGTGGAATCGGGCGTCCCGAAGTCCGCGATTCTGGAGTACGTCGAGGAGGCCGACGCGGACGTGGTGGTGATGGGCACCCACGGCCGGACGGGACTGGACCACTACCTCATCGGGAGCGTCACCGAGAAAGTCGTCCGCGCGTCGCCGGTGCCCGTGATGACCGTGCGACTGGACGAGTAGGACGACGAGAAAAACAGCTCCGAATCGAGGGCGACGCGGCCCTCAGCGACTCTTTTCGTACAACTGCGCCTGCTGTTCGACGTACCGCCCGGACCACGTTCGGGAGTAGCTCGCGACACGTTCGCCCAGCGAGTGGAGTCGGTCCATCACCCGCCGGACGAGTCGAGTGTCCGAGCGTTCGCTCGCGTCCCCGCGAGGGGGTTCGCTCCCGTCGAGTCCGCCGACTGGTCGGTCGTCGTAACTCATCACGGTCTTTCATTACACCCCCGAGACAATAAGTACCATGGTCTCCGTCGGCGCGGGAAACGAACGTCGTCGCCCGACGCCGACGAGCGGTCGGGCCGTCTACTCCGACTCGGGGTCGGCGACTTCGGCGGTCTCGTCCAGTTCGGCGGTCTCGTCGGTGTCCACGCCGCCCGCCAGTTCGTCCACCTCGTCCAGTCCAAGTAGCTCCTCGGTCTCGGCGTCGAAGTCGAGGCTGTCGAGTTCGCCGTTCCGTTCTTTCACGTCGCTCCCGGTGAGGTGCTTGCCGTAGCGACCCACCATCGACGAGAGTTCTTGGGGCAGGACGAAACTGGTCGAGTCGCCCTGTCCGATGGCGTCCAGCGTCTCCAGTCCCTTGTCGATGACCGCGCGCTCGCCCATCGACTGGGCGGACTCGGCGCGGAGGACCGTCGAAATCGAGTCGCCCTGCGCTTCGAGAATCTGGCTCTGCTTTTCGCCCTGCGCGCGGATGACCTCCGACGCCTTCTCGCCTTCGGCTTTCTCGACGGCGCTCCGGCGCTCGCCCTGCGCTTCGAGAATCATCGCGCGGCGGCGGCGCTCGGCGGCGGTCTGTTGCTCCATCGCGTCCACGACGGTCGGCGTCGGCATCACCGACTGGACCTCGACGGCTTCGACGCGGACGCCCCACTCGTCGGTCGGCCGGTCGAGTTCCCGCTGGATGCGGTCGTTTATCTCCCGTTGCTGGCGGAGCGTGTCGTCCAGTTCCATGTCGCCGATGACCGCTCGGAGCGTCGTCTGGGCGAGGTCCGAGACCGCCTTCTCGTAGTCCTCGACCTCCAGATACGCCTTCTCGGCGTCCATCACGCGGAGGTAGATGACCGCGTCGGCGGTCACGGGCGAGTTGTCCTCGGTGATGGCCTCCTGCTCGGCCACGTCGAGGGTCTGGGTCCGCATGTCGAAGGTGTGAGTCTTGCTCACCAGCGGCGGGACGACGTTCAGCCCCGGTCCCAGCAGTTTCCGGTACTCGCCGAACACCGTCAGCGCGCGCTTCTCGTAGGGACCCACGATTTCGACCGCGCTGGAAAGCACCGCGAGGACGAGTCCGAGCGCCAGCAGTCCCGCGACTGTCAGGGGGTCCGCCAAGGGGAGGACGAAGAGAAGCGCGAGGACGGCGACGACGCTCGCCAGCAGACGCGAGACGTTGCGCCCGGCGGAGAGTCGCCCCAACTCGTAGAAGGGATTATTCATGTCGTCCAATCGAGGCTAAGGGGGCTTAACGTTTGACGTTTATGTCGCTGGCCGGACAAGGGAACGTATGGCCAACACGCGCGTCGTCTTGGCGAAGGGGTTCTCGGTCGGCGTCGTCGTCCTCCTCGGATTCATCGGGGCGTACGTCCTGTTGGGTCTCGGCGGGTTCTCCCAGTCCGGACTCCTGCTGTACCTGCTGACGTTCTCGTTCGCGCTGACCGGCACCCGCGGCATCTGGACGAACCAGTACAAAATCGCGGCCGTCGGCGCGGTCGGGATGGCCGTCGTGGCGGCGTTGCAGGGCGCGCTGGTCGTCGGGTTCGCGGCCTTGCTCGTGATAGCGGTCGTCTTGGGCTACTCGGGGCGGACGCGCGAGCATCTGGATTCGGAGTAGCGATACCGTCGAAAATCGCCGAAACTACCGGTCGAGTCGGTCCGCGAAGAACTCCGGCGTTTTCGCGTCGTGGGTCTGGAGATACGCGTCAACGTCCGTAACTGCGGAAAATTCAGTTATCTCCTCTAACCACTGCTCGGCGGCTTCGTCAAGATGAGATAGCGTTTTAGATTCGTAGTCGTGAGTATCGACGTAGAACGCGAAGAGGACATTGTAGTGCTTATTATTCTGCGGAATACCCATCACGAGCCGACAGTAAATCCGAAGTGAATCACCTTCCCGGATGACCTGCAGTTCGTCACAACCTTCGACAGTTTCGTAGATGTAGTACTGTGGATTGCTACTATCTAAGACCGTGTATAGTCGTTTGACTACTCGTCGCTGGTCTGTAGCCCCCAACGACGATATCCCCTCACCGAACTGCTCGGCAAGAATAGCATAGTTCTCTTCGTCAGAGAGTTTTACAGTACTCACGTCTGCTCATTTACGGCTATTCAGGGAGCTAACTAAACTGCTTTGAAATAAGCGGGTTAGCTGAATGCAGGCGCTAAGCCCCCGTCCTCAACGAGCAACGCAGGGCCAAGCCCGAGTAGCGCAGTAGGGAGGGGATACAGCGCCGTCATTATCTGTTCGCACACTATTCTGTTACAGGCCCACAGGCCCATGTAATCGCAACGTTTTTGCGTTGGGGTATCCCAATATTGGGTGAACCCAATGGAATACGACCTCGATTCAGGTTCGCACTCGACGTATTCGCTCCATTACCACCTGATACTCACCACGAAGTATCGGCGCGGAGTGTTAACCGAGGAGCGAACCCAATTCATTCACGAGGTCATCAGCGGGTTCGCGGACAACTACGGTGTCGAACTGACCAACCTTGACGGCGAAGACGACCACGTTCACATCCTGTTCCGAGCGAAACCCACCACGGACCTCGTGAAGTTCATCAACACGGTCAAGGGCGCAACCGCCCGCCGAATCCGCAACGAGTACGAAGATGAACTGAAGACCGACCTGTGGGGCGACTCCTTCTGGAACGACTCGTACTGCCTCATTTCGACGGGGCAGGTGTCGCTGGATGTGCTGAAGCAGTACGTCGAAGACCAACGCGAGTAGCGCCATGTACTACGCCTACAAGTATCGCCTCGAACCGTCCGATGCCCACCGCGAGGAGTTGGACCGCCACCGCGATATTTGTCGGCAACTGTACAACCACACGCGCTATCGCCTCAACGAGTACCAAGACGACCACGGCGAACTGCCGTCCATGACCACCCTGCGGTCGGAACTCCCCGACCTCAAAAAATGGTGGGACGATCTCTCGGACGTGTATTCGAAGGTTCTTCAAACAGTCGTCGAACGCCTGTTCGATAACCTCAAGAGCCTCTCTGCACTCAAGAACAACGGCTACGGCGTCGGCCAACTCAAGTGGAAGCCACCACGGGAGTTCCGTAGTTTCACGTATAGTCAGTCTGGCTTCAAGCTCGACAAGAAGGGCGGTCGGACTGTGCTGTCACTCTCGAAACTTGCGGATATCCCGATTCGACTCTACCGACCCATCCCCGACGACGCTACGGTGAAACAGGTCACGCTCAAGAAGGAACCGACGGGCGAGTGGTTCGCCACCTTCGGGGTTCAAATGGACCGAGAACTGCCCGAGCCGCCTGAGAAACCCGAGCGGTGCGTCGGTATCGACGTGGGGATTCTCAAGTACGCCCACGACACCGACGGTCACGCCGTCGAATCGGTTGACCTCTCGGACGAACGCGAACGGTTGGAACGCGAACAACGGAAACTTTCGCGGAAGGAACACGGGTCGAACAACTACGAGCAACAACGGCGGAAAGTCGCGGAGTGTCACGCAGACCTCCGCCGCAAGCGCCGTGACTTCTTGCACAAACTCTCGAACTTCTACGCTCGGGAATACGACCTTGTAGCCGTAGAGGACTTGAACGTGAAGGGGATGATGGAGTCGGCGTCGAACAGTCGCAATACGGCGTCTGCTGCGTGGCGAACGTTCCTCCGGATGCTCGAATACAAGTGTGAACGCGAAGGGACGCACTTCGTGGCGGTTGAACCAGCAGGGACGACCAAGGAGTGCGCGGCGTGTGGCGTTGAGACGGACAAGCCGCTGTGGGTCCGCGAACATTCCTGTCCGTCGTGCGGATTCACCGCCGACAGGGACGCGAACGCGGCGCGAAACATTCTTTCTCGTGGTGCGAAACACGTAGGAGAGGGACGCTCCGAATCAACGCCTGTGGAGACTGCGCTCCCTACGGGAACCACGACAGTTCCTGCAAAGCGCGTCTTGGAAGCAGGAAGCCCTACCCTCAAGGAGCAAACGGCGTCAGCCGTGAGCGAATAGGGTAGGGTAGTTCACAAGTCGAGAACTTCGTCGAACTGTTCGTCGCTGAGAGTACGGCCTTCAGCAATGTCCTCGATTCCCTTCAGGACTCCTTCAGGGACGTACGCCTGTTTTTCGTCCCCGTCTTGACCGTACTCGAACATTGTCATGAAGTCTAGTACGGTAGCCGCGGTAGATAAATCTGTGGGAGTATGTGGGGGCCGTGTTCAGTTAAGAGCGAGGCGGTCGTTCTTCGGTTGCTCTATGACCAAATTCAACCGCCTCAGTGGTTCTAGTTCGTGGATTGACTTGGAGTTTGTGGAGCGAGAGCGGACACCCCGGCCTG